>NZ_JALNPN010000014.1:12899-122883 GCF_024520835.1 Pantoea sp. Fr+CA_20
CCTGTGGCAGACGACGCACCGCTGAGCGACGACGAACTGACCGCGCTGGCGCTGGCCGATGCGGATATCGTTGAGGTCGCGCCTCACGAGCCTGAAACTGTGGCGTCAGAACCTGCCCCTGTGGCAGACGACGCACCGCTGAGCGACGACGAACTGACCGCGCTGGCGCTGGCCGATGCGGATATCGTTGAGGTTACGCCTCACGAGCCTGAAACTGTAATGTCAGAACCTGCCCCTGTGGCAGACGACGCACCGCTGAGCGACGACGAACTGACCGCGCTGGCTTTAGCGGGCGCGGATGCCGTTGAGGAAGCGCCTCACCATGCGGGTCAGGCAGAACCTACCGATACCGTCAGCGATCTTCCCCTGGCCGCCGCGCCGCTAGTGACGCAGGAGCAGGATCGTCCGACGAAAGAAGGCTTCTTTGCCCGCCTGAAACGTAGCCTGGTGAAAACCCGCCAGAACCTGGGCTCGGGTTTTATCGGCCTGTTTCGTGGCAAGAAGATCGATGATGAGCTTTTCGAAGAGCTGGAAGAGCAACTGCTGATTGCGGATGTGGGGGTTGAAACGACGCGCCGCATTATTACCAGCCTGACGCAGCAGGCCGATCGTAAACAGCTTCGCGATGCAGAGGCGCTTTATGGCCTGCTGAAAAGCGAGATGGCCGGGATTCTGGCGAAAGTCGAAGCACCGCTCAACCTTGAAGGTAAAACCCCGTTCGTCATTTTGATGGTCGGCGTGAACGGTGTGGGTAAAACCACCACCATCGGTAAGCTGGCTCGTCAGTATCAGGCTGAAGGGAAGTCGGTCATGCTGGCGGCGGGCGATACCTTCCGTGCGGCAGCCGTTGAACAGCTTCAGGTATGGGGCCAGCGCAACAACATTCCTGTGGTGGCGCAGCACACCGGCGCGGATTCTGCCTCGGTGATTTTCGACGCCATTCAGGCTGCCAAATCCCGTGGCGTTGACGTCTTAATCGCCGACACCGCGGGGCGTTTGCAAAACAAATCGCACCTGATGGAAGAGCTGAAGAAAATCACACGCGTGATGAAAAAGCTGGATGAGCAGGCGCCGCATGAAGTCATGCTGACAATTGATGCCAGCACCGGGCAGAATGCCATCAGCCAGGCCAAACTGTTCAATGAAGCCGTCGGTCTGACCGGCATTACCCTGACGAAACTGGATGGCACGGCCAAAGGTGGCGTGATTTTCTCGGTGGCGGATCAGTTTGGCATACCTATCCGTTATATCGGTGTTGGAGAAGGCATCGAAGATTTACGGCCCTTCAAGGCCGAGGATTTTATTGAGGCACTGTTTGCCCGAGAGGACTAATTAGGATGATTCGCTTTGAAGAGGTCAGTAAGGCATATCTCGGCGGACGTCAGGCGCTGCAGGGAGTGGATTTTCATCTGCGTCCTGGTGAAATGGCGTTTCTGACCGGCCATTCTGGCGCAGGGAAAAGTACCTTGCTGAAGCTGATTTGTGGCATTGAACGTCCCAGCGCCGGACAAATCTGGTTTAGCGGGCATGATATTTCACGTCTGCGTAACAGCGAGGTGCCGTTTCTGCGCCGTCAGATTGGGATGATCTTTCAGGATCACCACCTGCTGATGGATCGTTCCGTGTACGACAACGTGGCGATTCCGTTGATCATATCCGGGGCCAGCGGTGAGGATATCCGGCGTCGTGTTTCCGCGGCCTTAGACAAAGTGGGCCTGCTCGACAAAGCGAAAAGTTATCCTATTCAACTTTCTGGTGGTGAACAGCAGCGCGTCGGCATTGCGCGTGCCGTCGTGAATAAACCTGCGGTACTGCTGGCGGATGAACCGACGGGTAACCTTGATGAGGCCCTGTCTGAAGACATTCTGCGGCTGTTTGAAGAGTTTAATCGCGTTGGGGTGACGGTCTTGATGGCGACACATGATGTGGCGCTTATCGGTCGCCGAAATTATCGGGTGATGACGCTGAACAAAGGACGCCTGCACGGAGGCCACGATGGTCAATAAACGCAATAAACGCGCGACAGCGCCGAAGGCGAAGCAACCGTCGAAAAGCAAAGCGTTACGCGGCGGCATGCAGGAGCAGTGGCGCTATGCGCTGCGCGGTACGTTGTCTGACATGTGGCGTCAGCCACTGGCGACGTTGCTGACGGTGATGGTTATCGCCATTTCTCTGACGCTGCCCAGCGTGTGTTATATGGTGTGGAAAAACGTCAGCCAGGCCGCCACGCAATGGTATCCGGCTCCGCAGCTTACGGTTTATCTCTCTAAAACCCTGGACGACACCGCGGCGGAAAATGTGACGGCTCAGCTAAAGCAGGTCGATGGCGTGGAGCACGTTAACTATCTGACGCGTGAAGAGGCCCTGAACGAATTCCGTAACTGGTCAGGCTTTGGTGGCGCGATGGATATGCTGGAGCAGAATCCTCTGCCGGCCGTTGTCATTATTACGCCTAAGCTAAACTTCCAGAATTCCGACACCCTGCAAACCCTGCGCGACAGGGTGGCAAAAGTGCAGGGCGTAGACGAAGTACGCATGGATGACAGTTGGTTCGCCCGTCTTGCGGCCCTGACCGGGCTGGTGGGACAAATTGCCTCCATGATCGGTATCTTAATGATCGTGGCGGTGTTCCTGGTGATTGGCAACAGCGTCAGGCTGAGCATTTTTGCCCGGCGCGATACCATCAACGTACAGAAGCTGATCGGTGCCACCGATGGGTTTATCCTGCGTCCGTTCCTGTATGGCGGTGCGTTATTAGGTTTCACCGGGGCGGTATTATCGCTGATTCTGTCTGAAGTGTTGGTCCTGCGTCTGCAGTCCGTCGTCGCGCATGTTGCCTCGGTGTTTGGCACGACATTCTCTCTGGAAGGTTTTTCCTGGGATGAGGCGCTGCTGCTGCTGCTGATTGCGGCCATCATCGGATGGATTGCGGCCTGGCTGGCGACGGTACAACATTTACGCCGATTTACGCCCCAGTAAACTGCTGCAACATTTTTTTGTTATAATCATCCTCTGCTGCCGACAATGGGTGCAGAGGATGTTGCCCCGCTGTCATCTGTGTGTAAAATATACACTGCTATAATTGAACTTGTGGATAACTTTGTTTTCCAAGTAGCACAGATTGCTTTTGGTTTTCCTGCGACGTTGACATAATGTGACGTGCGCTTAAGGAAAGATGCGGCAATTCCACTGATTTTGTGAGGGTTTGAATGACCAAAGAAATGCAAACTTTAGCTATTGCTCCTCTGGGCAACCTGGAATCTTATGTTCGGGCTGCCAATACCTGGCCGATGTTGTCGGCAGAAGAGGAAAAGGCGTTGGCTGAACGGCTGCATTACCAGGGCGATCTGGATGCGGCAAAGACGCTGATCCTGTCTCACCTACGCTTTGTTGTTCATATCGCTCGTAACTACTCAGGCTACGGCCTGCCTCAGGCTGACCTGATTCAGGAAGGTAACATCGGCTTGATGAAAGCCGTTCGTCGCTTTAATCCTGAAGTTGGCGTCCGTCTGGTGTCCTTTGCCGTTCACTGGATCAAAGCGGAAATTCACGAATACGTGCTGCGTAACTGGCGTATCGTGAAAGTGGCGACCACCAAGGCACAGCGTAAGCTGTTCTTTAACCTGCGTAAAACCAAGCAGCGTCTGGGCTGGTTTAATCAGGATGAAGTGGAAATGGTCGCGCGTGAGCTGGGCGTAAGCAGCAAAGATGTGCGAGAAATGGAATCGCGCATGGCGGCTCAGGATATGACCTTTGATATGTCCGCTGACGATGAAAGCGGCGAAGGCAAATCCATGGCCCCGGTGCTGTATCTCCAGGATAAAACTTCTGATTTTGCCGACGGCATTGAAGAGGATAACTGGGAATCCCATGCGGCCGATAAGCTGACATACGCAATGGAAGGCCTGGACGAGCGCAGCCAGCATATTATCCGTGCCCGCTGGCTGGATGAGGACAACAAAACGACCCTGCAGGAACTGGCCGATCGTTACGGCGTTTCCGCAGAGCGCGTCCGACAGCTTGAAAAGAACGCGATGAAAAAACTCCGAATGGCGATCGAAGCCTGACGAGACAGGGCGACCTCAGGTCGCCCTTTTTACTGCCTGCGCTATTTCACCCAGCCGTCAACCTGCGCACGAAAACCACACGCCTGCATAAACGCCGCCCGGATGCGTTGATCGTCACTGCCGTCATCGGCAATCCACCAGTCGTTCAGCGATGGATTCTGCTGCATCGTTTCTTCCAGGAGATACTGACCGACACCACGCCGTTTGGTGGCCTCTCTTACCGTCAGATGATGCACCTTGCCATGAATCCCTGAAATTTCTAACTGCAATGCCGCCAGCAAACGATCGTTGAAGCGCGCGGCGTAAAGACGATGGCTTTCATTTAACGACGCCTCCAACTGCGCAATATCCCTTTCAGGCCAGATCTTCCCCAGGTCTGTCCGGTCCTGCTGCGTCAGCGAGGTCAGACGCATAATGGTGAGCTTCATAACAAACACCTGTATGTGTAAAAAGCCGATAATGTAGTCAATTCCCGTAACCGGAACCCCGACACATTTTAAGCAATAAAACAGGTCAAAACCGCGACCGAGTGCCAGGATAATAGTGATAAACAGGTATTCCGATTTTAAAGACAGCATAACGCGCTGGCCTGGTAAGCAAAAGCTGTGCATTGCCTCCAGATGATTATGCTGCTTAACATTGCGAATCATGAATATGTCAGTTGCTTTACAGAATATACTTCCTGTTTAATAGTCTGAAATATAAAGCCTTATTACTAATAAAAGCCAGAAAAGCGTGCTAACTCATTATTGTTAAATCAGTTTTCCACTTTATCTGGCAGAAAATAACACCACTCACAACAAACACGACATAACTGATGGGGTAGTTCGCATGAAAATGACAGGTCGCGCGTTACTGGCAGGATGCGTTGCATTGGCGATGAGCCATGCGGCAATGGCGAAAGATATTAAAATAGCTATCGTAGGTGCCGCTACTGGCCCGGTCGCGCAGTATGGTGATATGGAATTTACCGGCGCTGCACAGGCGATTAAAGATATTAATGCCAAAGGTGGCGTAAACGGCGACAAACTGGTCGGTGTGGAATATGACGATGCCTGTGACCCAAAACAAGCGGTTGCAGTGGCCAACAAGGTGATTAACGACGGCATTAAATATGTCATCGGACACCTGTGTTCTTCCTCAACGCAGCCTGCTTCAGACATCTACAATGACGAAGGCGTGCTGATGATTACCCCGGCCGCCACGGCACCTGAACTGACCGCACGGGGTTATGCAGACGTGATGCGCACCACCGGTCTGGATTCTGATCAGGGCCCAACCGCAGCGAACTACATCCTGGATGTGATTAAACCAAAACGTATCGCTGTTGTGCATGACAAACAGCAGTACGGACAGGGCCTGGCGGAATCCGTCCAGAAAACCCTGAAAGCCAAAGGTGGCAACGTGGTGATGTTTGAAGGGATCACCGCAGGCGATAAAGATTTTTCTACCCTGGTTGCCCGTCTGAAGAAAGAAAACGTGGATTTCGTTTATTACGGCGGTTACTACCCGGAGCTGGGCCAGATTCTGCGCCAGGCTAAAGCCGCAGGCCTGAAGGCCGGCTTTATGGGACCAGAAGGCGTGGGCAATGCCTCGCTGTCTAACATCGCGGGCGATGCGTCTGAAGGGCTGTACGTCACATTACCAAAACGTTACGACCAGCTGCCACAGAACAAGGCGATTGTTGAAGCCATTAAAGCCAACACCGCGTCTAACCGTAAAGATCCTACCGGACCTTTCGTCTGGACCACCTATGCGGCTATCCAGTCTCTGGTCACCGGCATCGAGCGCAGCAAGAGCGATGAACCCGATGCGATTGCGAAGAACCTGAAAACCGGCGCACCTGTTCCAACGGTGATGGGCGACCTGAGCTGGGATCAGAAAGGCGATCTGAAGGGCTTTGAATTTGGTGTCTTCAAATGGCACAAAGACGGTTCGTCTACCGCTGTTAAATAAGGCAATGACTCTTCCCCGTGACCGGTGATCGGGGAAGCAGGCGAAGGCCATGCGCACGCTGTCGTGCCGCCTTCGCCTTGCTAACCCTCTTCTGCTGGCAGGAGAGGGGTTTTCTGGTTCCAGAGTAGGTCCTCACTATGTCCGAGCAGTTTCTCTATTTCATTCAGCAGATGTTCAACGGGGTAACCCTCGGGAGCACCTACGCGCTGATCGCCATTGGCTACACCATGGTTTACGGCATTATCGGCATGATCAACTTCGCCCACGGCGAGGTCTATATGATCGGCAGCTATGTCTCTTTTATCGTGATTGCCGCCCTGATGATGATGGGCATTGATACCACATGGCTGATGATTGCCGCCGGTTTTGTGATGGCGGTGATTATTTCCAGCGCCTATGGCTGGAGCATTGAGCGGGTGGCTTACCGGCCGGTCCGCTCCTCCAAGCGCCTCATTGCCCTGATCTCCGCCATCGGGATGTCTATCTTCCTGCAAAACTATGTCAGCCTGACCCAGGGCTCACGCGATCTTGCGCTGCCGAGTCTCATTACCGGCCAGTGGACGCTGGGAGAAAGCAATGGTTTTGCGGCCACGCTGTCGACCATGCAGGTGGTGATCTGGGTGGTGACGTTCCTGACCATGCTGGCGCTGACCTTGTTTATTCGCTATTCCCGCATGGGCCGCGCCTGCCGGGCCTGTGCTGAAGACCTGAAAATGGCCAGCCTGCTGGGGATTAACACGGACCGCGTGATATCGCTCACCTTCGTGATTGGTGCGGCGATGGCGGCAGTGGCCGGTGTGCTGTTAGGCCAGTTTTATGGCTCGATCAACCCGTTTATCGGCTTTATGGCAGGCATGAAAGCCTTTACCGCAGCGGTACTGGGCGGCATTGGCAGTATTCCCGGCGCGATGATTGGCGGTCTGGTGCTGGGCATTGCTGAAGCCCTGACCTCGGCTTATCTCTCAACCGAATATAAAGATGTGGTGTCGTTTGCCTTACTGATTGTGGTGCTGCTGGTGATGCCGACCGGCATTCTGGGCCGTCCGGAGGTAGAGAAAGTATGAAACGCCTTGGTCTGGTCAATGCACTGATCTCTACGGTCATGCTGCTGGTTCTGGCCGCGTTCTTTATGGGAATGCGCCTCGATCTGAATGGTACGAAGCTGCAGGTGGTGAATGCCGGTAGCGTGCGCTGGAACTGGATATTTATCGGTTGTGCGGTGGTCTTCCTGTTCCAGCTGCTGCGCCCGCTGTTTCAGGGCAAGCTGAAACGCAGCGGCGGCCTGGTGCTGCCCGGCTTTGATGGTTCCACGCCAAAGCAAAAGCTCGTCATGGCATTGATGATCGCCGCCGCCGTTATCTGGCCGTTCCTGGTCTCACGCGGCAGCGTTGATATCGCGACGCTGACGCTCATCTACATCATGCTGGGCCTGGGGTTGAACGTGGTGGTTGGGCTGTCAGGGCTGCTGGTTCTGGGTTACGGCGGGTTCTACGCGATAGGCGCTTATACCTTTGCCCTGCTCAATCATTACTATGGTTTCGGTTTCTGGCAGAGCCTGCCGCTGGCTGGTTTAGTGGCCGCCGCGTTTGGTCTGCTGCTGGGGTTCCCGGTGTTGCGGTTGCGTGGTGATTATCTGGCGATTGTGACGCTCGGCTTCGGCGAAATCGTCCGTATCCTGCTGCTGAATAATACCGCGATTACCGGTGGGCCGAACGGTATTGCCCAGATTCCCAAACCCACGTTTTTTGGCCTGGAGTTTGGCCGCCGCGTCAGTGAAGGTGGATGGGGCACGTTTCACGACGTCTTTGGCATGAAATACGATCCCAGCGACAGGGTGATTTTCCTGTATCTGGTGGCATTACTGTTGGTGGTGCTGACGCTGTTTGTGATTAACCGCCTGCTGCGTATGCCGCTCGGCCGGGCCTGGGAAGCATTGCGTGAAGATGAGATTGCCTGTCGCTCGCTGGGTTTAAGCCCGACCCGTATTAAACTCACGGCCTTTACCATCAGTGCTGCCTTTGCGGGGTTTGCCGGTACGCTGTTTGCTGCCCGTCAGGGATTTGTCAGCCCGGAATCTTTTACCTTCGTCGAATCTGCTTTTGTCTTAGCCATCGTCGTGCTGGGCGGGATGGGATCGCAGTTCGCCGTTATTCTGGCCGCCATTTTGCTGGTGGTTTCACGTGAACTGATGCGTGATCTCAATGAGTACAGCATGCTGGTATTGGGTGGATTGATGGTGCTGATGATGATCTGGCGTCCACAGGGCTTACTGCCCATGAAGCGTCCGCACCTGAAACTCAGGCAGGGTAAACAAGGAGAGCAGGCATGAGTCAGCCTTTGTTAGCCGTTGAGGGCCTGATGATGCGCTTCGGCGGTCTGTTAGCCGTGAACAACGTAAAGCTGGAACTGCGGCCCCAGGAAATCGTGTCGCTTATCGGGCCAAACGGCGCGGGTAAAACCACCGTCTTCAACTGCCTGACCGGCTTCTACAAGCCCACTGGCGGCAGCATTACGCTGCGTGACAAGAATCTGGCCGGTTTATCCGGGCAGAAGATCGCCCGCATGGGGATTGTGCGTACGTTCCAGCACGTACGTCTGTTCCGCGAAATGACGGTGATTGAAAATCTGCTGGTCGCGCAGCATCAGCATCTGAAAAGCGGCGTCTTTTCGGGCCTGATTAAAACGCCTGCTTTTCGCCGCAGTGAAGGCGACGCGCTGGATCGTGCTGCCACCTGGCTTGAGCGCGTCGGCTTGCTGGACATGGCCAATCGTCAGGCCGGTAATCTGGCCTATGGTCAGCAGCGCCGACTGGAGATTGCCCGCTGCATGGTGACGCGCCCGGAGATTTTAATGCTGGATGAGCCGGCTGCCGGGCTTAACCCGCGAGAGACGCACGAGCTGGATGAGTTGATTGCCGAGCTACGTGGTGAGCATAAGGTTTCCGTGTTGTTGATTGAACACGATATGAAGCTGGTCATGGGGATTTCCGATCGTATCTATGTGGTGAATCAGGGAACGCCGCTGGCTAACGGCACACCGGAAGAGATTCGTAATAACCCGGATGTGATCCGTGCCTATTTAGGAGAGGCGTAATATGGCCATGTTAACCATTGATAACGTCAGTGCGCATTACGGAAAAATCCAGGCCCTGCACGGCGTTAGCCTGCATATTGACCAGGGTGAAATTGTGACGCTGATTGGTGCAAACGGGGCGGGCAAAACCACGCTGCTGGGCACGTTATGCGGTGAACCGCGTGCGACCAGCGGCACCATCACTTTTGACGGCAAAGCCATCACCGACTGGCAAACGGCGCGGATTATGCGCGAAGCCATTGCCATCGTGCCCGAAGGACGCCGCGTGTTTTCACGCATGACCGTGGAAGAGAATCTGGCAATGGGCGGTTTTTTTGCCAGCCGCCAGCAGTATCTGCAACGCATCGAACGGGTGTATACGCTGTTTCCGCGTCTGGCTGAGCGTAAAATTCAGCGGGCAGGCACCATGTCGGGTGGCGAACAGCAGATGCTGGCGATTGGCCGGGCACTGATGAGTCAACCGCGCCTGCTGTTACTGGATGAGCCTTCCCTGGGCCTGGCGCCGATTATTATTCAGCAAATATTCGATACGATTGAGCAGTTACGCAGCGAAGGCATGACGATTTTCCTGGTAGAGCAGAATGCTAACCAGGCTCTGAAACTGGCCGATCGGGGTTACGTGCTGGAAAACGGTCACGTGGTGCTGGAGGACAGCGGCGAGGCGTTACTTTCCAATGAGGCCGTGCGCAGCGCATATCTGGGCGCATAGGTGGCAGGCCTGGCTCTCAGGCCAGGCGCATGCCGGGCAGCGCTCACTCTCGTTATCGCTTTTTTGGGGTTCGAGGGTGGGGCGCTGTCACACTTCAGTTATCTGGCTCAACTTTCCTGCCCTCGTCGTATCGTCCTCATGCATTAATCCCGCTTATCCCTGTCATCTTCTGACATTCCGCTGTCATTTTTCCGTCATCTGACTGTTATTTTTCCGTCATTTCAGCGTGTCATGTTACTTCGCGAGCAAAAAATGCGTGATAACGCGCGTACCTACCTGAACAGGAAAATTCTATGTCCGTTGTTACTTTTCGTCGTAGCCTGATGAGCGCACTGCTCGGTCTGGCGATCAGTGGTAATGCAATGGCCGCTACTGAGATCCCTTTCTGGCACTCAATGGAAGGCGAGTTAGGCAAAGAGGTTGACTCACTGGCGCAACGTTTTAACCAGGAACACCCGGACTACAAAATCGTCCCGGTGTACAAAGGGAACTACGAACAAAGTCTGGCGGCTGGTATCGCTGCGGTCCGCACAGGAAAAGCCCCGGCCCTGTTACAGGTTTATGAAGTGGGCACCGCCACGATGATGGCCTCCAAAGCCATCGTGCCGGTGTACCAGGTGTTCAAAGATGCTGGCATCCCAATGGATGAGAAGCAGTTTGTCCCTGCGGTCGCCGGCTACTACAGCAACGCACAAGGCCAGCTGATCTCTCAGCCCTTCAACAGCTCCACGCCGGTGCTGTACTACAACAAAGATGCGTTTAAAAAAGCAGGTTTGAATCCGGACCAGGCTCCCAAAACCTGGCAGGAACTGGCTAAGGATGCGGCCGCACTGCGTAAATCCGGCATGAGTTGCGGTTATGCCAGCGGCTGGCAGGGCTGGATTCAGATTGAAAACTTCAGCGCCTGGAACGGCCTGCCGGTTGCCACCAAAAACAACGGTTTCGACGGCACCGATGCGGTACTGGAGTTCAACAAACCGGCTCAGGTTCGTCATATCCAGCTACTGGAAGATATGAACAAGAAAGGGGACTTCACCTATTTTGGTCGTAAAGACGAATCGACCGCCAAGTTCTATAACGGTGACTGTGGCATGACCACGGCCTCATCGGGCTCGCTGGCGGATATTCGCCATTACGCCAAATTTAACTACGGCGTCGGCATGATGCCTTACGATGCGGATATCCCGAATGCACCGCAGAACGCCATTATCGGCGGCGCCAGCTTGTGGGTCATGAAGGGCAAAGATGCCAATACCTATAAAGGCGCAGCGGAATTTATGAAATTCCTCACCGAGCCAAAAATTGCGGCGGAATGGCATCAGAAAACCGGCTACTTGCCGATTACCACTGCCGCTTATGAGCTGACGAAGAAAGAAGGCTTCTACGAGAAAAACCCAGGTGCCGATATTGCGATTCGCCAGATGATGAACAAGCCGCCATTGCCTTATACCAAAGGCATGCGTCTGGGGAATATGCCGCAGATCCGTACCATCCTGGATGAAGAGCTGGAAGGCGTCTGGACCGGCAAGCAGTCGCCGCAGGCCGCGCTGGATAGTGCAGTGAAGCGTGGTAACGAACTGCTGCGTCGTTTCGAGCAACAGAATAAGTAATCCGTTCTGCAGGGCCAGCTGCGGCTGGCCTTTTTTCCTTAAAAGTCAGAGAACGCTATGTCTCCCTCTCGCCCGGTGTTTCGCAATCGACTGTTACCCTATTTTCTGGTGCTGCCGCAGCTCTTGATCACCGCTATTTTCTTTGTCTGGCCGGCCGGTGAAGCCCTGTGGTATTCCCTGCAAAATCTTGATCCCTTCGGTATCTCCAGTACCTTTGTCGGGCTGGACAACTTCAAACGGCTGTTTGCCGACGGTCTTTATCTGGATACCTTCTGGACCACCATCAAGTTTAGCGGCATGGTGGCTTTCTTTGGCATGGTGTCATCGTTACTGCTGGCCGCGCTGGTGGACTACGTGGTGCGCCTGCGTAAGCTCTATCAGATGCTGCTGTTGCTGCCCTACGCGGTGGCGCCGGTTATTGCTGCCGTGTTGTGGATGTTCCTGTTCAGCCCCGGTCTGGGTTTATTAAGCTATCTGCTTAACCATATGGGTTATAACTGGAACTTTGCTCAGAACAGCGGACAGGCCATGTTTCTGGTGGTGCTGGCCTCGGTGTGGCAACAGATGAGCTACAACTTCCTGTTCTTTTTCGCCGCATTACAGTCGATACCGAAGTCACTGGTTGAAGCCGCCGCCATTGATGGTGCAGGCCCGGTGCGTCGCTTCTTCTCGATTTCGCTGCCGTTGATCACGCCCGTGAGTTTCTTCCTGCTGGTGGTCAACCTGATTTATGCCTTCTTCGATACTTTCCCGGTCATTGATGCCGCGACAGGCGGTGGCCCGGTACAGGCGACGACGACGCTTATCTATAAAATTTATCGGGAAGGTTTTACCGGCCTGGATCTCTCCTCTTCAGCGGCACAGTCCGTGGTGTTAATGCTGCTGGTTATTGGCCTGACGGTCATTCAGTTCCGCTTCGTTGAGCGTAAGGTGCAATACCAATGATTGAAAATCGTCGCGGGCTGGACATTTTCAGCCATGTGGTGCTGGTGCTCGGCATCCTGACCATCCTGTTTCCGCTCTATGTTGCCTTTGTGGCGGCAACCCTGGATAACGACGCCGTGTATAACGTCCCGATGACGCTGATTCCCGGCACGCACCTGTGGGAAAACATTTCGCACATCTGGACGCGCGGCGTTAACGGCAACGGCCCGGCCTTTAGTGTGATGCTGATGAACAGCGTCATCATGGCGCTGGGGATCACCATTGGCAAAATCCTGGTGTCGATTCTGTCGGCCTTTGCGCTGGTGTGGTTTCGTTTTCCGCTGCGCTCACTGTTCTTCTGGATGATCTTTATCACCCTGATGCTGCCGGTCGAAGTGCGTATTTTCCCGACAGTGCAGGTTATTGCCGATCTCAACCTGCTGGACAGCTACAGCGGGCTGACTCTGCCACTGATGGCCTCGGCCACCGCCACCTTTCTGTTTCGGCAGTTTTTTATGTCGCTACCGGATGAGTTAATCGAAGCGGCGCGCATTGACGGTGCCAGCGCGATGCGTTTTTTCTGGGACATTGTGCTGCCCCTGTCGAAAACCAACCTGGCGGCGCTGTTCGTTATCACCTTTATCTACGGCTGGAACCAGTATCTCTGGCCCCTGTTAATTATCGATAACGCAAACCTGGGCACCGCCGTGGCCGGGATCAAAAGCATGATCTCCACCAGTGGTTCGCCGACCCAGTGGAACGAAGTGATGGCGGCAATGTTATTAACCCTGATTCCACCGGTGGTGGTGGTATTTGTTATGCAGCGCGCCTTTGTGCGTGGTCTGGTTGAGAGCGAGAAATAGAGATGGCAGGCGTAACCCTTCAGGCGGTGACCAAGTCTTACGACGGTAAAAATCAGATCATCCAACCACTCAACGTCACGATTAATGACGGTGAGTTTATGGTTATGGTTGGCCCCTCCGGCTGCGGCAAATCCACGCTGTTGCGTATGGTCGCCGGACTCGAACGGGTAACCTCTGGTGATATCTATATAGCCGATAAACGCGTGACCCATGAAGAGCCGAAAGATCGCGGCATTGCCATGGTGTTCCAAAACTATGCGCTCTATCCCCATATGTCCGTCGAAGAGAATATGGCCTATGGCCTGAAAATTCGCGGCATGAGCAAAGAACAGGTTCGTCAACGGGTGCTGGAAGCCGCGCGGAGCCTGGAGCTGGATCATCTGCTGACGCGCCGTCCACGCGAGTTATCCGGTGGGCAGCGCCAGCGCGTTGCCATGGGACGTGCCATTGTGCGCGAGCCAGCCGTCTTTCTGTTTGATGAGCCACTCTCTAACCTTGATGCCCGCCTGCGTGTTCAGATGCGGCTGGAGCTTCAGCAGTTGCATCGTCGTTTGCAGACCACGAGCTTATACGTGACGCACGATCAGGTAGAGGCGATGACGCTGGCCCAGCGCGTTATGGTCATGAATAAAGGGATTCTTGAGCAGATCGGCACACCGGTTGAGGTCTATGAACGACCAGCAAGCCAGTTTGTGGCTTCATTTATGGGTTCACCGGCCATGAATCTGATCCATGGCAATATCAGCCAGGATGGCTCACGCTTTACGGTTGATGCCTCTTACGGCATCGCCGTTGGCGAGGGGAAAGCGAAGTGGGCCAATCGTCCTGTGGTACTGGGCGTCCGACCCGAACATATTCAGATCAGCAGCCAGGAGCAGGGCGGCATTCCGTTCCGGGTGGAAACCCTGGAAATGTTGGGCGCGGATAATCTGGCACACGGCCGCATCGGTGAGGCGCGTTTAGTGGTACGCTTGCCACACAGCGAGCGCCCTGAAGCAGGCAGTACCTTATGGTTACATCTGCCTGTAGGGTCGCTACATTTCTTCGATTCAACGCACGGGAAACGTCTGGAATGAGCAAAAAACTGTGGCCTTATCCGTCGATCGTCGCCCATCGTGGCGGTGGCAAAGTCGCCCCGGAAAATACCCTTGCGGCGATTGATGTGGGGGCAAAATATGGCCATCTTATGATTGAATTTGACGCCAAATTGTCGGCCGATGCGCACATCTTCCTGCTGCATGACGATACGTTAGATCGCACCAGTAACGGCTGGGGCGTTGCCGGTGAGCTGCCATGGGACAAACTGTCGCAACTCGATGCTGGCAGTTGGTTTAGTGACGTCTTCCAGGGCGAAAAACTGGCCCGGCTGGATGAGGTGGCAGAACGCTGCCGTCAGCATGGCATGATGGCAAACATCGAAATTAAACCCACAACAGGAACGGACGCGGAAACCGGGCGCGCTATCGCTCAGGCGGCGGCAACGCTATGGCAGGGGCAAACCTTGCCGCTGCTTTCTTCTTTTTCGTATGCGGCGCTGGAAGCCGCTATGCAGGCTGAGCCTCAGCTACCGCGTGGGCTGTTATCTCACAGTTGGGATACGGCATGGAAAGAGAAAACTCGCGCGCTGGACTGCACCTCAATTCATCTGAATCACAAGGTTTTAACCGAAGCGCGGGTGGCAGAGCTAAAAGAGGCCGATCTGCGTATTCTGGTTTACACCGTCAACAGCCCTGACCGGGCCAGAACGCTGCTGAAATGGGGCGTCGATGCCATCTGTACCGACAGCATCGACCTGATTGGCCCCGATTTTAGTTAATACGCATTCTGTTGAGTCTGTTGATTCTGCTGCTGGCCCGGCTGCGATTTAATTACGCGCTGCTGGGCACTGTCCCGCTGTTCCTGCAATTTCCGCTGTAAATCCTGGTTCTGACGCTGCTGGTCCTGCTGCAGTTTATTCTGCTGTTGCTGCGACTGATTGAGCATCTGCGTTTGCATTCGCTGCTGGCTGGGGTTATAGCCAGGTTGATTAGGATTGTTGGTGTTATTCAACATGTTTGCCATGCCGGTTAACGGCAACAGGGCGGCGAAAACCATAAGCCACTTTTTCATTTTTATCCTCCAGTAAACGACCGGATGCTGTGTGCGCATGCCCGAATCGGGTCACGGGGTCGTGCAGATAAGTTTATGCACGAGTTCAAATTACTGCTCCAGGAGTGCGCTGAATTTGCGTTACTTCTTGATATTCGACTGTGTTTGTAGTCAGTTACATAAAGAATAAAGAAATGTAAATAAAAGTGGAGAGTGGAAACAACATGATGATGCAAGGCAAACTTCGCCAGCTGGGCTGGTCATTATTGATGAGTTTTACTGTTGTGACCGGGGCGGGTGCCGCGCCGGTTCAGGCACCGCCAGTCTCTTATGGTATCGACAGCGATACGTTTCATCCGGTTAAGGCGCATAACGGTATGGTGGCCTCAGTGGATGCGCTGGCAACCCAGGTCGGCGTTGATATCCTGCGTCAGGGTGGTAACGCGGTGGATGCCGCCGTTGCGGTAGGTTTTGCGCTAGCGGTGACGCATCCGCAGGCGGGCAACCTGGGCGGTGGGGGCTTTATGCTGCTGCGCACGGCATCAGGACAGACCACGGCCATCGATTTCCGTGAAATGGCCCCGGCGGCGGCTTCACGCGACATGTTCCTGGATAAGCAGGGAAATGCCGATAGCAAGCTTTCACTCACTTCACATCTGGCCTCAGGTACGCCCGGCACCGTGGCGGGTTTTGCTTTAGCCGTCAACAAATATGGCACGCTGCCGCTCAGCAAGCTGCTGGCTCCCGCCATTAAACTGGCGCGCGACGGTTTTGTCGTCAACGATGCGCTGGCTGATGATCTGAAAACCTACGGAAAGGAAGTGCTGATCACCCATCCAAACAGCAAAGCCATTTTCTATAAGCCAGATGGCACGCCGTGGATAAAGGGCGACCGTCTGGTACAAAAAAATCTGGCCCACAGCTTACAGTTGATTGCTCAGCAAGGCCCGGATGCCTTCTATAAAGGGAAAATTGCCGATCAAATCGCTGCCGAAATGGCCCAGCATGGTGGGTTAATCAATAAAGCCGATTTAGCAGCCTATCACGCGGTTGAACGCAAGCCTGTCAGCGGCACCTATCGTGGCTATGAGGTTTTCTCCATGCCACCGCCTTCATCGGGCGGTATTCATATTGTGCAGATCCTGAATATCCTGGAAAATTTTGACCTGGGCAAAATGGGCTTCGGCAGTGCGGACGCGATGCAGGTCATGGCGGAAGCGGAGAAATATGCCTACGCGGACCGTTCAGAATATCTCGGCGACCCGGATTTCGTTAAGGTGCCGTGGCAGGCGCTGACCAGTAAAGCTTATGCGAAGTCCCTGGCGCAGCAGATTGATATTGCCAAAGCCCGCCCGTCCAGCGACATCAAGCCGGGTAAACTGGCCCCGTATGAAAGCAACCAAACCACCCATTTTTCGGTTGTGGACAAAAGTGGCAATGCGGTCGCAGTCACCTACACGCTTAACACCTACTTCGGCAGCGGTATCGTCGCCGGTAACAGCGGCATTCTGATGAATAACCAGATGGATGATTTCTCAGCCAAGCCGGGTACGCCAAATGTTTATGGGTTAGTGGGTGGCGAAGCCAATGCCGTGCAGGCCAGGAAACGTCCGCTCTCTTCGATGTCACCGACTATCGTGGCGAAAGACGGGAAAACCTGGCTGGTAACGGGCAGCCCTGGCGGTAGCCGCATTATCACGACGGTATTACAGATGGTGGTAAACAGCATTGATTACGGTATGAACGTGGCAGAGGCAACCAATGCTCCACGCTTCCATCACCAGTGGCTGCCCGATCAACTGCGGGTTGAGAAGGGGTTCAGCCCGGATACCTTGCGGTTGCTGGAAGCCAAAGGTCAGCATGTGAAAGTGCTGCCGTCGATGGGCAGTACACAAAGTATTATGATTGGACCTGACGGGACGCTCTACGGGGCTTCTGATCCGCGCTCTGTAGACGATCTGAGTGCAGGATATTGATTTAAAAGGGCAACCTTGGGGTTGCCCGTCACGCTATACTTTCAGTCTCGCCATATAATGTGTATCAATCATGGCACCGTCGCGCATGGCATAGCCTTGCGCGGTGCCTTCAATCCGGAAACCGAACGCGTGATAGAGCGCTATCGCTTTGTCATTGTCGGTAAATACCGAGAGTTCAATACGCGTAATCTGTAGCCAGTTGTCGCAGAGATCGATCATGGCCGCCATCAGAGCTTTGCCAATGCCCCGGCGATGAAACGCCGGATCGACGCCCATTCCAAGTGTGGCACAGTGCCGACGCCGCGCAGCCGTCATGGCCTCAAGCGTCAGTTGCCCAACAACCTGCTCATCGAGACACGCCACCAGCATGTGGACGCGCGCGCGCGGATGGTTAAGTTTTTGCTCCCACAGCGTGGGCGATGGATAGGGCAACTACAGCGTCGCCGCCTGGGTCTCCGGCTGACTATAGAGGCGCGTTAATGCGGGCGCATCCGTGGGAATGGCATGACGGATGGTCACTGGGCTCATGGCTATTTTCCTTGTGGGTGGCGCGATAAACCCTTTAAACATCAAGGAATTCACGTTGGGCGTCAATAAAAATAATGCGCAAAAAGACTTTACAGACGCGAATGATAATGATTATTATTGCCATGCATTCTCCGGTGTCAGCGACACTTTAGAAAGCACGACATTGCTCACATTGCTTCCAGTATTATTTAGCCAGCCACGTGCTGGCTTTTTTTTGCCCGCTCTTCCGCGACACCTTCTTCAGCGCCTTTCAACAACCCTTCATTCAATGTTCATAATTTTTGAACAGAGAGGTGAAGTTTTTCAGCTATCAATCTTTTCCACCAGATACCACACTATAAAAAACATTGAGGAGATTTGAACATGATCTATTTACGTAAAGCTGAAGAACGTGGTCACGCGAATCATGGCTGGCTGGACAGCTGGCATACCTTTTCATTTGCCAACTATCACGACGCGAATTTTATGGGCTTCTCGGCGTTGCGCGTCATTAACGAAGACGTGATCGACCCGGGCCAGGGCTTTGGTACGCATCCCCATAAAGACATGGAAATTTTGACCTATGTGTTGTCGGGTACGGTTGAACATCAGGACAGCATGGGGAATAAAGAGCAGATTCCGGCGGGCGAATTTCAGATTATGAGTGCCGGTACGGGCGTGCGTCATTCAGAATATAACGCCAGCAAAACCGAACCCCTGCACCTTTATCAAATCTGGATTATTCCAGAGCGCACCGGTATTGAGCCGCGCTACGCTCAGCGTCGCTTCCCGGACGTACAGGGTCGTCAGTTTATTCTGACGCCGGACGCGCGTGACGGCTCGCTCAAAGTCTGGCAGGACATGACGTTGTCGCGCTGGGTGTTTGCTGCGGGTGATAGCGACAGCGTGACTCTCGATGCGGGCCGCCGTATCTGGGTCCAGGTCGTGAAGGGCGAGGTGAAGGTGAATGGTCAGCCAGCTTCAAACAGCGATGCCTTTGCCGTCTGGGATGAAAGCCGTCTTGTGCTTGAGGCCGACAGCGACGCAGAAGTTCTGCTGTTTGATCTGCCGCCGGTGTAAGGCTGTGTGGGGCGGGCATATCTCGCCCCACTGGCAATCTGGCCGTAAAAAAGTGATAGACTCGTCGTAATTTGCTTTCAGGTCTACCCAGGCGCTTACGATGAAGAAGAAAAGACCGGTTTTACAGGACGTTGCCGATCGTATCGGTATCACCAAAATGACTGTCAGTCGTTATCTGCGCAATCCCGATCAAGTGTCTGTTGCGCTGGGGGAAAAGATTGCCGTGGCGCTGGATGAACTGGGTTACATCCCGAATCGTGCCCCTGATATGCTTTCGAATGCGACCAGCCGGGCCATTGGCGTGTTGCTGCCTTCCCTGACCAATCAGGTTTTCGCCGACGTACTGCGTGGCATTGAAGCCGTTACCGATGAAGCCGGTTACCAGACGCTGGTGGCGCACTTTGGCTATAACCCGGAAAAAGAGGAGCGCCAGCTCCGTTCGCTGCTGGGCTGGAACATCGACGGCGTTATTCTCACGGAGCGAACCCATACGCCGGGAACGTTGCGCATGCTGGAAGTGGCCGGTATTCCGGTTATTGAAATGATGGACAGCGTCACCCCCTGTCTTGATATGGCGGTGGGCTTTGACAATGTCGAAGCGGCCCGGCAAATGACGCTGGCGATTTTAAACAAAGGTCATCGGCACACCGTTTATCTGGGCGCGCGCCTGGATGAGCGTACGCTGCAAAAGCAACGTGGTTATGAAGCCGCAATGCGTGAAGCCGGCTTAACGCCGCGCAGCGTGATGATGGAAGAAGCCTCTTCTTTTAGTGCGGGTGGCGATCTCCTGCGTGAAGCGCAGCGCCGTTATCCCCAAACAGACAGCCTGTTCTGCACCAATGATGATTTGGCGGTTGGCGCGATGTTTGAGTGCCAGCGACAGGGCCTTAAGGTGCCTTCGCAGATGGCGATTGCTGGCTTCCACGGCCATGATATTAGTCAGGTTGTGACGCCACAGCTGGCGACCGTATTAACGCCACGTGACCGAATGGGACGTGAGTCTGCCGCGTTGTTACTGGCGCGTATCGTCGGTGAACACAGCGTCACCCAACCGCTGGATATCGGATTTGAGATTCTGGAAGGTGGCAGTATCTGATTAACACGATTTTATGAGTCAGCTCACACTTTAACGCTTTGTGAAGTAAAAAGGTTGCCAGCGTGTAATACCGCCAGGACAATGTCATCCATCATTGTTATCGGTAACATGGCGAGCTGAACTTGCCGGAGTGAAAAAATGACAACGCAATCCACGCCACATCACGTCTTTATTCTGATGGGTGTTTCAGGCAGCGGTAAATCCGTTGTCGCCAACCAGGTTTCCCACCAGTTAAACACCGCTTTTCTGGATGGTGATTTCCTCCATCCGCGCGCCAATATTCTGAAGATGGCAGAAGGTCATCCGCTGAATGATGATGACCGTTTGCCATGGTTACAGGCGCTGAACGATGCGGCTTTCGCCATGCAGCGGACTCAGGCCATCTCGATCATCGTCTGTTCTGCATTGAAAAAGCATTACCGCGATATTCTGCGCCAGGGCAATGACAACCTGCGTTTTATCTATCTGAAAGGGGATTTCGATACCATCGAATCCCGCCTGAAAGCGCGCAAAGGCCACTTCTTTAAGCCGCAAATGCTGGTAACACAGTTTGCCACCCTGGAAGAGCCGGGCAGTGACGAGACAGATGTGCTGGTCGTGGATATCGCGAACCCGCTGGACGAGGTTGTGGCGGCTACGGTTGCGACTATCAAGGACGCTATCAATCAAGGCTAGGCCATGAATACCGCAACACTTATTTTGACCGCAGCAGGCTCTGTCCTGCTGCTGCTTTTTCTGGTGATGAAAGCCCGTATGCATGCCTTTCTCGCCCTGATGGTGGTATCGGTCGGGGCCGGGCTGTTATCCGGTATGCCGCTGGAGAAAATCGCAGAAACCATGCAGAAAGGGATGGGCGGTACGCTCGGCTTTCTGGCTATCGTGGTGGCGCTGGGCGCGATGTTTGGCAAAATCCTGCATGAAACCGGGGCCGTTGACCAGATTGCCATTCGTATGCTGAAAACCTTTGGCGAAAACCGCGCCCACTTTGCCATGGGCATCGCCGGGTTAATCTGCGCCTTACCGCTCTTCTTTGAAGTCGCCGTGGTGCTGCTCATCAGCATCGCTTTCGCCGTTGCGCGACGCACGGGCGACAATCTGGTGAAGCTGGTGATTCCGCTGTTTGCCGGTGTGGCGGCCGCCGCGGCCTTTCTGCTGCCGGGACCGGCGCCCATGCTGTTAGCCTCGCAAATGCATGCAGATTTCGGCTGGATGATTTTAATCGGCCTGTGTGCCGCCCTGCCGGGGATGCTGATTGCAGGACCGCTGTTTGGTAATTTTATTGCTAAGCGCGTGTCGTTCAGCGCGCCACCTGAAGATCATCAGCCCGATATTGATGAAAACAAGCTGCCCTCTTTTGGTTTCAGCCTGTCCTTAATCCTGTTTCCTTTGGTGCTGGTTGGACTCAAAACCATTGGCGCGCGCTTCACCCGCGAAGGCTCCACGCTTTACCAGTGGCTGGAGTTCATCGGACATCCTTTCATCGCCATTCTGCTGGCCTGCCTGGTTGCCATTTACGGTCTGGCTTATCGTCAGGGCATGGACAAAGAGAAAGTGATGCAGATATGCGGCAGCGCCCTGCAGCCTGCGGGCATTATTTTGCTGGTGATTGGTGCGGGCGGCGTCTTTAAACAGGTGCTGGTCGATTCTGGCGTCGGCCCGGTGCTGGGGAATGCCCTGACCGGTGCTGGTCTGCCCGTTGCGCTGGCCTGTTTTATTCTGTCAGGCGCGGTGCGTGTGATTCAGGGATCGGCAACGGTTGCCTGTCTGACGACGGTAGGGTTAATCATGCCTGTGATTGAGCCGCTGCATTATAACGGCGCGCAGCTGGCGGCCTTATCCATTTGTATCGGTGGCGGTTCCATTATTATCAGCCACGTTAACGATGCAGGCTTCTGGCTGTTTGGGCGATTTACCGGGGCGACAGAAGGGGAAACCTTAAAGACATGGACGCTCATGGAAACCATTTTGGGCACCGTCGGTGCCGTCGTGGGCATGATCGCGTTCACGCTGCTTTCCTGATGCGTTTCAACCGGGCAGGGCTGCCCGGTTGAAACCGGTCATCGCTATAACTTCAGATACACGCGAATCCCATCTAAAAACATCTGCGTTGCCAGCATAATCAGAATCAATCCCATCAGGCGCTCCAGCGCGTTTACGCCTTTGTCTCCCAGCAGGCGAAGAAACAGCCCCGATAACAGCAGAATCATGACCGTCACGCCCCAGGCAATCAGCAGTGCCCCCACCAGATGCGACATTTGATGGGGATACTGATGCGACAGCAGCATCAGGGTTGCCAAGAGTGAGGGGCCGGCGACCAGGGGAATCGCCAGCGGCACCAGAAAAGGTTCCTCTCCGGCAGGCAAGCCTGTGCTGCTGCTTTCAGGGGACGGGAAAATCATTTTGATGGCGATTAAAAACAGGATAACGCCACCGGAAATAGACACGGTTTCGGTGCGCAGGTTTAGAAAGGCCAGGATTCGCTCGCCGGTGAACAAAAACAGCAACATGATAATGAGCGCAATCAACATTTCGCGAATAAGCACAACTCGCCGACGTTTCGGTTCCAGATGCTTTAAAACCGACATAAAAATCGGCAAATTGCCTAATGGATCCATTATTAACAACAATAATATTGTTGCCGAGATCATTTCAGTCATTCGTTTTAGGTCTTCTCGTTATAGATAAAGTCAGGTTATTAGCACTGTTGCTGAAAAAGTTGGCCTGATTACATTAATTCACTTGCCAGAAAAGCTGCATTTTGTAGAGTTAATCAACACAGGCAATGCTGATTATTACGCAGAGTGGCGTGAGAGTACCACGACACTTTTCCCTTCGATAAGAAAGTCAGGTGTAGATCATCCTGAAACGGACATGACATGAAGAATGTAGGTTTAGTTGGTTGGCGCGGAATGGTTGGCTCAGTGCTGATGTCCCGCATGAGCGAAGAGCGTGATTTTGATGTGATCAATCCGGTCTTCTTCTCCACTTCACAGCACGGTGAGGCGGCCCCGGCATTTGCCGGTAAACAGCAGGGGACATTGCAGGACGCTTTTGATATTGAGGCGTTGAAGGCGCTGGATATCATTATTACCTGCCAGGGCGGCGACTATACCTCTGAGGTCTATCCAAAGCTGCGTTCCAGCGGCTGGAACGGTTACTGGATTGATGCAGCCTCCACGTTACGCATGAAAGACGATGCCATCATTATTCTGGACCCGGTTAACCACCAGGTCATCCGTCAGGGCATCGACAGCGGCGTGAAAACCTTTGTGGGCGGCAACTGCACCGTCAGCCTGATGTTAATGTCGCTGGGCGGCCTGTTTGCGCAGGATCTGGTGGAGTGGGCGTCCGTGGCAACGTATCAGGCGGCCTCTGGCGGCGGTGCGCGTCATATGCGTGAACTGTTAACGCAAATGGGCATGTTGCACGATCACGTCGCGACCTCTCTGCAAAACCCGGCTTCAGCGATTCTGGATATCGAGCGTAGCGTAACGGATTTCACCCGCTCCGGCACATTGCCGACGGATAACTTCGGCGTGCCGTTAGCGGGCAGCCTGATTCCCTGGATCGATAAGCAACTCGAAAACGGTCAGAGCCGCGAAGAGTGGAAAGGCCAGGCTGAAACCAACAAGATTCTGGCAACCCAACGCGTGATTCCTGTCGACGGGTTGTGCGTCCGCGTGGGTGCGCTGCGCTGCCATAGCCAGGCCTTTACGCTGAAGCTTAAAAAGGACCTGCCGCTGGCAGAAATCGAGCAACTGCTGGCCGCCCATAATGAATGGGTGAAAGTGGTGCCTAACGACCGTGAGATAACGATGCGTGAACTCACGCCTGCCGCCGTTACCGGCACGTTGAGCACGCCGGTCGGTCGTCTGCGCAAACTGAATATGGGGCCAGAATACCTTTCTGCCTTTACCGTGGGCGATCAGTTGCTTTGGGGCGCGGCGGAGCCACTGCGTCGTATGTTGCGCCTGCTGATCGACTAAATCTGAATTACCTATAAGACCGGGCTTTCCCGGTCTTTTTCCCACAAATCACTGCAAACCGTTCTACCGTTACGATCACGAAGTGATCCGCTTCCCCTTTTTGCCTGTTTAGAAATAAATTTTTGCTTTTCTGCACTGATAACGTCCGCCATCAAGCTATCCTTTAACAAAGGCGTAACGCGAGTTAAGGGTTTTGTTTTATCAACGACAGGGTTGGCGTAGTGGGTAAAGCGACGTTGACAAGACATGATGTGGTGCCGTTTTTAGCAACGTGCATCGGTCACGCGAGGCGACAAAAAGCGTCTCTCGCTGGCAGAACACCAACAACTGTGACTGTTTTACTCTGCGCTGAAACTGACGGGTGAAATGCTTATGAGGCAGAAGGCCTCAGCACGGCAGACTGGCGGGCAGTGAAACGTTCCTCTCTCAGTCTGGCCTCTCCTGGCAAAAATGATGCGGTAAACGTGCTGATTTATCCTTGCAGGAGAAAAACGCCGTATTTTATTAAAGAATGTGAAACGCAGATCCGCTATACATAAATATCCTTTAATGGTGTACCCGATTCGCGCAGAAACGACGGTGACGGGTTTTCAACCTTAAACCGGACGGAATGCAAGCAGCACAAGTGGGCAAATCACGTTTAAGGTAGCCGGCATCCGCCTGAGACGTCGCGTGAATATCATTTAAGGTCTGGGTCGTTGCCGGACAAGTGTCTGGCGCAACTTCGGGCCTTGCATCAAGCAGACAGGCTTAATGCGAACTGGTTGTGATTCAAGGAGGCGCGTGGTGGCAGGCGTTTCGTTCTGGCACCCACGCCGCTGTACTCATGGCTCAATGAAGAGCAGCGCACGAGACTCGCGATAAATCTGCATCGTGGTCTTTTCGCCTGCCAACTATCACAGGAAGAAAGTCATGTCAGAGCTACCCGATCGCCAGGCGATCAATGCCCTTTTTGCGGGTAATTATTCCGACCCCTTTTCACTACTAGGGATGCACAAAACAGACAACGGACTCGAAGTGCGGGCGCTGCTTCCTGAAGCACTTGAAGTCTGGGTCATTGAAACCTCAACAGGGCGCAAACTTGTCCAACTGAAGTGCGATGATCCCCGTGGCTTTTTCAGTGGCGTGGTGCCTCGCCGTAAAAATCCTTTTCGCTATCAACTGGCGGTTAACTGGCATGGCCAGCAAAATCTGATTGATGATGCTTATCGTTTTGGCCCGTTGTTACAAGAGATGGATTTGTGGCTATTGGGGGAAGGCACTCACCTGCGACCTTATGAAACCTTAGGCGCGCACGGCGATGTGATCGATGGTGTCATTGGTACGCGGTTTTCTGTCTGGGCACCCAACGCACGCCGCGTCTCCGTTGTCGGTGATTTCAACTTTTGGGATGGCCGCCGCCATCCGATGCGTCTGCGTCAGGAGATGGGCGTCTGGGAGCTGTTTGTTCCCGGTGCCATTAACGGGCAACTCTATAAATTTGAAATCATCGATGCGCATGGCCAGTTACGCATCAAGGCCGATCCCTTAGCGTTTGAAGCCCAAATGCGTCCTCAAACCGCCTCAATGATTTGCGGCCTGCCAGAAAAGGTGGAGATGCCGGCCTCGCGCAGAGCGGCGAATGCGTTTGATAAACCCATCTCCATTTACGAAGTTCATTTGGGGTCATGGCGTCGTCATACCGACGATAACTTCTGGCTCAGCTACAAAGAGCTGGCTGAGCAGCTCGTGCCCTACGTCAAAGAGATGGGTTTTACCCATATCGAACTGCTCCCCATCAACGAACATCCGTTTGACGGCAGCTGGGGCTATCAGCCGCTGGGTATGTATGCGCCAACACGACGTTTCGGCACCCGTGATGATTTCCGCTACTTTATCGAAAGCGCCCATGCGGCGGGGTTGAATGTGCTACTGGACTGGGTGCCGGGCCATTTCCCCAGCGATGACTTTGGCCTGGCGAAGTTTGATGGCACCGAACTGTATGAGCACAGCGATCCGCGCGAAGGTTATCATCAGGACTGGAATACACTGATTTACAACTTTGGCCGCCGTGAAGTCAGTAACTTCCTGGCGGGCAACGCGCTTTACTGGATGGAACGTTTTGGTATTGATGGCCTGCGTGTCGATGCGGTGGCCTCAATGATTTACCGCGATTACAGCCGCGCCGAGGGTGAGTGGATTCCCAATCAGTACGGCGGTCGGGAAAATCTCGAAGCCATTAATTTCCTGCGCTATACCAACCGTACGCTGGGGCATGTCGCACCTGGCTCCGTAACCATGGCTGAGGAGTCGACGGACTATCCTGGCGTCTCACGGCCCCCGGAAGGTGGCGGCCTGGGGTTCTGGTATAAGTGGAACCTGGGTTGGATGCATGACACGCTGGACTACATGAAGCTCGACCCGATACATCGCCGTTATCATCATAATCTGATGAGCTTCGGCATCATGTATAACTACAGCGAAAACTTCGTATTACCGCTGTCGCACGATGAAGTGGTGCACGGTAAACGATCTATCCTTGACCGCATGCCAGGCGATGCCTGGCAGAAATTTGCCAACCTGCGTGCCTATTACGGGTGGATGTGGGCTTTCCCAGGTAAAAAACTGCTGTTTATGGGCAATGAGTTCGCCCAGGGCAGAGAGTGGAATCACGATGTCAGTCTTGACTGGCACCTGCTGGAAGGCGAGGACAACTGGCATCACGGCGTGCAGCGTCTGGTACGCGACCTGAACCACACCTATCAATATTACACGCCGCTCCATCAGCTTGATTTTGATCCGTCAGGATTTGAATGGTTGGTGGTGGACGATGCTGAACATTCGGTCTTTGCTTTTGTTCGTCGTGACCGCGACGGCAACGAAGTGATCGTTGTCAGCAACTTTACGCCTGTGCCGCGCCCTGCTTATCGCTTTGGCGTTAATCAGGCTGGCAGCTGGCGCGAGGTGCTCAATACCGACCAACATGAGTACCACGGCAGTGACGTGCGTAATCATCTGGTGCACACCGATCAACAGGAAAGCCACGGTCGCCCGCAGTCACTGAGCCTGAATTTACCACCGCTCTCTACGGTATGGTTAGTGCGGGAGGGGGAATGACATTAGGTGCCGGACATCCCCAACCGCTGGGTGCGAGCTATGACGGGAAGGGCGTCAACTTTACGCTGTTCTCCCACCATGCTGAGCGCGTTGAACTGTGCCTGTTCGATGAGAACGGCATTGAGCAGCGCGTTGAACTCACTGACAGGAGCGGCGATATCTGGCACGGCTATCTTCCCGGACTCAAACCCGGACAGCGTTATGGCTACCGGGTACACGGGCCTTGGGCGCCCCAGCAGGGACACTTTTTTAATCCTGCCAAACTGTTAGTCGATCCCTGTGCCAGAGCGGTGCAGGGCGATGTGCCCGATGACCCGCGTTTTCACTGTGGCTACACTGAACCTGACAGTCGCGACAACGCCGCACTGGCACCGAAATGTGTGGTGGTGACGGATGATTTCGACTGGCAAGGCGATGTGCCGCCACGCACGTCATGGGGCCGCAGTGTCATTTACGAAGCGCACGTACGCGGTCTGACGCAGCAGCATCCCGGCATTCCAACAGCGCTGCGCGGCACCTATGCGGCGCTTGGCCATCCGGTGATGGTGGATTATCTGCTTAAGATGGGCATTACCGCCATTGAGCTACTGCCCATCGCCCACTTCGCCAGCGAACCCCGCCTGCTGCGTTTGGGCCTGACCAACTACTGGGGCTATAACCCTTTTGCGCTCTGGGCTGTCGATCCCCGTTATGCGTCTGGTCAGAACGGCTTGTCTCCGCTGCAGGAGTTCCAACAGGCGGTCAAACGCCTGCACGCTGCCGGTATTGAGGTGCTGCTGGATGTGGTGTTTAACCATACGGCAGAACTGGATGACACCGGGCCAACCCTTTCCTTTCGCGGCATTGATAACGCCAGCTATTACTGGCTGGACGATCAAGGCGCTTATCTGAACTGGACCGGCTGCGGCAATACCTTGAATCTCAGTCATCCGCAGGTCATGAACTGGATACTGGAGGCGCTGCGTTACTGGGTACGCACCTGCCACGTTGATGGTTTTCGTTTTGACCTTGCTCCCGTACTGGGACGCGAACCTGACTATCACCGTGACGCTGCCTTGTTTGAGGCCATTCGCGCCTGCCCAATCCTGTCAACGGTCAAACTGATCGCGGAACCCTGGGATATCGGCCCCGGTGGTTATCAGGTGGGAAATTTCCCTTCGCCTTTTGCAGAGTGGAACGATCGGTTCCGTGATACAGCCCGGCGTGCCTGGTTGCATGGCGATGTCACTAACGGTGATGTTGCCT
Organism: Pantoea sp. Fr+CA_20; assembly: GCF_024520835.1. Taxonomy (NCBI): domain Bacteria; kingdom Pseudomonadati; phylum Pseudomonadota; class Gammaproteobacteria; order Enterobacterales; family Erwiniaceae; genus Pantoea; species Pantoea sp. Fr+CA_20. Next base: position 41,196 of record NZ_JALNPN010000014.1, read on the forward strand.
GCCGGTTTGCCGCTTCAAGCGATCTTTTCCAGCATGACGATCGCAAGCCGCATGCGACCATCAATCTGATCACCGCCCATGATGGTTTTACGCTGCGCGACCTGGTGAGCTTCAATGGCAAACATAATGAAGGTAACGGTGAAGAAAACCGTGACGGGCACGGTAACAACTATAGTCACAATCATGGTACAGAAGGTCTGGAGAGCAGTGCTGAGGTGGCACAACGCCGTAGGCGCAGCATGGAAGGGCTGCTGACGACGTTGCTGCTTTCACAGGGAACGCCCATGTTGTTGGCAGGGGACGAACGCGGTCAAAGTCAGCAGGGTAATAACAATGCCTATTGCCAGGACAACCCGCTGAGCTGGATCAACTGGGACGAAGAAGAAAAAGGACTGGTCGATTTTACTGCATCACTGATTCAACTGCGTAAGCGCATCCCGGCACTTACCTCGGATCGCTGGTGGCAGAACGATGACGGCAACGTTCAGTGGCTGGACGACCAGGGTAAACCTATAGAAGAAGATGGCTGGAAGCAGCGCGTGCGCAGGTTGCAAATTCTGCTCTCAGGCCGCTGGTTAATAACAATAAATGCGACAGATTCGATATGTGATATCGCCTTACCAGACGGAGAATGGCAAGTCCTTCCTCCTTTCACCGGGGAAAGTCACCCCATCCGGTTAACTGTCTGGCATGGTCCCGCACACGCTGTGTGTGTGTTCCAAAAGCAATGATAAGGAGTCAGACATGGTCAAATTAGAAAGAGCAGAACATCTTATGCTGGCGCGCCAGCTCCCTACACAAACCGTTGCCCTTGTACTGGCTGGTGGACGCGGTACGCGTCTGGTGGATCTTACCGCTAAGCGTGCCAAGCCCGCCGTTCACTTTGGTGGTAAATTCCGTATTATCGACTTTGCCCTTTCCAACTGTGTTAACTCAGGCATTCGCCGTATTGGGGTCATTACGCAGTATCAATCTCATACGTTAACCCAACATATTCAGCGCGGTTGGTCTATCTTCAACGAAGAGATGAATGAATTTGTCGATCTGCTACCGGCTCAGCAGCGCTTTTCCACTGAGCAGTGGTATCGCGGTACAGCCGATGCCGTCACACAGAACCTCGACGTTATTCGGCGCTATGGCGCACAGTACGTGGTGATCCTTGCCGGCGATCATATCTACAAGATGGATTATTCAAGGATGTTGTTGGATCACGTGCTGAATGAAGCCCGGTGCACCATTGCCTGCCTGCCCGTACCGGTGCATGAGGCGACCGCATTTGGCGTGATGGCCGTAGACGAAAACAATAAAGTAATCGATTTCGTGGAGAAACCGCCGAAGCCACCGACCATGCCGGGTGACGACACAAAATCGCTGGCCAGTATGGGGATTTATGTGTTCGATGCCGATTACCTTTATGGCTTACTGGAAGACGATCTGAACGAGGCGGGTTCAAGCCACGACTTCGGCAAAGATATTCTGCCCAAAGTGGTCGCAAGTGGTGAAGGTTACGCCCATTCGTTTGCGATCTCTTGTGTGCAAAACGATCACGAGGCACCGCCTTACTGGCGGGATGTTGGGACGCTGGAAGCCTACTGGCGCGCCAACCTTGATTTGGCTTCAGTGACACCTGAACTGGATATGTACGACAGCACCTGGCCGATTCGTACGCACATGGAACCTTTGCCACCGGCAAAGTTTGTCCAGGACCGTTCTGGTAGCCATGGTATGACGATGAATTCACTGGTGTCTGGGGGCTGTATTATCTCGGGCTCGGTGGTGGTGAATTCGGTCATGTTTTCCCGCGTGCGGGTGAACTCATTTTGCAATATTGATTCAACGGTACTGCTACCTGATGTGGTAGTTGGCCGATCCTGTCGTCTGCGCCGCTGTGTCATTGACCGTGCTTGTGTGCTGCCAGAAGGGATGGTGATTGGTGAAAACCCTGATGAAGACAGCCGCCGTTTTTTCCGTTCAGAAGAAGGCATTGTACTGGTCACCCGCACCATGCTTGCCAAATTAAATAGTGCGGGATCATAAACGACAAGCGGCACACACCCAATCGGCACGAGGATCGTGCCTGGTAACTTAATGAGGTCGAGGATGCAGGTTTTACATGTCTGTTCAGAACTTTTCCCGCTGCTGAAAACGGGCGGGCTGGCTGATGTAGTCGGAGCATTACCTCAGGCACAAATTGCGGGTGGAACAGATACGCGTGTGTTATTGCCCGCGTTTCCTGCATTGCGTAAAGGAATACCGGATACTCAGGTGGTCGCGGAGCTGCAAACCTTTGCCGGTCCGGTTCGCCTGCTTTTTGGGCGCTTCGATGGGGTGGGCATCTATCTTATCGACGCCCCCGATCTCTACGATCGGCCGGGAAGCCCTTACCATGATGAATCGCAGTTTGCCTACGTCGACAACTATTTACGGTTTGCTTTACTGGGATGGATGGGCTGTGAGCTGGGCTGCGGGCTGGATAGCTACTGGCGGCCAGATATCGTTCATGCGCACGACTGGCATGCCGGCCTGACCTGTGCTTATCTGGAGGCACGCGGCCGACCGGCCAAATCTGTCTTCACCGTCCATAACCTGGCTTATCAGGGACTGTTCTCAGCGCACCATCTGGACGAGATTCAACTGCCGCGCGCCTTTTTTAATATGTTTGGCCTCGAATTCTTCGGTCAGATCTCTTACCTGAAAGCCGGCTTATTTTACGCCGATCACGTGACGGCGGTCAGCCCGACCTACGCACATGAAATCACCACGCCAGAGTATGGCTATGGCATGGAAACGCTGCTGGCACAGCGCATGCGCGAAGGCCGGCTGAGTGGGGTTCTGAACGGGGTCGATCCAGCGATTTGGGACCCTTCACACGATCTCCTGCTGAGCTCCCGTTACAACCGGGATACGCTGGAAGCGAAAGCAGAAAACAAGCGCCAGTTACAGGTTGCGATGGGCCTGAAGGTCGATGACAAAGCACCGGTATTTGCCGTTATCAGCCGTCTGACCCGGCAAAAAGGGTTGGATTTGGTGCTGGAAGCGCTGCCGGGTTTACTGGCGCAGGGCGGACAGTTGGTGCTATTAGGGCAGGGCGATGCCGAGCTGCAGCAAGGCTTTCTGGCCGCGGCGGCGGAACATCCCGGCAGCGTAGGCGTACAGATTGGCTATCACGAAGCCTTTTCTCACCGTATTGTTGGCGGAGCCGACGTCATTATGGTGCCGAGCCGCTTTGAGCCCTGCGGTCTGACACAGCTGTATGGACTGAAATATGGTACGTTGCCCTTGGTTCGCCGGACCGGCGGACTGGCTGATACGGTTAACGACAGCTCATTAGAAAATCTGGCGGATGGCATTGCCAGCGGCTTCAGTTTCGAAGACAGTAATGCCTGGTCACTGTTGAGGGCAATTCGTCGCGCGTTCGTATTGTGGTCTCGTCCTTCACTCTGGCGCTATGTGCAGCGTCAGGCGATGGGCATGGACTTTAGCTGGCAGGTCGCCGCACAAGCCTACCGCGATCTTTACCAACGTTTGTTGTAACGGACTGGGAAACAGAAAATGACGACACCATTCACTTACGCTTCACCTACGTTGACGGTTGATGCTTTAAAGCACTCAATTGCTTACAAGCTGATGTTCACCATTGGTAAAGACCCTTCAATTGCTAACAAACATGAGTGGCTGAATGCTGCGCTGCTTGCCGTGCGCGATCGCATGGTCGAGCGCTGGCTGCGTTCTAACCGCGCTCAACTTTCTCAGGACGTTCGTCAGGTTTATTATCTGTCGATGGAATTCCTGATGGGCCGCACACTGGGCAATGCGCTGTTGGCCATGGGGATCTACGACGATCTCAATATGGCGCTGGACGAAATGGGTCTCGATCTGGCCGAGCTGATGGAAGAAGAGAACGATCCTGGGCTGGGTAACGGTGGTTTAGGCCGCCTGGCTGCCTGCTTCCTGGATTCTCTGGCGACGCTGGGCATGCCAGGACGCGGCTATGGCATCCGTTATGATTACGGCATGTTCAAACAGAACATTGTCGATGGCGAGCAGAAAGAATCCCCGGATTACTGGCTGGAATATGGTAACCCGTGGGAGTTTCAGCGTTTCAACACCCGCTATAAAGTCCGCTTCGGTGGTCGCCTCCAGCACGAAGGTGCCAAGGTGCGTTGGCTCGAAACCGAAGAAATTCTGGCCATGGCCTACGATCAAATTATCCCTGGCTACGACACAGACTCGACCAATACGTTACGCTTGTGGGGCGCGCAGGCCAGTAACGAAATCAACCTGGGTAAATTTAATCAGGGCGACTATTTTGCGGCAGTGGAAGATAAAAACCACTCAGAAAACGTGTCGCGCGTACTCTATCCCGATGACTCGACCTATTCCGGCCGTGAACTGCGCTTGCGTCAGGAGTACTTCCTGGTGTCAGCCACTGTGCAGGATATCCTGAATCGTCACTGGATGATGCATCGTACCTGGGACAACCTGGCGGACAAAATTGCTATCCACCTCAATGACACGCACCCGGTATTGGCTATTCCGGAATTCATGCGCTTATTGATTGATGAGCATAAGTTTACCTGGGATGATGCGTTTGATGTGTGCTGCCAGGTGTTCTCTTACACCAACCATACGTTAATGAGCGAAGCGCTGGAAACCTGGCCGATCGATATGATCGGTAAGATCCTGCCGCGTCACCTCAGCATTATTTTTGAAATTAACGACTTCTTCCTGAAAACGATTCAGGAATACTACCCTGATGACTGGGATCTGCTGGCGCGTATTTCAATCATTGATGAGAACGACGGGCGCCGTGTACGTATGGCCTGGCTGGCTGTGGTCGTCAGCCATAAAGTTAACGGCGTTTCTGAGCTGCACTCGAATCTGATGGTTCAGTCCCTGTTTGCTGATTTCTCCCGCCTGTTCCCTGGCCGCTTCTGTAACAAAACCAACGGGGTGACACCGCGTCGTTGGCTGGCGCTGGCTAACCCGCCGCTGTCAGAATTACTGGACGAACAAATCGGTCGTAACTGGCGTACAGACTTAAGCCAGCTCAGCGAGCTGAAGACGTGTATTGATTACCCGGCGTTTATTGAGAAAGTGGCGGAAGCCAAACTCGAAAACAAAAAGCGTTTAGCGACCTGGGTAGCGAAGAATCTGGATGTTGTTATCGATCCGAATGCGCTGTTTGATGTGCAGATTAAGCGCATTCATGAGTACAAGCGTCAGCTACTTAACGTTTTGCACGTGATTACGCGCTACAACCGTATCAAGGCCGATCCTGACGCCGAGTGGGTACCGCGTGTTAACATTTTTGCGGGTAAAGCGGCATCGGCTTACTACGTTGCCAAGCACATTATTCATCTGATCAACGATGTGGCTAAGGTCATTAATAACGATCCGCAGGTTAAAAACAAACTGAAGGTCGTGTTTATTCCTAACTACAGCGTGAGCCTGGCGCAGATTATTATTCCTGCCGCCGATCTCTCCGAGCAGATTTCAACGGCAGGGACTGAAGCATCGGGTACCAGTAACATGAAGTTTGCGCTCAACGGTGCGTTGACTATCGGCACGCTGGACGGTGCTAACGTTGAGATGCTTGATCATGTGGGCAAAGAAAACATCTTCATTTTTGGTAATACCACGCCGCAGGTCGAAGCCTTGCGTAAAGCAGGCTATAACCCGCGTAAATACTATGAAGAAGATGCCGAGCTGCATCAGGTGCTGACTCAGCTGGCCTCAGGTGTCTTTAGCCCGCAGGACCCTGGTCGCTATCGGAATCTGTTCGATTTGCTGGTTAACTTCGGCGATCACTATCAATTGTTAGCGGATTACCGCAGCTATGTGGATACCCAGGATAAGGTTGATGAGCTGTATCGCCAGCCGGATGAATGGCAGTACCGCGCGGCGATGAACATTGCTGGTATGGGCTATTTCTCGTCTGACCGTACGATTCAGGAGTACGCGGATGAGATTTGGAATATTTCGCCAGTAAGGTTGTAGTTGAGACGTTGCTTCTAAAACGACAAGGGCTGGCAACAGCCCTTTTTCGATCCGGCACGGGAATGATCTGCTCTCTCTGAAAGCGTTTTCTTTCGTTATATCAAAGGTAATCTTCCCTGGTCTGCCAGGCAGATGCGATAAGCGGTGCTGCCGGGGCGATAAAATACCGCCTCTTCCTCGTGCGCATACCGGCGTGCCGGATTTTCAGCGCCACTCTGCAGCACTTGCCCGTCTGCAATTTCATGAGAGAGTTTCCTTTCCTGCTTAAGCATAACCGTTTCCGTTCTGATCCGGATCAGAGGAGATTGCCTGTGCCTTCCGTATGATGGCGGCGGGACGATAACGCGGGGAGTGCGGGACAAAAGCCCGTCAATGAACAGCAGGGATGAACGATGAGTTTATGTAAACGTCTGGCACGGACGGACGCGGCGCTGACCCGTTTTTATGCCCGTTACCGGGCATGGCTCTGGGGGTTGGTATCGCTGCCGGTATGGTGTGCTGTGGGGTGGATAATCTGGGTGATGTTCTGGGCACCGCCGATGGGCGGCGTGACCCTGATCATTCACAGCAAAATTGACCGGCCGATACTGGGGTTCAGTGTGAACGGGGTGGCGGGCGCAAATGCCGCTGCTCATAATCCTGACAATCCCTATGCTGCCGGCGGCGGCGGGGCAACCTGCTGCGGCTCGGTCAGGGGAAACACGGCGGAGGTTATCTGGACACTAAGTGTAACCGGGCCACAGTATGATGCAGGAATGCGCCCGGAGCGGCGCCGGGTGGTGATGCCTCTGCCGGAGCGTAAGCGGGGCGAAAACGACCTGCACGTCCATTTTTTACCGGGGGACAGGGTACTGCTGGGGTGGAGCGGTAACGCGTTTTCGCCTTATGATCCGCGCAGCCCCGGCTACACGCCACCAGGTAATATGGAGAATAACTGACCATGGACGTGGATATCGATGCCATTATTGCGGCCGCGAGCCGGGCGCAGCAGGCTTGTAACTGTCGGCTGGGAAACTGCTCGAAAGTGCTGCATATCGGATTCTTCTTTGACGGGGTCGGGCGTAATGTTGAGCAGGATGCGCCCATTGACCGACTGAGCAACATTGCAAGGCTCTTCCGGGCTTACCCTACAATAGAGGAGAACAGTTCAACAATAGCATACCAAAGAGTATACCTCTCCGGCTTGGGAACCCCCTTTGTCGAAATGGAGGGCGAAGCATTACAACAGATCATGGACAGGACAAATAAAACACTGCTGGAGAGCCAAAAAAATCAGCCCGCCGATGCGCTGAAATATGTTATCAGATCGAAACTGGGCGGTGCCAGCAATCAGGATGTCCGCAATGAGCTGAAGAAGAGATTACTGACGCCAAAGGGCCAGCTTAAATTGCTCAGGGATACCACCCTAAAAGGCCTTATTCATGCAGGGATTGAAGCCACGCCGTGGATACGCGACAGCGCGATTATGGCTTATGGCATGGTCAGTGGTGCTGATACACGGCTAAACAGTGCCAGAGTGCGTTTTGAGCTTGCCTGTGAAGAAGCAATGAAAAATGGCGAGGTTCCCTTGCGGCTGATATCCGTGTCTGTATTTGGCTTCGATATGGGAGGAACGCAGGCCCGGCAGTTCATTGATATTCTGCTCGATGGGATATGTGACCGTGATGTGGATGGGGCAGCGGTTTTCCGAGGTGTGCCGGTTGATATCATCTTTACCGGGTTGTTTGACTGTTCGCGTGATACGCCGATGAGCAGTGATAACGGTCTGGACTATGCCAGCAGCATACTGGAATGGGTGCCGGAAAAACGCGCTGAGGCAGCGGGGCAAATCATCTCGCTGCTCGGGCGTAAGTGTCTTAATCATCAGTCTCCTCTGCCTGCGGCGGTTAAAAAATCGCTTCATCTGGTTGCTGCTCATGAGCGACGACGCTGGCGGTGCGTGTACCGCACCGGACGGAACGGTTTGCAGCATCAGGAAGTGCTAATGCCTGGATGCAGTGAGGATATCGGCGGCGGAATTAAACCGGACGAGCAAAAGCCCAGCGCGGAACTGTGCCGTGTATCGCTTCGAAAAATGTATATTGAGGCTATGAAGGCTGGCGTTCCCTTTCCTGATTTCAGCACGCTCTATAATACAGATCGGCTGGTATGGTCATATTTCGACACACATGACAGTGTAGAAAACCAGTCGGTTGAACAGTGGGTAACGGTCTATCAGAGCGCCATCAATGCCTCAGTGCTGAGCTACCGAGCGCTGAACCGTCATCTTGATGGTTATTTTGAGTGGCTGGGGCGTCAGTTTTATGAGTATAAAAGCGAACTCCGGCGGCTGGAAAATCTTCGGGGCCGTGTGCTGACATCGCTGTCTTCAGCGGCCGGATTATCAGGAATGATCCCTCAAGCCCGTCAGGCAAGTGATGACGTAAGGGAAGATATCGCAACGCTGAAAAAACACTGGGGTTGGTTGTCAGATGTGGCGAAGGCTGCCAGTCTTCTGCTGACCCAGAAGTATCATCATCCTCCTCAGCTTTATCTGGACAATATTCTCATGCCTGCACGCTCCCGCGCTGCGTATTTTCTGGAATGCGGCGCAGCAGGACACAACGGGACATTGCCACCGATTAGATGGTGTGTTGATTCATCATTGCTTTATGCATGGTTCGTGCATGATGTGCAGCGAGCTGAAGGTATTAATGACGGGTATTTTTCGGTTAGGTGGATGGAACCGCAGAAGTAATAGCGCTAATAATCAGGTAAAAAAATTTTGTTGGGCACATTTTCTGGTGACAACCTTTTACTCTTAAACAAAGAAGAAACATTAGCTAAGGCTGTTTTCCGCAGGTGGCTTAATGCAATAAGCGAGTTGAAAGTACATCTGCTGGCGCAGAACGTGGTATAGATCGTCTCTAATGAGGGACTGACCAACAATCCCTTTTCAGAATCCGACTAAACACCGCTCAGGCAAAAAAAAACGGCACAACAGGCCGTAACCCGTTGTACCGCTTTCTCAGCGCTGACGCGCTATTACGATGCCAGTGAAAGCGTTGGTTTCGCCTTGACCGCCAGCCATTCGGCAATACGTGCCTGCTGGGCTTCGTTCAGCCACATACCCTGTTTGGTACGACGCCAGATCGCGTCATCCACTTCACGCACCCACTCGTGCTGCACCAGGTAACGCAACTCAGCTTCATAAAACTCATGACCGAAGTTTTCACCCAGATCTTCCAGCGATGTCGCATCTTTAAGCAACACTTCGGTGCTGCTACCGTAAGTGCGTGCGTAGTGACGTGCCATGTTTTCAGTAATGAACGGGTAACGACGGCGCAGGCTGGCCGCGTAATCGTCGCTGCTGCCGGAAATATTACCGCCGGGCAGCACGCAGTTTTTAGTCCAGGCCGCACCCGCGTCAGGATAATACTTCGACAACTTCTCCATCGCATGTTCGGCCAGCTTACGATAGGTCGTTAATTTACCGCCGAAAACGGACAGCAGCGGCGTTTCACCGTTGTCATCACGCACATCCAGTGTGTAATCGCGCGTAATAGCCTGCGGCGAATCTGACTCATCGTCACACAGTGGGCGCACGCCGGAATAGGTCCAGACGATATCATCAGGCGTTAACTGCTTTTTGAAATGGCCGTTGTACACCTTCAGGATGTAGTCGATTTCGCTATCGTCAATGGCAACGTTTTTCGGATCGCCTTTGTATTCCACGTCGGTGGTACCGATGATGGAAAACTCGTCCATCCACGGAATAACAAACACAATGCGGTTGTCTTCGTTTTGCAGAATATAAGCCTGCTTCTCATTGTGTACGCGCGGCACCACGATATGGCTGCCTTTGATCAGACGAATACCATAAGGTGATTTCAGTTCCAGGCCATCATCAAAGAACTGCTTAACCCACGGGCCTGCGGCGTTGACCAGGCCTTTAGCCTGCCAGGTGAAGGTTTTGCCGCTGTCGATATCCTCAGCTTCCACCATCCACAAACCCTTTTCACGCCAGGCGCGGGTCACACGCGTGCGGGTACGCACTTCACCACCATGCTTAACCACTTCCTGCGCGTTCAGTACCACCATGCGGGCATCGTCCACCCAGCAGTCGGAATACTCAAAACCGCGCTTAATTTCGGGCTTGAGTGCTGACTCTGCACCGAAGCTCAGGCTCTTACTGCTCGGCAGGCTGGTACGTTTGCCCAGATGGTCGTACATAAACAACCCGGTGCGGATCATCCATGCCGGACGCAGATGCGGGCGATGCGGTAAGCGAAATCGCATAGGGAACGCGATATGAGGCGCCATCTTTAACAGCACTTCGCGTTCTGCCAGGGCTTCGCTCACCAGACGGAATTCATAATGTTCAAGGTAGCGCAGGCCACCATGAATCAGTTTTGAGCTGGCAGAAGAGGTCGCGCAAGCCAGGTCCCGCGCCTCTAGCATTAACACCGACAGTCCGCGTCCTGCAGCGTCTGCTGCGATGCCAGCACCGTTGATGCCGCCGCCGATAACGATCAGGTCTTTGGTTTCCACGTTGTCTCCTCCGATGTTCGGAATAGTTCACTTATGTTCGTTTTCGAGCATAATCATAATCGCAAACCAACATTGACGCCAGTATTTAACCACCTAAAAACAATTTTGCGTGATATGGATAACATTATGTCGGCGTAAAGGTGAATAGCCGTAGTCATTGTCAGGTTATTGGCGAGGATTATCGGGTTACACTAGACGCCATTTTGACGATGTGATGAGAGACACCATGGAAACCTACCAATGTATTGATGTTCATCAGGCTGAGCAGCGTCTGGCACAAGGCGCAGTGATGGTGGATATCCGCGATGCGCAAAGCTTTGCTCTTGGTCATGCCAGCGGCGCCTTGCATTTGTCGAACGCCAACCTCAATGATTTTATCAGCTCAACCGACACGAGCCTGCCGGTGCTGGTGATGTGCTATCACGGCAACAGCAGTAAAAGTGCAGCAGAATATTTGCACAGCCAGGGATTTACGACGGCTTACAGTATTGATGGCGGGTTTGATGCCTGGCGCGCCGCCTTCCCCCAACAGGTGATCAGTGGCGCTGAGTGACTGGTCAGGCGTAACACGGAGAGTGAGCAATGCGCATTACCCAATTTAATCAGCCGCGCATGGCGCAGGCTTTTGTTGACTACATGGCAACGCGCGGCGTGAAATTGCGTATAGAGCGTGAAAGTCAGTACGTCATTATGCTGGATGATGAAAGTCAGCTTTCGATGGTCGAAAACGAACTTCAGCAGTTTGTGCGCGATCCCAACCATCCTCGCTATCAGGCTGCAAGCTGGCACAGTGGCAAAACCGACAGCGGCTTGCGCTATGAGCGAGGCAATATTTGGGCAAATATCCGTGAACGTGCCGGGCCACTGACCATGGTAGTGATGTTCGCCTGTATTGCGGTGTTTGTGCTGATGCAGGTCCTGGGCGATCGCACCGTAATGTACTGGCTGGCATGGCCAGATAGCGATCAGCATTTTGAAGTCTGGCGCTGGTTCAGCCATGTGCTGCTTCACTTCTCTCTGCTTCACATCCTGTTTAATCTGATGTGGTGGTGGTATCTCGGTGGTGCGGTAGAAAAACGGCTGGGCAGTGGTAAGCTTTTTGTCATTTTTATCATTTCAGCGTTGCTCAGCGGCTGGCTGCAGTCGAAATTTAGCGGCATCTGGTTTGGCGGCTTGTCCGGCGTGGTCTATGCCCTGATGGGTTACTGCTGGCTGCGCGGCGAACGCGATCCGGACAGCGGTATTTATCTGGAGCGTGGGTTAATCGGTTTTGCACTTGTCTGGCTGGTAGTGGGCTGGTTTGGTGCATTTGGTCTGGCTATCGCTAACGCAGCACACGTTGGTGGACTGCTTGTCGGACTGGCAATGGCGTTTGTCGACACACGCAAGCGTAAACGGTAGTCACAACGAATAAGAATAAGCCCGAAACAGGAGAGGAATGTGAAGCAGACGCAACGTCATGACGCCATTATTGATCTGGTTCGGCGTCAGGGATATGTCAGTACCGAGGAGCTGGTCGATCATTTTGAGGTCAGCCCACAAACGATTCGTCGTGATTTAAACGACCTTGCCGATCAAAATAAAATTCAGCGCCATCACGGCGGCGCGGCCTTGCCTTCCAGTTCAGAGAATACCGCCTGGCAGGATCGCAAGATGATGTGGTCAGCAGAAAAAGCGCGTATTGCACAGCGGGTTGCCAGCCAGATACCGGACGGCGCAACGCTGTTTATCGATATCGGTACCACGCCGGAAGCCGTGGCTCATGCGTTGCTAAATCACAGTGATTTACGCGTGGTGACCAATAACCTGAACGTGGCAATGCTGTTGATGGGCAAGCCAGACTTCAGGGTCATTATCGCCGGCGGAGAAGTGCGTACCCGTGATGGTGCGGTCATGGGGGAAGCGACGCTCGATTTTATTTCACAGTTTCGCCTCGATTACGGCATCCTCGGCATCAGCGGTATCGATATGGACGGCTCATTGCTGGAGTTCGACTATCACGAAGTCCGCACCAAACGCGCCATTATCGAAAACTCGCGCTGCGTCATGCTGGTCGTCGACCACTCTAAATTTGGCCGTAATGCGATGGTCAATCTGGGCAACATGAGCCAGCTTGATTATCTCTACACCGATAAAATGCCGCCTAACAGCATTATGAAAGTTATTGAACAGCATGAGGTTCATCTCGAACTCTGCTGACCCCTCTACGCCAGTTAGACAACTGGCGTTTTTCAAACCTGCCTGTCGCTTTTTTCTCCACTCACGTATTTAATGAATAGGGTCGCTGGCAATATTGCTGGCCCATGTGCATTCCATTTTTGCTTCACCCATATGGATACAGAAGGGAGTGATATGCCACAGCAGAAATTCAACAAATCCCGTTTTCAGGCTGCGTTAACCCGTCACTGGCAGCATCTTGGTTTCTCCTCCGCAAGGCAAATGACATCCCACCAGTGGTGGCAGGCTATCAGTGCCACAGTAAGTGAACTGCTCAATGCGCAACCGACCGTCCGGGGCGCGACACCACAGCGCCACGTGAACTATCTTTCCATGGAGTTTCTGCTGGGACGTCTTACGGGAAATAACCTGCTGAATTTAGGTTGGTATGATGAGGTCAAATCCCTGCTGGCTGAATATCAGGTTGAATTAAGCGAATTACTGGAAGAAGAGGTCGATCCGGCATTGGGCAATGGCGGCCTCGGCAGGCTGGCGGCCTGTTACATGGACTCGATGGCGACGGTTGGGCAGCCCGCCACTGGGCATGGGCTTAACTACCAGTACGGTTTGTTTCGTCAGCGCTTTGAAGAGGGGAAACAGGTTGAGGCACCCGATGACTGGGAGCGCGAGACCTATCCCTGGTTTCGTCATAACGCCGCGCTGGATGTCCGCGTCGCGATGGGCGGAAAAATCATAAAGCAGGATGACGGGCGTAAAGTGTGGGAGCCCGCCATATATCTTCGTGGAGAAGCCTGGGATTTACCGGTAACGGGTTATCGCAATGGCGTCACCCTGCCGTTGCGGCTGTGGAAAGCCACCAGTGAGCATCCCTTTGACCTGACCCTGTTCAACGACGGTAAGTTTTTACAGGCTGAGAAGCAGGGGATTGATGCCGCCAGCCTGACCAAAGTGCTCTATCCCAATGACAATCATCCACAGGGCAAACGCCTGCGTTTGATGCAGCAATATTTTCAGTGTGCCTGTGCGGTTGCCGATATTCTGCGTCGCCATCATCAGGCGGGCAGAAGCATTCATGCCCTGCCGGATTTTGAAGTGATTCAGCTTAACGATACGCATCCCACTATCGCCATTCCGGAGATGCTGCGCCTGCTGCTGGATGAGCACCAGTTAAGTTGGGATGAAGCCTGGCACATCACCAGCCGCGTGTTTGCTTACACCAATCACACCTTAATGCCCGAAGCCCTGGAGCGCTGGGATGAGAAGCTGATGCGCAGCCTGCTGCCGCGCCACATGATGATTATCAAAGAGATTAATCGTCGCCTGAAGCAGCAGATAAAGCAGCGCTGGCCTGATGACAAAGCGCTTTGGAACAAGCTGGCGGTGGTCGCCGACGGTCAGGTCAGAATGGCCAACCTCTGCGTCGTCAGTGGTTTTGCGGTGAATGGCGTGGCTGCACTGCATTCCGGGCTGGTCGTGACGGATCTTTTCCCCGAGTACCATCAGCTCTGGCCACAGAAGTTTCATAATGTCACCAACGGCATTACGCCACGCCGCTGGATCAAGCAGTGTAATCCCGCGTTAGCGGGGCTGATTGATGAAACCCTGAAGCGTGAATGGGTCAATAACCTGACCGCGTTGCAGGGGCTGGAGCCTTTCGCCGACGATCCCGCTTTCCGTCAGCGCTTTCGTGCCGTTAAGCAACATAACAAGGCGCGTCTGGCCACTTACATTGCGCAGCGCACCGGCATTGTGGTTAACCCGAACGCGATTTTTGACGTGCAGATCAAACGTCTGCACGAATACAAACGCCAGCATCTCGGCCTGTTGCATATCCTGCACTGCTATAAAAACGTCCGCGACAACCCCAACGATGCCAGTATTATCCCCCGCGTGTTTCTGTTTGGCGCTAAAGCTGCACCGGGCTATTACCTGGCAAAAAACATTATCTATGCCATCAACAAGGTGGCTGAGGTGGTGAATAACGACCCGCTTGTCGGCGACAAACTCAAGGTGGTTTTCATTCCTGATTACCGCATCACGGCAGCCGAATATCTGATTCCCGCCGCCGATTTGTCAGAGCAAATTTCAACGGCGGGCTATGAAGCGTCCGGCACCGGCAACATGAAGCTGGCGCTAAATGGCGCGCTGACGATTGGCACGCTGGATGGCGCAAACGTGGAAATTGCGGAGCAGGTCGGCGCAGAAAATATTTTTATTTTCGGCAATACCGTGGATGACGTTAAAGCCCTGAAAGCTGGAGGTTATAAGCCGCAAAAAGTCCGTAAGCACAACAAAGAACTGGATGCACTGCTGACGTCACTGAAAAAAGGGAAGTTCAGTCATGGCGATAAGCATGCATTCGACCTAATGTTGGATAGCCTGACAAAAAATGGTGATCCCTGGCTGGTGCTGGCGGATTATCAGGCTTATATCGATGCGCAAAAACGGGTTGAGGCCTTGTGGCGTGATCAGGAAGCCTGGACGCGCGCGGCGATTCTCAATACGGCGCGAACCGGTATTTTTAGCTCGGATCGATCGATTCGGGACTACCAACAGCGCATCTGGCAGGCGCAACGCTAAGGAATTGCGATGAAATCTACGTCACTTGATAAAGCCGCACTGGCGGCGGGAATCGCGCTCACGTATTTCGATGCGAACGGTGAACCCGAAGCCATCAGTGATGACACCAAGCGCGCCTTACTGGCCGTGATGGAGAACCCGCAGAAAGCCGGTAAATCCCCGCTGCCGCCCGTCGTTGTCTTCAGTGGCAATCGTCAACGCGTGCTCACGCCCGAGATCGACGGCAGCATAAACTGGCAGTTACAGACGGAAAAAGGAAAGACTTTTAGCGGATCGCTGACGGGCGGTGAAGCCTTTACATTGCCTTCCCCTTTGGGACAGGGCTATCACCAACTTACCCTGAGCAAGGGGAAACGTCAGTGGCACACGCGCGTGATCATTACACCGCGCCGTTGCTATCTGCCTCCGGCCTTGCGCGCCGGAGAGAAACGCTGGGGCGCGCTGGTTCAGCTTTACACCGTGCGTTCCGGTAAAAACTGGGGCATCGGTGATTTTGGCGATCTGGAAACCCTGCTGGAGCATCTTGCCGCTCGTGGCGGCGACTTTGTCGGACTCAACCCCTTGCATGCTCTCTATCCGGCCAGCCCCGCTTTTGCCAGTCCTTACAGCCCCTCATCGCGTCGCTGGCTGAATATCATCTACATCGATGTGTCACAGGTTGCCGATTTTCAACAAAGCAGTGCGGGTCAGAAGTGGTGGAAAAGTGCCAAAACCCAAAAGGCGTTAAATCAGGCTCGTGAAACCGAGTGGGTGGATTACGACGCCGTCATGGCACTGAAAATTACGGCATTACGTCACGGCTGGGCACAGTTTCAGGCCCGGAGTGCAGACGATGAGCAGAAGCGGCAGTTTGCAGCGTTTATCCAGCAGGGCGGTGACAGCCTGCGCTATCAGGCTGCCTATGATGGCCTGCAGGTTGAAATGCAGGGCAAAGGTGCCGCGCACGCCGGCTGGCCAGCATGGCCTGAGGGCTGGCGTAACAGCCAGTCTTCTGACGTTCAGGATTGGTGCGCACAGCACGCGGATGAGATTGCCTTCTGGCAGTGGTTGCAGTGGCTGGCTCAGCAACAGTTTTCTCAGTGCTGGGCGCGGAGTCAGGCGCTGGGAATGAGCGTGGGGCTGTATCGCGATCTGGCCGTCGGCGTGGCAGAGGGCAGTGCCGAAACCTGGCACGATCCCGAGCTTTATCGCCTCAAGGCGTCCATCGGCGCGCCGCCTGACAGACTTGGCCCGTTGGGACAAAACTGGGGACTGCCGCCAATGGACCCTCACGTATTGCAGGCCAGGGGCTATCAGCCTTTTATCGATATATTGCGCGCCAATATGCGTGACTGCGGTGCATTACGTATCGATCACGTGATGGCTCTGCTACGTCTCTGGTGGGTCCCGGCAGGGGAAACGGCAGATAAAGGCGCGTACGTCGCTTACCCGGTGCACGACCTGCTTGGCATTCTGGCTCTGGAAAGCCAGCGCCAGCGCTGCATGGTGATTGGCGAGGACTTAGGCACCGTACCCAAAGAGATCGTCAGTCTGCTCCGCGACAGCGGCGTGTTTTCCTGGAAAGTGTTGTGGTTTGAGCAGGAAAAACAGGGCGATTATCGCGCGCCACAGCATTATCCACGCCAGTCCATCGCCAGTGCCAGTACGCACGATCTCCCTACGCTGACCGGCTTCTGGAGTGCAGGCGATTTGCAGCTTGGTGAGAAAATCGGGCTGTATCCTGACGCGCAAACAGTACTCAATTTGCAGCAGCAGCGGATGAAACAGAAACAGGCGTTACTCGACGCGCTGCATAAAGCGGGAGCCGTGCCGGCGCGTAGCGCAAAACGGGCGGATTCTCTGGCGATGACGGCTGAACTGAATCAGTCCGTTCACCGTTTCCTGGCGGACACAAACAGTGCCCTGCTCGGGCTGCAGCCAGAGGACTGGCTGGGGATGACCACGCCGGTGAATGTGCCGGGAACGGTGGAGCAATATCCCAACTGGCGGCGTAAGCTGGCCCAACCGCTGGAAAGCATCTTTGCCGATGAAGAGGTGAATAAACTGCTGAAAACCGTGACCAAACGACGTAAGGCGGGATAGTGTCAGGACGCGCGACAGCGGGGCTGTCGCGCGGATACATCAGTAGAAGGAGTGCTCGCCGCGCTGGTGTTCGGTGATATCGCGCACGCCTTTCAGCTGTGGGAAGGCCGCCAGCAGTTCTTTCTCAATGCCATCCTTCAGGGTGACGTCAATCATCGAACAGCCGTTACAGCCGCCACCGAATTGCAGAATCGCAAAACCGTCTTCGGTGATTTCCATCAGCGAAACGCGACCGCCATGACCGGCGAGTTGCGGGTTAATCTGAGCCTGTAACAGGTATTCAACGCGCTCGACCATGGGCGCATCATCGGACACCTTGCGCATTTTAGCGTTAGGCGCCTTAAGCGTCAGTTGCGAACCCAGGTTATCCGTCACGAAGTCGATTTCAGCGTCTTCCAGATAAGGCGCGCTCAGCTCATCAACATAGGCTGACAGCTTTTCAAACTTCAGTTCAGTATCAGTCGCTTCCACCGCATCAGGTGGGCAGTAGGACACACCGCATTCGGCAGTTGGCGTACCCGGGTTAATCACGAATACGCGAATCTGGGTGCCATCTTCTTGTTTGGATAGCAGTTTTGAAAAATGCTCTTGGGCAGAATCAGTAATTCGGATCATGTCATTTGCTCAATAGTTGACTAATTTAGTTGGTTATAATACGCCCATCATCCAGGCTCTACAAGGTACGGCACAGGCACCAGACTTGCACGTTGGCTGCGCCTCGCCTGTGTAGCAGGCGGCTAATTTCTCTTACCGTGCTGCCGGTCGTGACCACATCATCGATTAAGGCAATATGGCGGCCGGTCACATCCGTTTCAAGGCAAAACGCGCCGCGTAAATTGCGGCGACGCTGACGGGCACTTAACTGATGCTGAATGGCGGCTGCGCGCTGACGGGATAACGCCTGGCTGAATTCGCAGCCCAGCCAGCGTGACAGCGGTGTCGCCAGCAGGGCTGTTTGATTGTAACCGCGCCACCAGCAGCGTTGTGAATGCAGCGGAACACACATCAGTAAGTCGGGACGAATGGCCTGTCCTCTGCGATACGCATCCAACCAGCTTAGCAAAAGCAGCCGGGCCAGCATCACCCTAAGTGCGGTAATGCCCGAGAATTTTAATTGATTCACCCAGGAACTGAGCGGTGGCTGATAATGGCTGACGCAGACTAACGCCTGCCAGGGCGGCGGTTTACGCAAACAGCGGCCACAGGACAGGCTGCCGGATACGGCTGGCAGGCCGCAGCGTGGACAGCGTGACGGCAGGCGAGTTAACTGACGCATACAGACGCAGCACAGGCCATGCAGCGCGATGCGCAGCGGCAACTGACATAGCCAACACAGGGCAGGCATTGGTAGCATAGTGACCTCCTTATCAATCATGGAATAGTAACGGATGAGCTCACTTTACTGGCATACCTGTGGCGAAGGCGATGACGATCTTGTGCTGCTGCACGGCTGGGGACTGAATGCGGAAGTGTGGCAAAACATTGTGCCGCGACTCAGCGCACAATATCGTCTGCACCTGGTCGATCTGCCAGGCTATGGCCGCAGCCAGGGCTTCAGCGCCCTGTCGCTGGAACAGATGGCGCAGGCACTGTTGCCCCGTCTGCCGCCGCGCGCCGTTATCCTGGGTTGGTCGCTTGGCGGGCTGGTCGCCACGCAGTTGGCGTTGAGCGAGCCAGAACGGTTGCGTGCGCTGATCACGGTGGCCTCTTCGCCCTGTTTTACCGCCCGTGATGACTGGCCGGGTATTGCTCCCTTAACCTTGCATAACTTCCAGCAGCAGCTCAGCCACGACTTTCAGCGCACCGTGGAGCGTTTTCTGGCGCTGCAGACGATGGGAACAGAAACCGCACGTGCCGATGCGCGCAAACTCAAAGACATTGTTTTGTCGCAGCCTGTGCCTGATGTGGCGGTGCTCAACGCTGGGCTGACAATACTGAGCGACGACGACTTACGGGACAGGCTTACCGCCATTAGGCTGCCCTTTCTGCGGATATATGGCGCGCTGGATGGCCTGGTACCGCGCCGTATCGCGCAGCAACTGGACGCGTTGCTGCCGATGTCGCCTTCTGTCGTGATGGACAAAGCCGCCCACGCGCCCTTTATTTCGCATCCTGATGCGTTCTGCCAGCAGATTGTGTATTTTATCAGCCAATTAGACAGATAACCGCTGCCGTAACTGGCAAATTTCTGCACAGCGACAATACTTCATGAGTGAGCAAGGCCGCTGCACTTCTATGCGATTAGTCAGGGAGATGACTATGCCGTTCGATATAGCCTTAAGCGATTTGCGGCTGCTTACATCTCAACAATGGATCATGAATGAGGGTAGACAAATGAAGGTTATGAAATGGGTCGTTGCATCAATGATGATGGGCGCAGTGTCATTCTCTGCTTTTGCGGCGAAAGAAGTCACCAAAGAAGAAGTGCAGAAGATGAACCTGACCAAAATCGGCACCGTGAATACCACGGCAGAAACCACCTCGCCGATGGATGCCAAGAAGAAGCTGTCCGAAGCAGCTGACGAGAAGGGCGGCAAATATTTCCTGGTGATCGCCGGTCGTGAGCACGGTAAGTTCAGTGCGACAGCGGAAGTTTACAAGTAATTATCGTAGCCACATGAATTGCCAGGCATCCAGCGTTACTGGCTGGGTGCCATCAATCTTCTCACCCCTTATCACATCCTGAAAAAGGTGCGCCTCCGGTAACTGCGCCTTGACCTGCCTGCCACTGAGATTGAAAACACAGAGCAATCCCTCACCACTGTCTGGATGATAGCGTTTCATCATCAGTAGCGCATTGTCGCTCTGAAATATCATCACTGGATTATCTGGGTGAAAGGCCGACAAACGCCGACGCTGCTGAATCAGTTTGCTTAGCTGTGTATAAACCTGATGGCGTAAGCCGCTGCTGTTTACCAGCGCGTCTTCGATAACGGAGAGCGGGTACTTTTGCCGGTTGATCGCGCGGTTATGCCCTGCCTCACGCACGCCGTCATAATCATTGCGTGAACCCAGTATGCTTTGGATATAGATCGCCGGCACACCGGGGAAGGCCAGTAAAATAGCATGTGCCAGCATAAAGCGTCTGAGGCGCGTTTCATCGTCATCATCTTCACGGTTAAGCGCGTCGAAATAGGTGACGTTGATTTCATAGGGGCTGGTGGTGCCGTCGGGGTTATTTTTATAGGAAATCAGTGCGCCTTCCAGCGCCAGATCGCGCACCAGGGCCGTAATCTCGACTTCAGATAAAATTCCGCGAGCCGGATTCAGGCCTATGCCATCGTGCGAGGCCAGAAAATTAAAAAAGGTTGTGTTGCCCTTGCCCACTTCCAGGGTGCTGGCCCATTGACGCAGTGCACGAGCCGAGCCGGTGTGAATGGCGTGCAGTACCAGCGGCGGCAGAGAAAACTGATAGACCATCTGAGCTTCGTCTTGCCCGTTACCAAAGTAGCTGATGTTGTCTTTATGCGGCACATTGGTTTCCGTGATGATAACAGTGCCTGGCGCGACGACATCGGCAATGGCGCGAAACAGTTTGACCAGCAGATGGGTTTTTTCCAGATGAATACAGCGGGTGCCCGGCGTTTTCCACATGTAGCCCACCGCATCCAGCCGCACATAGTCCGCCCCACGTTTCAGATAGTCGAGTAAGACCTCAACCATGCGCATGAGCACCCTGGGACTGGCAAAGTTCAGGTCAATCTGATCGGCGCTGAACGTGGTCCAGATAAACCGGATTTCACCATTCGCCAGCGTGAACGGCGTCAGCAACGGCGATGTACGGGGTCGCGTGACCGCACTGAGATCGGTGCTGGGCGGCAGACTAATAAAAAAATCATCCCAGCCCTCATCCTGAGCCAGATAATGTTTAAACCACGCGCTGTGTGCCGACATATGGTTACAGACAAAATCGAACATCAGGCGTGTTTCCTGATGCAGCAAGGCAATGTCGTGCCAGTCGCCACACAGCGGATCGACCTGATGGTAATCAATGACCGAAAAACCGTCGTCGGACGAATAGGGATAAAACGGCAGGAGATGCACCAGCGGAAAGGTGGATTGCAGATGCTGCTGATAAAAACGCGAAAAGGTGTTGAGTGTGGGTTTACCCGGCTCGCGAAACTGATCGGCATAGGTAATCAGCATCACGTCCTGCTCATCCCAGTGCGCCTTTCTTGGCAGCTTGTTCGTGTCGCGGGCCTCGACGATCGCGGCGAGCAGGCGTTCACGCATGGCCTCAGGAAAGGCATCGTCATAAATCTTATCGATTAAAGCAGTGATCTTTTCCATGTAAAAGGGTGCCACAGCAGGTGTCGTTATTATGACGGGCGTCTTTTTAGCGTAGCGTCAGGGTGGGGATTTTCAACTTAATCGTGCAAGGTCGGTCTGAAAAACCGCTGAAAAGCCGTCAGCGTGAAGCGGACGGGATGCTCTGCATCCATCACAAATACTGCAGGCATCGCGCGGTAGACCACGTCGGGTTGCAAGGGTTTAGCGCGTTCAGGTAAACCGAATCAGCCGCGGGACAGGAGTTAATGACGGTGGGTGCAGCAATGACAGTCACCTCCACCCCGACAACTGGGATAAGAGGTGACTGCGTGTTTTTACTAGCGTTTTTTACCCAGTGCCGCCGCGAGAGCGTCACCCATGGCGCTATTGCCTGCGGGCTGGCTGACGGGACGTGGGCGACCTTTATTGGCGGCCGGACGTTTTTCTTCCCGTGCCGTATTGCTCTTACCACTCCGGGCATTTCCTTCACCCGGCTGCTCGTCAAGGCGCATGGTCAAGGCAATGCGCTTACGTTGCAGATCCACTTCCATCACTTTGACTTTAACGATGTCGCCCGCTTTGACGACCTGATGAGGATCTTCCACAAACTTGTCTGACAGCGAAGAGATATGCACCAGGCCATCCTGATGCACGCCAATATCGACGAACGCACCAAAGTTCGTGACGTTAGTGACGGCACCTTCCAGTACCATGCCCGGCATCAGATCGTTCATGGTTTCCACGCCCTCGGCAAACTGCGCCGTTTTAAATTCAGGACGAGGATCGCGGCCCGGCTTTTCCAGCTCTTTCATGATGTCGGTAACGGTCGGTAAGCCAAAGCGGTCGTCGGTAAAGTCCACCGCTTTCAGGTTACGCAGGCTGGTGGGATTGCCCATCAGCGCATTCAGCGCCTGCTCGGTCGCCGCCAGAATACGCTCGACTACCGGATAGGCTTCCGGGTGCACCGTTGAAGCATCCAGGGGATTGTCGCCGTGGTTAATACGCAGAAAGCCCGCGCACTGCTCAAACGCTTTAGGCCCTAAACGGCTGACCTTGAGTAGCTGCTGGCGGTTCTGGAAACGGCCATTCTCATCACGCCAGCCCACAATATTTTGCGCCATCATACGGGTTAACCCGGCCACGCGCGTCAACAGCGGAACCGAGGCCGTATTCAGATCGACACCGACGGCGTTCACACAGTCTTCTACCACCGCATCCAGTTTTTTCGCTAACTGGCTCTGGCTGACGTCATGCTGATACTGACCTACGCCGATCGATTTCGGATCGATTTTCACCAGCTCGGCCAGGGGATCTTGCAGACGACGGGCGATCGAGACCGCGCCACGCAGTGAGACATCAAGATCCGGGAATTCCAGCGCGGCTAATTCAGACGCAGAGTAAACCGAAGCGCCGGCTTCGCTGACGATAACTTTCTGTGCCGTGACCTGTGGGAACTGCTTTTGCAGATCCAGGAAGAAACGCTCGGTTTCACGTGAGCCCGTGCCATTGCCGATGGCCACCAGTTCGACCTGATGTTTCACGCACAGCGCCGCGACCGCAGCGGCTGCTTTGGCGGTTTGTCCGGTATGCGGATAGACCGTGTCGGTAGCAACCACCTTGCCGGTCGCGTCAACCACGGCAACTTTCACACCGGTACGCAGGCCGGGGTCCAGGCCCATCGTGGCTCTCATGCCCGCAGGTGCCGCCATTAACAGGTCGTGCAGGTTACGGGCAAAGACGTTGATGGCCTCATCTTCAGCGCGCTCACGTACGGTGCCCATCAGCTCGGTTTCCAGATGCAGCATAACCTTGATGCGCCATGTCCAACTGACCACGGCTTTGCGCCAGCTGTCGGCCGGTGCATTATTCAGTCGCAGATTCAGGTGTTCTGTAATCAAGGTTTCGCCGTGGCTTTCGCGCGGAGGCTCATCAAACTGGGGATCGGCATTCAGCGACAGCTGTAACACACCTTCATTACGACCGCGCAGCATGGCCAGCGCGCGATGTGATGGAACGCTGTGCAGCGGCTCATGGTGATCGAAATAGTCGCGGAATTTAGCGCCTTCTTCCTCTTTCCCTTCCACCACTTTTGAAACCAGGTGGGCGTTTTTCCATAGATAGTGACGGACTTTAGCCAGCAGCGCGGCATCTTCAGCGAAGCGTTCCATCAGAATGTAACGCGCGCCATCCAGCGCGGCGCGGACATCAGCGACGCCGTTATCCGCATTGATATAGCCTGCCGCCACCTGCTCAGGATCTTGTGACGGGTCCTGCCATAACGTGTCGGCCAGCGGTTCCAGCCCGGCTTCAATCGCAATCTGTCCACGTGTACGGCGTTTAGGTTTATAGGGCAGGTAGAGATCTTCGAGTTCGGTTTTGCTGAGGGTGGTATTGATGGCATTCGCCAGTTCGTCGGTGAGTTTTCCTTGTTCCTCAATGGATTTCAGGATGGCCTGCCGGCGCTCGGATAATTCACGCAGGTAGCTGAGGCGGGTTTCGAGCTGGCGGAGCTGTGTGTCATCCAGGCCGCCCGTCACCTCTTTACGATAACGTGCAATAAACGGCACGGTATTCCCTTCATCCAACAGGCGGACGGCCGCATCAACTTGCTCGGGGCGCGCCTGTAGCTCACTTGCAATTAGCTGGCTAAGAACATTCATCATCGGACTATTTTGCTTTCTGGGTTGAGAAATAGCCGATAGTTATACGGATTGATGGCTGAAATTGCCAGAGAAGTGGCCCGCTTTCAGCGATATTCTGAATCAGGCTTCAATATAACTAATTTCATTAACATACCAGCATGCCGGGCCGGCTGGCGTCTCGACCACAGCCGCGTCGCCGACCGCTTTTTTTAACAGTGCGCGGGCCATGGGCGAGTCAATGGAGATGTAATCCTTGCGGCCAAAAATCTCATCGTAACCCACGATTCGGAAGCGCTTGATGTCGCCGTCGTCGTTTTCGACTTCAACCCATGCACCAAAAAACACTTTGCCGTCCTGCTGCGGCGAGTAATCCACAATGCGCAGTTGCTCAATGCTTTTGCTGAGATAACGGACACGGCGGTCAATTTCACGCAGGCGCTTCTTGTTGTATTGATAATCCGCATTTTCACTGCGGTCGCCAAGGCTGGCAGCCCAGGTCACTTTTTTGGTGACTTCAGGTCGCTCTTCACGCCACAGGTGATCGAGTTCTGCTTTTAAGGTATTAAAACCTTCACGCGTAATCAGTCGGGTTCTCATGGTACAGCAGCCGGTAAAATCGAAAGTGCTTCAGTGTAAAGCAAATCAGGCGTGGCGAAAAAGAGGTGGGAAAAGGGTTTTTTACGGATCAAAAAACCCTTGTACAGCTTTTGCAGGGGACGGCACGGCCTTAGTCAGACCAATGCGCGCCCCTGAGGGGCAAGTCTTACTTACCGGCCTTGGTCGATGTCGTGGTCGAGGTGCTGCTTCCGTTGCCGTCACCGCCGCCGCCGCCCGCCGTTGCCAGTGCTACGCCTAACAGTGCGCCGACTGCGCCAATACCGATAGCATTTGAGTTACCCTGGGCTGTGGTGGTGGCCTGTGCGCCCGCAGCTTCACCGGTTGCGGTTGCGGCATAAGTCTGACCCACACTGAATAAAGCCAGCGCGCTCAGCAGTAAAATCGTTTTTTTCATTATGGTTTCCCCGTAAAACGGCAAATTGGTGTCGCTACAGTCTGGGTGATATTTATCCGGGCGCAAAGCGGGCTTTACTGATTGATTTATCTCTCTTTACCTGTAACTGGCCTTATTGGGGGTGGATCTCAAACTAATCCGAGAGAGGTCGCGTATTAACCTGTTTTTTTGCGGGATATTATGCTGTTATCAGAGGGGAAAACCGCCACATGCCAGATATGTCATCCGTCACTGATTTAATTTAAGGCAAATTTTCTGGCAAGCAGTTGAATTTACTCGCACTGTCAGCCAGTGCATCCTGTTTAAACCAGGCAATAGCGGAATTTTACCTAATATTTCAGATTTGCCGTATTCTGTTCAACGCAGGTGGTGATGACACAGCTTCTCAGGCAGTCAGACCGAAATTTAAATATAAGCTGCTGTTTAATATGCTTTGTAACAATTTTGACTAGAATATAAACCATTAAACACTGTCACTGTGCCGCATCTTTTTTTAACAATATCGGCTCAGGCAATCGCGCCTTTGGGAGTTAAAAATGCAAGAAAACTACAAGATTCTGGTCGTCGATGACGATATGCGTTTGCGTGCACTACTGGAGCGCTATCTTACCGAGCAGGGCTTTCAGGTGCGCAGTGTCGCCAACGCCGAGCAAATGGATCGTCTGTTAACCCGCGAATCCTTCCATTTAATGGTGCTTGACCTGATGCTGCCGGGCGAAGATGGCCTTTCCATCTGCCGCCGTCTGCGTAGTCAGAGCAACCCGATGCCTATCATCATGGTGACAGCCAAGGGTGAAGAAGTGGACCGTATTGTCGGACTGGAGATCGGTGCTGACGACTATATTCCAAAACCGTTTAACCCGCGTGAGCTGCTGGCGCGTATTCGTGCCGTGTTGCGCCGTCAGGCCAACGAACTGCCAGGCGCGCCTTCTCAGGAAGAAGCGGTCATTGCCTTTGGTAAGTTCAAACTCAACCTGGGCACGCGCGAGATGTTCCGTGAAGATGAACCTATGCCATTGACCAGCGGTGAATTCGCCGTGCTCAAGGCGCTGGTCAGCCACCCACGTGAGCCGCTGTCGCGCGACAAGCTGATGAACCTGGCCCGTGGTCGTGAATACAGCGCCATGGAACGTTCTATCGACGTTCAGATTTCTCGTCTGCGCCGTATGGTGGAAGAAGATCCTGCTCACCCACGCTATATCCAGACCGTTTGGGGCCTGGGTTATGTGTTTGTTCCGGACGGCAGTAAAGCATGAGGCGGCTGCGCTTCTCGCCACGAAGTTCGTTTGCCCGCACCCTGTTGTTGATCGTTACCTTGCTGTTTGTCAGCCTGGTAACGACCTACCTGGTGGTGCTGAACTTTGCCATTCTTCCCAGCCTGCAACAGTTTAATAAAGTCCTCGCGTACGAAGTGCGTATGCTGATGACAGACCGTTTACAGCTGGAAGATGGCACGCAGCTTGAAGTGCCGCCCGCTTTTCGCCGCGAAATTTATCGTGAACTGGGTATTTCGCTCTATACCAATGCGGCAGCAGAGGAGAGCGGACTGCGCTGGGCGCAGCACTATAAGTTTCTTAGCGATCAGATGGGCCAGCAGCTTGGCGGCCCCACGGACGTTCGCGTCGAGGTAAACAAAAACTCCCCCGTTGTCTGGTTAAAGACCTGGCTATCGCCCGATATCTGGGTACGGGTGCCGTTAACCGAAATCCATCAGGGTGACTTCTCCCCGCTGTTCCGCTATACCCTGGCGATTATGTTGCTGGCGATAGGCGGTGCCTGGCTTTTTATCCGAATTCAAAACCGCCCGCTGGTCGATTTAGA
Source organism: Pantoea sp. Fr+CA_20 (assembly GCF_024520835.1). Lineage (NCBI taxonomy): Bacteria > Pseudomonadati > Pseudomonadota > Gammaproteobacteria > Enterobacterales > Erwiniaceae > Pantoea > Pantoea sp. Fr+CA_20. The sequence continues at coordinate 68,310 of NZ_JALNPN010000014.1, forward strand.
GCATGCCGCACTTCAGGTGGGTAAAGGCATCATTCCGCCACCGTTACGTGAATACGGCGCGTCGGAAGTGCGATCGGTCACGCGAGCCTTTAACCAAATGGCGGCGGGCGTCAAGCAGCTTGCCGATGACAGAACGCTGCTGATGGCGGGCGTCAGTCATGATTTACGTACGCCGTTAACCCGTATTCGCCTTGCGACCGAAATGATGAATGAGCAGGATGGCTACCTGGCCGAGTCGATTAACAAAGACATCGAAGAGTGCAACGCCATCATTGAGCAATTCATTGATTACCTGCGCACCGGGCAGGAGATGCAGACTGAGCTGGCCGATCTTAATAGCGTGCTGGGTGAGGTGGTGGCAGCAGAAAGCGGTTACGAACGGGAAATTGAAAATGCGGTCATGGCGGAAGAGCTTATGCTGGAGATCAATCCGCTCTCCATCAAGCGCGCCCTGGCTAACCTGGTGGTGAACGCCGCGCGCTACGGCAACGGCTGGATTAAGGTCAGCAGTGGACGGGAACTGCACCGGGCCTGGTTCCAGGTTGAAGATGACGGTCCCGGCATTAAGCCTGACCAGCTGGCCCATCTGTTTCAGCCTTTTGTGCGCGGTGACAGCGCACGAAGCACCAGCGGCACGGGCCTGGGGCTGGCGATAGTGCAACGCATCATCGATGCGCATCAAGGGTCGCTGGAGATAGGTGACAGTGAACGAGGCGGATTACGCATCCGTGCCTGGTTACCCTTAGCGGAAAATCCTGAGGTGGTTCCACATAATAGCGGCAACCTGACGCTGAGTTGAGCAACAACGGCGCGGCCGGTTAAGCCGCGCCGTTGTTATTAGCGCTGTGGACCTGCTTTTACCAACGCGGCACCGGCCGCATTATCGGTATACTTTTCAAAGTTGGTGATAAAACGCTGTGCTAAATCATCTGCGGCAGCGTGCCACTTCTCTTCGCTTTCCCATGTACGACGCGGGTCGAGCGTTTCGGCATCCAAATCGCCCAGGGTTTTTGGCACCTGCAGGTTGAACACCGGCAGGGTCTCCGTTGGCGCATCGTCCAGCTCACCTGCGAGAATGGCGTTGATGATAGCGCGGGTATTCTTCAATGAGATACGCTTGCCACTGCCGTTCCAGCCCGTATTAACCAGATAAGCCTGCGCGCCCGCCGCTTCCATGCGTTTCACCAACACTTCTGCATACTGTGTGGGATGCAGCGTCAGGAAGGCTGCGCCAAAACAGGCTGAGAAGGTCGGGGTTGGTGCGGTCACACCTCGTTCCGTGCCGGCCAGCTTCGCGGTAAATCCGGACAGGAAATGATACTGGGTCTGCTCTGGCGTCAGCCTGGAGACCGGCGGTAGCACGCCAAAGGCATCGGCAGTCAGGAAAATGACTTTCTTCGCATGGCCTGCTTTGGAAACCGGCTGCACGATATTGTCGATGTGGTTAATCGGATAAGACACGCGGGTATTTTCGGTTTTGCTACCATCCGCAAAATCGATGCTCCCGTCTTCACGCACCACCACGTTTTCCAGCAGGGCATTACGACGAATAGCGCGATAGATTTCTGGTTCAGCCTGTTCGGAGAGGTTAATCGTCTTGGCGTAGCAACCGCCTTCGAAGTTAAACACGCCATCGTCATCCCAGCCGTGTTCATCATCGCCGATTAACTGGCGATCCGGATCGGTAGACAGCGTGGTTTTACCCGTACCGGAAAGCCCAAAAAACACCGCGACGTCGCCTGCTTTACCCACGTTAGCGGAGCAGTGCATGGAGGCAATGCCCTTCAACGGCAACAGGTAGTTCATCACCGCGAACAGCCCTTTTTTCATTTCTCCGCCGTACCACGTGCCACCAATCAACTGCATACGTTCGGTCAGATTAAAGGCGACGAAGTTCTCAGAATGCAGCCCCTGGGCCTGCCAGTCAGGATTGGTGCATTTTGCGCCATTCATCACCACAAAATCAGGCGTGAAGTTATCCAGTTCGGCTGCGCTCGGCTGAATGAACATGTTTTTAACGAAATGCGCCTGCCAGGCAACTTCAGTCACAAAGCGTACGCTCAGACGTGAATCCGGGTTGGCACCGCAGAAGGCATCAATAACAAACAGGCGTTTCCCGGAGAGCTGCTGGGTGACGCATTTTTTCAGCGCCTGCCAGGTTTCCTGGGACAGCGGTTGGTTATCGTTCTTGCCGGTGCCTTGATCGTTCCACCACAGCGTATCGCGCGTGGTGTCATCACGAACAATATATTTATCCTTAGGCGAGCGCCCGGTAAAAATCCCGGTATCGACTGCGATAGCGCCGCTTTGCGTCAGGGTGCCGCGCTCAAAACCTTCGAGCTCCGGGCGCATCTCTTCCTGAAACAACGTATCGTAATCAGGGTTATGAACCACGTCAGTGGTATCGGTGATGCCCAGATCGGCAAGGGCTTTCGAGGTCAGGCCGTTAACGCGCATTTTACTGCTCCTTAAATCGGTGTCTGTTCTGTAGGGCAAAGAGAGTGTGGGATCGCGTCTGTAACATGCCGCACGGCCAGGTGCGGAAACACGATCGCGCGCAGTTTACGCTACTGTGTCAGGCGAGAAAGGCTTGTTCGTTAAAAATGAGACTCAGGGCGCGTTAAGGGTATGTTTCGAACGTTTTTAAGATGTTAAGAAAGTAAAAAAAGATAATTTGCTAAGTAAATTAAGGGCATAGCGATGGGGCAGGCAGGGCGGCCTGACCGCCCTGGTCGGATCAGTGAAGGCGATTGCTGTTCTCAAGGGAGTGGCTACGAATCCCGGCAATGTCTACCGCATCGAACACGTAATGTGATCCGCAGTAGTCGCAGTTCATATCGATTTTGCCATCTTCAGCAATAATCTCGTCGACTTCTTCCTGCGGCAGCGTTCTCAGTACCTCGCTGCAACGTTCGCGCGAACAGGTGCATTTATAGACAACCGGCTGCGGGTCGTAAACGGTCACTTCTTCCTGATGGTAAAGACGCCACAGCACATCGGTCGCGGGCAAATCGATCAGCTCTTCCGTTTTAATCGTCTCGGTCAGCGTAGCCAGATGCGCAAAGTCTTCTTTATCGGTGTCCTGAGCCGGTAAAACCTGCAACAGAATCCCGGCTGCGCCTGCGTTGCTGGTGCGAATAAACAGGCGGGTCGGCAACTGTTCGGAGCGCATAAAATAGTCTTCCAGACATTCACTTAGCGTGTCGCCTTCCAGACCGACCACGCCCTGATAGCGCTCGCCTTTTTCAGGCGTGATGGTAATGACCAAATAGCCATTGCCCACCATGCTCTTCAGTGTGCTGTCGTCAGGAATGTCACCTTTCATCCGTGCGATACCGCGTAACTCCTGCTGATTGTTGCCATTAATCACGGCTAACGTCAGGGGACCATCGCCCTGGAGCTGAACGGTAATTTCACCATCAAATTTTAGCGTTGCGGTAAGCAGGCTGGTCGCCACCAGCAATTCGCCCAGCAGGGTTTGTACCGCAGGCGGATAGTCGTGATTTTTCAGGATGGCTTGCCAGGTGTTTGAAACATTGACCAGTTCGCCGCGAACGGACGCATTTTCAAACAGATAACGACGCAGTTGATCGTGCTCAGACATAATTTTCTCTCTTTTGGCGGGCGGTGACAGGTTCAGTAACCTGCTTATTCATCACCCGATAACTTAAATTTCATCAAATCGCGGCGTTCTTTCTTGTCGGGCCGACGATCGGGATGGGGCATGGTCAGCGCATTCATCTTGCGCGCCAGGGCTACTTTTTCACGTTTTTCAATACTGGCTTCCGTCTCGCGGTAAAGCAGCTGTGCTTCACTGGCAGAACGGCGCTGCTCGCTGATGTCGGCGATCACTACGGTGCGCTCATCATTACCCTGACGCAGGGTTAACTCAGCATCCCGCTCGACAAGCTTGCTGGGTTTACTGCGCTGGCCGTTGTAATGAACCTTGCCACCTTCAATCATCTCGCGTGCGATAGAACGGGTTTTGTAGAAACGCGCCGCCCAAAGCCATTTATCAAGACGAACGCCTTCGCTTGGTTTTTCTTTCATTGCTGCTCCCAGGCCTGAATCAGTGTGCGGTAGTCGCTTATTGCACCGTGACGCTGAAAGTGTTGTTCAGGACGACCGGAGTCAGGATTACTGACGCCCAGGCACCAGCCGATTCCCCATGATTTGGCGGCATCAAGAATGGTTTCGTTGTCATCGATGAACACTGTCCGTGATGCATCAAAGCCAGTGTGCTGCTCAACCGCCTGCCACAAACGTTGATCTTCTTTCGGATAGCCAAAGGTATGGGTGGAAAGTAATAAATCAAGGTGTGATGCTAAACCTGTTTGTTTCAGTTTAACGTCCAGATTCCAGGGATGCGCATTGGTGAGCAGGATGGTGCGTTTACCCGCCTGACGTAAAGCCTGTAAAAAAGGCAGTGTATCAACACGCAAGCTGACGCGATGGCGCTGTTCCCAGGTCATGGCATGAATGTCTAACTGCAGCGCCTGCGACCAGTAATCCAGACAATACCAGTTTAGCGTATGCGCCACGGCCTGATATTTTTCTTCAATAATCTGACGCGCCTGAGCAGCAGAAATACCGCGTTGGGTACGCAGGGTATCAGGGACAAGCTCCAGCCAGAAAAAGCGGTCAAACGCCAGATCGAGCAACGTGCCGTCCATATCGAGCAGCACGGTGTCAAAGTCAGACCGGTTGAACATCATGGTGAATTTACCCGTTGCCAGTTAGCGCAACAGGGTAGCACAGTTGCAGGGGGCTCAAAATATGGAGCGCACGCCCTGTATAGTGCTTAACGTAGGATTAAAGCATTTATCGTAATATTGCTGGATAGCATGCATACGCTGACGATTCAGATGAATGCGCCGCAATGCCAGCAGGCCGTTCACGATGCCGCAGGCCAGCAGCACCATCAGCAACAGCGCGGCACCCAGATAGCGCCATTTTGCCATGGCATCAGGCTCATTGTGCAGGGCGATGTGGCGTGTGCCGTTTGCATCGGTATAGATATTGGTAATGATGCCGGTGGCGCTGAACGGCGTATGCAGCAACAGTGAGGACAGACGTTGCAGCTCTTGCCACTGTGACGATGCATCCAGATCAAACAGCGGAACAGCAGGCTGGGGCTGATTGACGAGCTGGTGCCCTTCATCGCTGGCGATAACGAATCCGCCCGGCGGTGGGCTGTTAAGGTTCTCAGCGGCGCGACGCGTTTCACGGAAGAAGAAGGTGGAGGTCGCGGTGTGTACCAGGTTTTCCAGCGCTTCAGCACTGACCGGACGCAGCAGGACATTCATCCCGTTAAGCTGACCGGAATCGGCGCGGCTGACTAAGGTGTCCCAGTCTTTGGCATTACCCAGGTTCACCAGGGCATTTTTAAGGCGCATACAGTCCTGTGCCTGGCTGCAGAGCGCCTGCGTTTTCAGCACCAGGTCTGAAAAGTCATCCAGCAGAATCATGCCCGATTTCTGAATTGCCGAGGCTAACTGAGGATTCAGTTTGGGATCGGTGTTGGTTTCGGGATGCAGCTGTTTCGTCGTGGTATCCAGCAATGCCGAGGCTTTCTCAATAATATCTGAGTGGGGCAGCGGCAGGGGCGTTGCGTTATTCCAGTAAATTTGTGAGCAATCGAACGGCATATAGGTATAGGTGCGATTGCTTTGGTAGTTGTCCGGCACCGCACACATGCCGGTCCCTGTGACCTTCAGGCTGTCGCCGACTTTAAGATCCACGCTACTCAGTTGGTTAACGCTGCTGACATCCAGGCTGTCGGTGCCTTTAGCCCAGGCCAGACTCAGCTTGATGGGCATGCTGAGCGGAATCCAGGTGATTAACAAAGCCAGAACAATCAGCGAGCCGCAGGCCAGCACGACATTTTTACGCCAGCGTTGCAGCGGAAAATTTCTGACCTCATCCTGCAGTGAAAGAAAGCGCCCCTGGCGCACCACCTGGCGATTCAGATAAATATCGACGTCCGTCACCTGACCCAGATCGTGAGCAACGTAGGGCTGCCAGTGGGCAGGATAAGCCAGATCGATAATCCCCAGCGTAATGTTGCTCTGTTCCTGATTTGACTCACCAAATAAGCCCCAGCGCTTGGGCGCGCCGCGCAGACAGTGAATTTCACGCAGGCCATTCTCACCAGGCACACGATACATCAGCCACAGACTGGCGACGATCATGATGCCCGCAATCACCGACAGCCAGATCATCAGGCTGGCTGGCAACAGCAAGCCGATAAAAAACAACATCAAGGCAAAAGAAATAATGACCGCTTCCCGCGTGCCGTCAGGGCGAGACAGCCGATACTCTTCCAGGGTTTCTTTGCGCACCCGCACTAATTCCACGTTTTCACTTTCCGCTTTGCGGATCGACGCGTTGGTGGAAGCCGGACGTATCAGGCTGGGTAGCGACTGCTGATCAACGGCGTAATCCACCAGCGAGTGTCCATTCAAAGAGATGATTAATGGAACGGACTGGGTGCGGATGAGCTCAACGTAGTTTTCATCCGTGATGTACTGTTCCCACAGCGGCGGCAAATGGACTTCCACTTCATCCAGATAGTAGCGCCACTTATGGGGATCGTCGGTGGAGAGGCCATAACGGGTAATCGCCCGCGTGACAGGATAGACATTGTTGCTTTGCGCGGTCAGCACCAGCTTGTCATGTTGACGGCGGGATTCACCGGGACTGAGGATACGGGGCTGTTTTTCAAGGGCAGCAAGGTACTGTTCAACCGCCTTGCGCTCCCGTTCAGACAGCTTACGGCAGGGCGGGCTAATGAATGGCAGCGGTTTCGCCAACGGGGGCCTGCGCCGCATAGCGTACCAAAATCCAATACCTGCCAGAATTGAACAGGTTAGCACTACGGCCAATATAATAATTATTGTGCTCATGCTTTGCTCAATTCAGCCAAAATACTGCCTTCACTTTAAACTTACATCCCCAGATTCGCCCACGATGCAAGACGATTTATGGGAGGTTAAACAACTCTGACACGTTTAACAATAAACGAAATAGTTCTGTAAATCATTTAATTAGGCGTTATGACATCACACACTGCCAGAATAGTAACGACAGTGCACCCGTTATTGTATCGGCATTATCTGAATTTTGAAGCGAGATATTGACTAACACAAATTTTTTGTACTCAGGAAACCAGTGTTATCGTAGATAAAAGCGGCATACGCGCTGCGTGCGGTTGGAGAGTCGCACAAAGGCGGATCGTTAGGTATGCTAATTCGCTCCTGAGTGCTGGCGCAGCAAGTTTGAGGCTGATATGAAAAAGTCGTTAAAAAAACCTGACATCCTCAATGTAGAAACCGTGGCAAGGTCTCGATTGTTTACTGTTGAAGCGGTAGACCTGGCCTTTAGTAATGGCGCACGGCGTATTTACGAGCGCATGAAGCCCTCGGAACGTGAAGCAGTGATGATCGTGCCGATTATCGATGATCACCTGGTGCTGATTGAAGAGTACGCGGTGGGTCTGGAGACCTACGAACTGGGCTTCCCTAAAGGCTTGATCGATCCGGGTGAAACCGTAAACCAGGCTGCGGACCGTGAACTCAAAGAGGAGGCGGGATTCGGTGCGGGCCAGCTGACTACCCTGGGCAAACTGACCATGGCGCCGTCGTACTTTTCCAGCAAGATGAATATTGTCGTGGCAGAAGGGCTTTATCAGGAGAAGCTGGAAGGCGATGAGCCTGAGCCGCTGGTGGTGCATCACTGGCCGTTAAGCAACATGCTGGCATTATTGCAGGAGCCTGATTTTCGCGAAGCGCGCAACGTCAGTGCATTGTTTATGGTACGTGAGTGGCTGGTGAAGCAGGGACGTATCAGCTATTAACATCCGCGCAAGACAGGCCGGATAAGCAGGGGCGACTCGCGCCGCCCCTGAGGATTATCAGAACAGTTCGTGGCTCTCGCCATTATCCATAATGGTGGTGCCGGCATCATGCACCGAATACTCGGTTGGCTGCGTCCCGTTGATAAAGTACTCCTGGCGCGTATTACCACTGCCGTTTGCCAGTTTGCCCGTACTCCGATCGATGGTGACAGTCACGATGCCATCCGGTGGCGTGAGCGGCTGAACCGGCACGCCATCCAGAGCGACCTTCATAAAGTCATCCCAGGCAGGCTGTGCACTCTTCGCGCCGCCTTCATAACCCGATATTTGATCGGGAATCGCGCCAGAAAGGGTACTGCGACCCAGATCGCGACGCGCATCATCAAAGCCGATCCACACCGAGGTGACGACGCCGGGGCCGTAGCCCGAGAACCAGGCATCTTTGGAACTGTTGGTTGTGCCCGTTTTTCCGCCAATATCATTACGCTTCAGGTCGCGCCCGGCACGCCAGCCCGTGCCCATCCAGCCCGGTTCGCCAAAAATATTACTGTTCAGCGCACTTTTGATCAGGAATGACAGCGGCGTATTAATCACGTGCGGCGCATACTGCTGTTCACCACCCGGCTGCGGCTGTGCCGGTACCTGCTCCAGCTCAGGCTGCGGCACCGTCTGGTTTTGCTGCTGAGCCGAAGGCGCAACGTTCTCAACGCTCTCGGCGTTCAGCGCCAGCGCTTTTTTGGTTTCACCGTAAATTACCGGTAAGTTGCACTGAGGGCAGGCAATTCTCGGTTTTTCTTCAAAAACAGTTTGTCCCTGTTCATTTTCAATTTTGCTAATGAAGTAAGGATCAATCAGGAAGCCGCCATTCGCCATGACGGAATAACCGCGCACCACCTGCAGAGGGGTAAACGAGGCTGCCCCAAGGGCCAGTGATTCAGTATGCACAATGTTCTGCGCCGGGAAGCCAAAGCGCTGTAAGTACTCGGCCGCGTAATCCACGCCCATCGCACGCATCGCGCGAACCATCACAACGTTTTTCGACTGACCCAGCCCCTGGCGCAGACGAATCGGGCCATCGTAGGTAGGCGGTGAGTTCTTCGGACGCCAGTCCGCACCGGCACCTGCATCCCAGCGGGAAATAGGCACGTCGTTAAGAATGGATGCCAGCGTTAATCCCCGATCCATCGCGGCCGTGTACAGGAACGGCTTAATGTTCGAGCCCACCTGGCGCAGTGCCTGAGTAGCGCGGTTGAACATGCTTTGGTTAAAGTCAAAACCGCCCACCAGTGCGCGCACGGCACCGTTGGTCGGATCTAACGAAACCAGTGCCGAGTTCACGTCCGGGACCTGGCCCAGCCACCATGTATCGCCGACCTGGCGTACCCAAACCTGCTGGCCTGGCTGCAGAACCTGAGTCAGGCTTTTAGGGGTTGGCCCTTGCACCGTGTCAGACTTAAAGGCACGCGCCCAGCGAACGCCAGCCATGGTCAGTGACACGTTGCTACCATCTTTCATCATGACGGTGGCTTCATCGCTCTGCGCATGGGTAACAACGGCCGGATGAAGGGGACCGTACAGAGGAAGATTTTTTAACGCTTTAACAATCTGCGCCTGTCCCCATGCAGGTTCACCGACTTTCCACAGCACGCTGGTCGGGCCACGGTAGCCATGACGCATATCATATGCCATTACGTTGTTCTGCACGGCTTCCTGCGCAGACTGCTGCAGACGTCGCGTGACGGTGGTGTAAACCTTGTAGCCATCGGTGTAAGCATTATTACCATAGCGTTTTACCATCTCCTGGCGTGCCATCTCACTGAGATAAGGCGCAGAGAAGACGATTTTAGGGCCATGATAGGTGGCGACTAACGGTGTGTTACGCGCCTCATCGTACTGTTGCTGGGTGATGTAATGCTGATCCAGCATACGGGCCAGAACGACATTGCGACGTGCGACGGCGCGGCTGTGTGAATAAAGCGGGTTAAAGGTCGACGGGGCTTTAGGCAGACCGGCGATGGTCGCCATTTCGCTCAATGACAGCTCATTAACGGGCTTACCAAAATAAACCTGTGAGGCGGCACCCACACCGTAAGCCCGGTAGCCGAGGTAGATTTTGTTCAGGTAAAGCTCAAGAATCTCGTCTTTATTCAGCAACTGCTCGATGCGAATCGCCAGAAAGGCTTCCTTGATTTTTCGCATCAGGGAGCGTTCTGGGCTAAGGAAGAAGTTACGTGCCAGCTGCTGGGTTATCGTACTGGCCCCCTGCGAAGCATGGCCTGACACCAGCGCAACACTGGCAGCACGGAAAATCCCGATGGGATCTACACCGTGATGCTCATAGAAGCGGCTGTCTTCCGTTGCAATAAATGCTTTAACCATCTCAGGCGGAACCTGTTGCAGGCTAAGCGGTATACGGCGCATTTCACCGTACTGGGCGATAAGGTCGCCCTCAGCGCTGTAAACCTGCATTGGGGTTTGCAAACGCACATCTTTCAGCGTGTTAACGTCGGGTAACTGCGGCTCAATATATTTGTACAAACCATAAATCGAGCCAGCTCCCAGCAAGATGCAACACACTGCAAGGATTAATAAATACTTTACGAACTTCACCTGAGATTTCCCATCTGTTGTCGTTTGGGCAGTTTATAAGCAACCGCGCAGTAGTATAAAGGCAAGCCAGACGCTTTGATATGTCCATTTTTCCGGACGATAAGGAGATCGCGCGCATGGCTTTTCACACCTGGCAAATTGGGCTGGATATCCAGAACAGGCAGTGCTGTGCCCTTGCCATCCTGCGTCGCCGCCAGGGTTGGCAATTATGCCACTGGTGGCAGCAGCGGCTGGCGCAAGATACGTTAAGAAACGGCGTGCTGCAATCTTCCCCTGAATTGCTGTCAGTGTTAGACCGCTGGCGAAAGTGCTTACCCCAGCGCTACTCACTGCGTGTAGGGCTTCCTGCCCAGTTGGTACTGCAGCAGCCGCTTTCGCTTCCCGAACCGCCGTTAAAAGAACCGGCATTAAGCCGTTTTGTCCGGGCGGCTGCCCAACGTCTTTTTCCCGTTGATCCGCGCGAACTGGCGCTGGATTACCGTCTCGACCCCGCGCATGGGCAACTGTGTGTCACGGCCGCCCGGCTGGATGTGGTTAAACAGTGGCACGCTCCGCTGGCACAGGCAGGACTGAAACCCAGCGTATTTGAACTTGCCACCCAGGCGCTCAATATCGTTACTGAACAGGCGCAATTTACTGCGGGAAGTGTAGTGGTTTTGCGACAGGATGCACGCTACCTGTGGAGTGACGGCATCAACGCCGCATCTTTTGCCGATGAGGTCGGGCTGGCGGCGCTGCATAAGCAGGCTTTTCCTCAGGCAAGCCGCGTTTTTTATTGTGATGCTGATAGCGTTTCATCCCCCGCCGGTACGGTTCCTTTTTCACCTTTGCAGCTGTTGCGCTGTCCGTCGCCGCCTTTGCCTGACAACCCCGCTGCATTTGTACTGGCGACCGGCCTGGCGCTGCGACACGAGGATCGCTAATGGTCGCGGTTAACCTTTTACCCTGGCGTCGCTGGCGCTGGCAACGCCAACAACGCCAGGGCCTTGTTGCGCTGGCCATAACGTTACTGATTTTAGTGTCAGCGGTCGCACTGCGGTTCTGGCAAGGGCATCAGGCGCTCACTCAGGCTGAACTTCAGCATATCCGGCTTACGCGTGCCCTTGAGACGCTTGTGCAGCGCGTGGAACAGCAAAAACTGCTGCTGCAACAGCTGGCCGAGGTACAGCAACGCCGCAGCTGGCTGCGTCAGCAGGCCAGGCAGTTTAGCGTCTGGCAACAGCTTTGGCTGGACTTGCCCGGCTTGCTGCCCGACGGGCTGTGGTTAACCCGGTTGGAGAAGCGCAATACGGATTTGCTTCTGGAGGGCAAGGCGCAGCAGATGCAGGATATCCGCCATTTTCGCCAGCGTTTAACGGGCGTGGCGCTTTTTTCACAGATTAGGCAGGGCAATGTGCAGCGCCAGTCAGAAGGGGATTACCACTTCACGTTGCGCATCAGGCTGAAGGAGGAGAACAGTGAGTAACGGGTTTCAGTTCTGGCTGCAGTTAGCCGTGCCGCTTCGCTATGGCAGCCTGCTGGCGGCGGCTTCCGGCCTGTTCTTTGTTGCCTGGTGGACGGTGTTAGCGCCACAGCGGCAAGCGTTAGACGCTGCCATGCACCAGCTGGCACAACAGCAGCAACGCCTGCAACAGCAGCAGGTGCAACTGGCCCGGCATCCTGACATTGACGCGTTACAGGCTGAGCTGGCGCAGGCGGCGGCGAGGCAACCCGCAGCGCAACTGGCGCTGGAGGCCATTATCGCAGAGCGAGGCGCACAACTGGAGGCGTGGCTTAGCGATGAACAGCCGCGGGCGCTGACGCTCCACCTGGAGTGGTCGCAGTTTCAGCCCCTTTTTACAGCGCTGTCCCAATCTGCGACGGCTTTCCCTGGCCGTTTTCAACTCACCGCACACCCGGCGCACCTGGTGGCGCAGCTCTGGCTGGACGCTGATGAAACCTTTTAGCGTCATGCTGATCATGCTCTGCTGCGGCGTTGCGCAGGCGCGCGATCCGTTTCGTCCTCTTACCGGCGTGGCTTGTGTGGCAGAAGTTGAACCGCTCAGCGAATGGCGCTTACAGGGAATTATCGGCCGTGCGCCGAGGTTCCAGGGCTGGCTCCTGACCCCGCAGGGTAACGCCGTGAAAGTGCTCAGCGACCAACCCTTTCCCCTGCTTCCCTGGCAAACAGACCAGTTTACGTCGCGCACACTCAGGCTGTCTGTGCCCGGCAGCTGTTCGTCTCAATATTTCACCTTTCATCTCAAAGGAAGCCCGCATGATAAGGATATCGATTCTGACGTTTCTGCTGATCTGCCTGACGTCCGCCCGCGCCAGCCATGATGAGGGCTTAAGCCTGGCCTTTGACGATGCGCCCATTGAGCGGGTTTTACAGGCACTGGCCGATTATCAACAGGTCAACCTGATGATTTCCCCCGAGGTTCAGGGGACGCTCTCACTGCGGCTGGATAACGTGCCCTGGCAGCAGGCGCTGTCGCTGGTCGCCCGCATGGCGCGGCTGACCTTGCTGGAAGAGGACAACGTTCTGCTGGTTTATCCAGAGCACTGGCAACAGCAGCGGCGCGAGGCAGAACAGGCGCAGCAAGCAGAGGTGTTGCAGCAACAGCCCCTACAACAGCGCAGGATAAGCCTGCACTATGCCAGTGCCAGTGAGGTTCATCGCAGCCTGCAGGGCGAACGTCAGTCGCTGATGACAGCAAGAGGAAGCGCCACGGTCGACAGCCGGACGAACAGCATGCTGCTACGCGACAGCGCGGCGGCCCTGAAAGAAACCGAGCGCTGGGTGCGCGCGCTCGATGTACCGCTGGAGCAGGTGGAACTGGCTGCACATATCGTCACCATCAGCGAAGATCACCTGCATGAGCTGGGCGTTAACTGGCGGCTGTACAATGCGGGCGACGTCGTTGACCGTGCGTTACGTCATCCTCTGCTTGATATTCCGTTAGGGCTGAATTCGCCCGCCGTCTCGGTTGGCGTCACACTGTCGCGAATTGGGGGTAAACTCCTGGATTTAGAACTCAGCGCCCTGGAGCAGGAGAATCAGGTCGAAATTATCGCCAGCCCACGTCTGTTTACCTCGCATCAACAAACCGCCACCATCAAACAGGGAACAGAAATCCCTTATGAAGTCTCCGCGGGCAACAGCGGGGCGACCAGTATCGAGTTTAAGGAGGCGGTGCTGGGCATGGAAGTGACGCCAACCGTTTTAGGCAATGGCCGCATTCAGCTAAAAATTCGTATCAGCCAGAACGTACCGGGGCGCGCGATTCAGACCGGTGATTCACAGGTCCTGTCTATCGATAAGCAGGAAATTGAAACCCAGGTGACGGTCAACGACGGGCAAACCCTGGCATTGGGCGGGATTTTCCATCAGCAGCGCACGCGCGGGCAGCGCCAGGTTCCACTGCTTGGTCATCTTCCCGCTGTGGGCAACCTGTTTCGACAGCAGTCCGAAGAACATAAGAAACGTGAGCTGGTTATTTTTATGACGCCGCGATTGGTCAGGGAAGCAGCGCTTACGGCACGATAAAACGGAAAATGTGCCCATAAAGTCCAACTGCGTTGACGCAGGGCTGGAATTAGCTTACAAGGTTTAGCGATTTTTAACACGTTGTAAGCGTCTGTGTTGGAAAAACCAGGCAAACAGATGAGAGAATTCCTCTGTAAGCAGTGATGTCACAACGCTGTACTGACGCATTACAGTTTCGCGAACGACGGGCCAATTCAGAAATGGATGTGCTGTTAGCAATATAATCGGTTGCCAAACAGCCTTGAGTGTTGAGATAATTTTTCGTCTGACTCTTGCTAACGCTCATGAGGTCTCAGTTCCTGTCCCGCCAGCAAAATGCTGAAAGCGGGGTATCATTAACGAATTCTTAGTAATACCGACAAAATGGCAGAGAAACGCAATATCTTTCTGGTTGGGCCGATGGGTGCCGGCAAAAGCACTATTGGCCGTCAGTTGGCTCAGCAACTCAATATGGAGTTCTTCGATTCCGATCAGGAAATTGAGCGACGCACCGGAGCGGATGTGGGCTGGGTTTTTGACGTTGAAGGCGAAGCTGGCTTCCGCGATCGTGAAGAAAAAATCATCAATGAACTGACCGAGAAGCAGGGCATCGTCCTGGCGACCGGTGGCGGCTCCGTAAAATCCCGGGAAACACGTAATCGTCTCTCCGCCCGCGGCGTCGTGGTTTATCTTGAAACCACTATTGAGAAACAACTGGCACGTACACAGCGTGATAAAAAACGCCCCTTACTGCAGGTAGAGTCGCCGCCACGTGAAGTGCTTGAAGCGCTGGCAGATGAACGCAACCCGCTTTATGAAGAGATCGCCGATGTTACCATCCGCACTGACGATCAAAGTGCAAAAGTGGTGGCGAATCAGATTATCAACATGTTGGAAAAAAGTTGATCCAACGTTTGAAGGCTCTTTGACAGGTATCGAGCACCATGGAGAAGATCACCGTTTCACTGGGGGAACGTAGTTACCCCATCACTATCGCCGCCGGACTGTTTAACGATCCGGCTTCTTTTTGGCCGTTAAAAGCGGGTGATAATGCCATGCTGGTGACTAACCAGACGCTGGCACCGCTCTACCTTGATAAGGTATCGGCTCTGCTGAAGGCGGCGGGGGTGAAAACGGATCAGGTGATTTTGCCCGACGGTGAGCAATTTAAAACGCTTGCCGTGATGGATCAGGTCTTTACTGCACTACTGCAAAAACCCCATGGTCGTGATACCACGCTGGTGGCGCTTGGCGGTGGTGTTATTGGCGATCTTACGGGTTTTGCGGCGGCAAGCTATCAGCGTGGCGTGCGTTTTATTCAGGTGCCGACAACGCTGCTGTCCCAGGTTGACTCCTCGGTTGGTGGCAAAACGGCCGTTAATCATCCTCTTGGCAAAAACATGATTGGCGCGTTTTATCAGCCCGCGTCTGTCGTGATCGACACCGAGTGTCTTCGCTCACTGCCGCCGCGTGAGCTGGCTTCCGGTCTGGCGGAGGTCATCAAGTACGGCATTATTCTGGACGGTGAATTCTTTCAGTGGCTTGAGCAGAATCTTGATCGTCTTCTGGCGCTGGATGAATCCGCACTGGCCTGGTGTATCCGCCGTTGCTGTGAGTTAAAGGCTGAGGTCGTCGCCGCAGATGAGCGCGAGCACGGCCAGCGCGCATTACTTAATCTTGGTCATACTTTTGGTCATGCTATTGAAGCCCATATGGGCTATGGCAACTGGTTACACGGTGAGGCGATTGCTGCTGGGATGGTGATGGCGGCGCGCACGGCGCAACGTCTGGGCCAGTTCAGCGCACAGGACTGCGATCGCGTCATTGCGCTACTGCAACGTGCCGGTTTACCGGTGAACGGGCCGGTAGAGATGCAGGCAGAAGACTATTTGCCGCATATGATGCGTGACAAAAAGGTTCTGGCTGGTGAATTGCGTCTGATACTGCCGCTGTCGATTGGACGTGCTGAAGTGCGCGGTGGCGTAGCTCATGATATGGTGATGGCTGCAATTAATGATTGCCAGAAATCTTGATATTAAGCAGGAAAGTGGTGACGCGGCGCGCGGGTGCGCAGTGCGGGATGCCGCTTTACGGAGGAGGCAGAATGGATGAGTTCAAACCGGATGATGAATTCAAACCGGATGATGAGTTAAAACCTGACGCCAGCGACCGCCGTCCCTCGCGCCCACGTAAATCGTCTTCTGCGACGAAAGCACCGGTATCGCGTCAGCATGTCATGATGGGCGTTGGTATTCTGGTGTTACTGCTGGTAGTGCTGGGAATTGGCTCTGCGCTGAATGGTTCTGACGACAGTAAGTCTTCTTCGGCCAATGGCAGCAAGAGCGCGCCTGCTACTGGCTCGACAGGTTCTGGCAGCGAAAAAAATATTGACCTGAGTGGCTCAACCGCCATGAGCGGTGGACAGAATGCCGCCGGGACGCCATCACCGTCTGCGACAACCCAGAATGCACCTGGCACGGCATCTTCTACGGAGGCGACGAATGCGCCACGCGACATTTCCATGCCGCCAGTTGCGTCCACGCCGACGCAGGCCGCGCCTGTTGAAACTCCGGCGAATCAGCAGCGTGTTACTTTACCTGGCGATCTGAACACCGCCCTGACGAATCAACAGCAGCAGGTTGATGGCGCGGCTCAGGGGGCAGAAAACAGCAGCTCACTGCCTACGGCACCCGCAACGGTCAGTGGCAAAGCCGGTTCCGCCGCCGCCAATACGCCCGCAGCAGGCCGAACCAACGCAGGCCAGGCCGCATTGACGCCACGCCATACGCGTGAGCAGCCGGTGAAAACCGCCGCTAAGCCGACGGCCAGTGAACATAAAACCCACACCACGCCAGCGCACACCGCAGTGAATAATGCGCCTGCTAAAGCCGCTGGCAACGGTGCAACGGCGAGTAAATCCCTGCCTGGCGGTAATTATACGCTGCAGCTGAGTGGTGCGTCGAAGGCAGAGAGCCTGAATGCCTGGGCGAAGAAACAAAATCTGAGCGCGTATCACGTGTATAAAACAACGCGTAACGGCCAGCCCTGGTATGTGCTGGTAAGTGGTGCATATGCAACACCGGCAGACGCGAAACGTGCCGTAGCTGCGTTGCCTGCTGAAGTGCGCGCACAGAATCCATGGGTGAAACCGGTTAGTCAGGTCAGGAAAGAAGCCAGCCAATAAATGATATGGGGCCGGCAGCTGCTGGTCCCGTTTTAAGCGCAGATCTGCTGTCGGTTCAACCACAGCCTCACAATAAGATGTAAATACCACGACAGCATGAAAAAAAATCGCGCTTTTTTAAAATGGGCGGGGGGAAAATTTCCCTTAGTCGAAGAGATCCACCGTTATTTGCCGCAAGGTGATTGCCTGATCGAACCCTTTGTCGGCGCTGGCTCAGTGTTTCTCAACTCCGATTTTGATCGCTATCACCTGGCCGACATCAACAACGATCTCATCAATCTCTACAACATCGTGAAAACGCGTACGGCGGATTTTATTCGCGATGCGCGTTTGCTGTTCACGCCTGAAGGCAATAACGAAGCCTGCTATTATCAGCTCCGTACTGAATTTAATCTCAGCAAAGACGCTTATCAGCGTGCGCTGTTATTCCTCTATCTCAATCGCCATTGTTACAACGGTCTGTGTCGTTACAATTTGCGCGGCGAGTTCAATGTGCCTTTTGGTCGCTACCGCAAACCTTACTTTCCGGAAGCCGAGCTGCTCTGGTTTGCTGAACGTGCGCAAAAAGCGACGTTTGTCTGCGAATCATACGATGTTACCCTGAACAATGCCCAGAAAGGCTCTGTGGTATATTGTGATCCGCCGTACGCGCCACTGTCCGCGACGGCTAACTTTACGGCTTACCATACGAATAGTTTCAGTCTGAATGAGCAGCAACATCTGGCGCAACTGGCTGCGAAGCTGGCGTCGGAGAGTCAAATCCCGGTGCTGATTTCTAACCATGATACTGAACTGACGCGTTGCTGGTATCAGGATGCCGTGTTACATGTGGTCAAAGTCCGGCGTTCTATTAGCCGAAGCATAACCGGCCGCACCAAGGTCGACGAACTGCTGGCACTTTATCGCTAGTCTGTTTCGTCCGCGGCCAGGGTATTTCGCCAGCAGTGATGCTGGCGCACAACAGTGGAGAATCGGATGAAACAATATTTGCTGGCCCCTTCAATCCTTTCGGCAGACTTTGCCCGCCTGGGTGAAGACACTGCGAAAGCACTGGCGGCTGGAGGCGACGTGGTTCACTTCGACGTTATGGACAACCACTATGTTCCTAATCTGACGATGGGACCGATGGTACTGAAAGCGCTGCGTGACTACGGTATTACGGCCCCGATCGATGTGCATTTAATGGTGAAGCCCGTGGACGCGTTAATTCCCGAGTTTGCCAAAGCCGGCGCCACCTATATCACCTTCCACCCGGAAGCCAGCGAGCATGTTGACCGTACGCTGCAGCTGATTAAAGAGCACGGTTGCAAGGCCGGTCTGGTGTTTAACCCCGCCACGCCGCTCAGCTACCTCGACTACGTGATGGATAAGCTGGATATCATTCTGCTGATGTCGGTGAATCCCGGTTTCGGTGGTCAGTCATTTATTCCGGGCACCCTGGATAAACTTCGTGAAGCGCGTAAACGCATCGATCAGAGCGGCTACAGCATTCGTCTGGAAGTGGATGGTGGTGTGAAGATTGATAATATTGGCCAAATCGCCGCCGCGGGTGCGGATATGTTTGTGGCCGGTTCAGCCATCTTTGGGCATCCGGACTATAAAAAAGTGATCGACGACATGCGGAACGAGCTGGAGAAAGCGAATGGCTCATTTCACTGATATTCACGCGCTGGCGTTCGACCTGGATGGCACGCTGGTCGACAGCGCGCCGGGCCTGGCTGATGCTATCGATCTGACGCTTGCGGACCTGCGTTTGCCTGCCGCTGGCGTCGGGCGCGTGTCCACCTGGATTGGTAACGGTGCGGATATCATGATGTCGCGCGCCCTGACCTGGGCACTGGGACGCGAGCCTCAGCAGGATGAGCAGCGCGATGCCCGGGTATTATTTGACAAACATTACGCCAATACGGTGGACGCCGGCAGTACGCTGTTTCCTCAGGTTAAAGAAACGCTGGCAAAACTTCAGGCGCTGAACATCCCGATGGCGATTGTCACCAATAAGCCCACGCCATTCGTTGCGCCCTTGCTGGCCTCCCTGGGGATCGATGGCGCGTTTTCACTGATTATTGGCGGTGACGACGTGGTGGTTAAAAAACCCCATCCTGCTGCTATTTTTCTGGTGCTGGGTAAATTTGGCCTGTTGCCTGACCAACTGCTGTTTGTTGGCGATTCGCGCAATGATATTCTGGCTGCGCAGTCGGCTGGTGTACCCAATATCGGTATGACTTTTGGCTATAACTATGGCGAACCTATTGCCACCAGCCAGCCCGATCTCACCCTTGACTCTTTTGACGACCTTTTGCCCGCTATCGGGCGGTAATTTATCAGGACATAAGCATGAGCAAACCCATCGTTTTCAGCGGCGCACAGCCGTCCGGCGAACTGACCATTGGCAACTATATGGGTGCGCTGCGTCAGTGGGTGCAGATGCAGGACGATTTCCACTGCATTTACTGTATCGTCGACCTGCACGCGATCACCGTTCGCCAGGACCCGACAGCACTGCGTAAAGCCACCTTAGATACGCTGGCGCTGTACCTAGCCTGCGGTATTGATCCAAAGAAGAGCACTGTCTTCGTTCAGTCTCATGTGCCAGAGCACACGCAGCTGAGCTGGATTCTGAACTGCTACACCTATTTTGGTGAGCTGAACCGTATGACGCAGTTCAAAGACAAATCCTCGCGCTATGAAGAAAACATTAACGCGGGATTGTTCAGCTATCCGGTGCTGATGGCCGCAGATATTTTGCTTTATCAGACGACGCAGGTGCCGGTGGGTGAAGATCAGAAACAGCATCTTGAACTGAGTCGCGACATTGCCAGCCGGTTTAATGCCCTGTATGGCGATGTCTTTAAAGTGCCTGAGCCGTTCATTCCTAAATCTGGCGCACGCGTGATGTCCCTGCTGGAACCGACGAAAAAGATGTCTAAGTCGGACGATAACCGCAATAACGTTATCGGCCTGCTGGAAGATCCCAAATCCGTGGTTAAAAAAATCAAGCGTGCGATGACTGACTCTGAAGAGCCACCGGTCATTCGCTATGACGTTAAAGAGAAGGCGGGCGTGTCAAACCTGCTGGACATCCTGTCCGGCGTGACCGGCAAGCCGGTAGCGGAGCTGGAGCAGGAATTTGAAGGCAAAATGTACGGGCACCTGAAAGGCGCGGTCGCGGATGCGGTATCTGGCATGCTGACTGATCTGCAGGAACGTTATCATCGCTTCCGTAACGATGAAGCGTTGCTGGAGCAGGTGATGCGTGAGGGTGCACAAAAAGCCCGTGCTCAGGCGCAGGAAACCCTGAAAAAGGTGTATGCCGCCGTGGGTTTTGTTTCTCAGCCTTAGTCAGTGCTGGCATAACCTCAACGGCGAGCGAAAGCTCGCCGTTATTGTTTTAAAACCAACGTAATGTTTCGCGCAGGCTGACCACGCTGCCCACAATAATCAGACTGGGGCTGGTAACCTGTTGCGCTAAATCGCTGAGCGCTTGCAGCGTACCGGTAAGAACGCGTTGGTCTGTGCTGGTGCCTTTCTCCACCAGGGCTACGGGCATATCGGCGCGCATGCCGTGATGAATAAGCTGTTGCTGAATTTCTGCTGCCTGCGTGAGGCCCATATAAAACACCAACGTTTGCTGTTCTGCCGCCAGCGTCTGCCAGGCCAGTGAGCCCTGCTTTTGCAGATGGCCGGTGACCAGCCGTACGCTTTGCGCATGGTCGCGATGGGTGAGGGGAATACCGCTGTAGGCGGCACAGCCCGATGCTGCCGTAATGCCGGGCACCACGCTAAAGGGGATCTGATGCTGTGCCAGAATCTCCAGCTCTTCACCGCCCCGGCCAAAGATAAAGGGATCGCCGCCTTTCAAACGTACGACCCGTTTACCGCGCTGGGCCTGCTGGAGCAACAGCTGGTTGATCTCATCCTGGGGCACGCAGTGGTGACCTGCACGTTTACCCACAAAGACGCGTTCCGCATCACGACGCACGAGATCGAGAACGGCATCGGAAACCAGCCTGTCGTAAACGATCACATCCGCCTGCTGGATCTGCTGTAAACCTTTGAGCGTCAGTAACCCCGCATCGCCCGGGCCGGCACCGACCAGCACCACTTCACCTTGGGTTCGCCGATCCTCTGCGAACAGGGTTTCGGTTAGTTCATCTGCCCGTGTGTTGTCGCCATTCGCCAGGCTTTGCGCCAGCCTGGCGCTGCTAAAAAAACGTTCCCAGAAGTGGCGACGTTGCGCCATCGCGGTGAACTGCTTTTTCACCCTGCTGCGCAAGGTTCCGGCTCGCTGGGCCAGTTTCCCCAGGTGCTGCGGCAACATCGCCTCTAGTTTTTCACGCAGAAGCCTTGCCAGCACGGGTGCCCGACCGCCGGAGGACACGGCAATCATCAGCGGCGAGCGGTCAATAATGGAGGGCATGATGGCACTGGCCTGCTCGGGTGCATCGACCAGATTACAAAAGATTTGCTGCGTTTCAGCCACGTCGGCGACCTGTTGATTAACACCCTCATCGTTGGTGGCCGCGACGACCAGCCAACAGCCCGCCAGCCAGTCCGGGTGAAATTCACCGTGTATCAAGGTCAGCTCTCCCGCTTGCGCCCAGTGCTGAAACGCAGAAGAAAAGGTCAGTGCGCCCACGCTGAGGCTGGCCCCGGCGGCCAACAGCAGCCGGGCTTTGCGCTCGGCGACGTCGCCGGCACCCACCAGCAGGCAGCATTTGCCTTGCAGGCGACAAAAAAGAGGGAAATAGTCCATAGCCAGTCCTGCTAAAAGCCCGTATTCACGGGCTGGCTTGAGAGGGATAAACGATGATAATCGTTTTGGGGAACAGGTGGCGCTAAATCCGCGCGGGCAGTGCCTTAACCTCAACCTGGCCTGCATTGACGCGGACCGGATACACCGGCACAGAGCGTGATGCATCCTCCATGCAGTATCCATCACGCAGACGGAAACGCTGTTTTTTCAACGGGCTGGCGACCCACAGTTCGCCCTGATGTTCACCGATAATCCCGCGAGACAGAACGCTGGCGTCTGCAAAAGGGTCAAGGTTACTGAGAGCAAATACGCGATCGTCAGCGCTGGGGCGGAAGACGGCAATCTGATGACCACTGACCCAGGCACAGACGCCGGTGGCAGGCAGGATCTGCGCTAACGGGCAGACGCGGGTCCATTCACTCATAGTGTGTTCTCCTCGATCAGCGTGACGGCGATACGTTCATCCGGGCGCGCCGGACGATGCTGAAGGCGTTCGGCAACGACCTGTACGTTGGGATCGCGCTGAGGTGTATTGATGAAATGGGCAAAACGCACCAGGCCTTGCGGGTCCTGCAGCGCCGTTTGCCACTCACATTCGGCGCTGGCGCGCAGAATGCTCAGATCCTGTTCGAGCTGCGGGTTAAGCCCTAAGCTGTCATCAACGATGACGCTGCGCAGGTAGTCGATACCACCTTCAAGGCTCTCCAGCCACAGTGAGGTCCGCTGTAACCGATCGGCGGTGCGGATATAAAACATCATAAAGCGGTCCAGATAAGCAATCAGCGTCGCGTCATCAAGGTCTGCCGCCAGCAGATCGCCATGACGGGGTTTCATGCCGCCATTACCGCACACATACAGGTTCCAGCCTTTTTCCGTCGCGATAATCCCAACATCTTTGCCCTGGGCTTCGGCGCATTCACGGGTGCAACCCGACACGCCGAACTTCATTTTATGCGGCGTGCGAATGCCTTTATAGCGGTTCTCCAGCATGATGCCGAAGCCAAGGCTGTCACCCACGCCATAGCGACACCAGCTGCTGCCTACACAGGTTTTTGCCATACGGAGCGCTTTGGCATAGGCCTGACCGGTTTCAAATCCAGCGGCGATTAACTGCGACCAGATGGCGGGTAAATCATCTTTTTGCGCACCAAACAGGCCAATACGCTGGGAGCCGGTGATTTTGGTGTAGAGATGATACTGCTGTGCGATGTCGCCAATGACCTTAAGTCCCTGTGGCGTTATCTCCCCGCCCGGTGAACGTGGAATGACAGAATAGGTGCCATCTTTCTGGATATTGCCCAGGAAGTTGTCGTTGCTGTCCTGCAGAGAGGCGTGCTCGGGTTTCAGAATGTACTCGTTCCAGCAGGACGCCAACAGCGAGCCAACAGTCGGTTTACAGATTTCACAGCCATAGCCATGGCCGTGCTTCGCCAGTAGCGCATCAAAGGTTTTAATCCCTTCTACCTTAATCAGGTGATACAACGCCTGACGAGAGTAGGGGAAGTGCTCACATATATGATTATTCACTTCAATGCCCTGATGACTCAGCTCACTGTTCAGGACCTGGGTGATCAGGGGAATACAGCCGCCACAACCGGTGCCGGCTCGGGTTTCGGCCTTGAGCGCGGCGACAGTGTGACAACCGCCTTTCACGGCGTTAACGATATCGCCTTTACTGACATCAAAGCAGGAGCAGATTTGCGCACTGGCAGGCAGCGCGTCCACCCCAATCGAGGCTTTTTCACCGTTGCCTGCGGGTAAGATCAGCGTTTCCGGGTTGGCCGGAAGCGGAATGGCATTCAGCACCAACTGCAGCAGATTACCGTAGTCGCGGGTATCGCCCACTAACACCGCGCCCAGCAGCGTTTTGTGGTCCCGACTCACAATCAGTCGTTTGTAGATGGAGTTCGCCTCGTCCAGCCAGACAATGCTGCGGGCACCCGGCGTGCTGGCGCGGGTGTCACCGATACCGGCCACGTCAACACCCAGCAGTTTCAGTTTGGCACTCATGTCGGCACCCGCAAACGCGTTATCACGCCCCAACAGCACATCACTTGCCACCTGCGCCATTTTATAACCCGGCGCCACCAGGCCATAGGCACGATTGTGCCAGGCGGCGCACTCACCGATGGCGTAGATAGCCGGATCGCTGGTCTGGCACTGGTCGTTGATGGCGATACCGCCGCGCGTACCCAGCGTCAGACCACACTGTTTGGCCAGCTTATCCTGTGGGCGGATACCGGTGGAGAACACGATAAAGTCGACATCGAGATGGCTGCCATCAGCGAACAGCAATGTCTTGCCGCCGTTATCATGATGCACAATCTGCTGGGTATTTTTGC
The DNA here is from genome assembly GCF_024520835.1 of Pantoea sp. Fr+CA_20. Classification (NCBI taxonomy): domain Bacteria; kingdom Pseudomonadati; phylum Pseudomonadota; class Gammaproteobacteria; order Enterobacterales; family Erwiniaceae; genus Pantoea; species Pantoea sp. Fr+CA_20. Next base: position 92,565 of record NZ_JALNPN010000014.1, read on the forward strand.
CGGTGTGAACCTGCACGCCCATCTGCTCGATCTTATGACGTAACAGCTCACCGCCCTGTTGGTCTACTTGCTCAGCCATTAACACGGGGGCGAATTCAATCACGTGGGTTTCGACGCCCAGATTTTTCAGCGCGCCTGCCGCTTCAAGGCCAAGCAGGCCACCACCGATTACCGCACCGCGCTGGCTACGACGCGAACAGGCTTCAATGGCATTCAGATCTTCAATCGTACGGTAGACAAAGCAATCACTGCCCTCTGCGCCCGCAACAGGCGGAATCCACGGGACGGAACCGGTCGAAAAGACCAGCGTGTCATAATGCACGGCGCGCCCGGTGCTGGAGTGAACCCGCTTTTCATCACGGTTAATGGTCATGGCACGCTCGCCCAGCAGCAGATTGACATGATGTTTTTCGTAGTAGCCTTCCCGGACAAGGGAAAGTTTTTCAGCGGTATGGTGAGCGAAGTAAGCGGAGAGGTGAACGCGATCGTAGGCGACACGGGGTTCTTCACAAAAAACCGTTAAGGAAAACTGACCAGGCGCGGCTTTATCCATGAGTTCTTCGATGAAGCGGTGACCGACCATGCCGTTACCGATAATGACGACACTGTGATTGCTCATTTTTGCCTCAAATTTGCGATATCTGCGGCTACAATAGCGCGGCTTGTCTGGCGCTTATTGATGTACATCAATCGTAATGCGATATACCTCTTCAGGGTGAGTGTCACGATTCAGCGTCCTGCGCGTGCAGTTCACAAAGTCATCTGGAGCAGGGCAGCGCTAACGTGTTAGCTTTAATCAGTAGCGCTTAACTCATCAGGAGCCAGGTATGACAACCGCACCACTTCGCTGGATCAATAATCTGCGTTTGCCCACGCGTGACGGCCTGTGGCAGATAGAAATTGATGAAGGAAAAATCGCCCGTATTTCGGCACAGCCTCAGCAGATAGCCGCCGACGGCGCAGCGCTGGATGCGGAAGGCGGCCTGGCCCTCGCGCCCTTTGTTGAACCCCATATTCACCTGGATACGACGCAAACTGCGGGAGAGCCTGCCTGGAATCAGTCTGGTACGCTGTTTGAGGGCATTGAACGCTGGGCAGAGCGCAAGGCCTTGCTGAGTCATGAAGATGTCAAACGGCGGGCGATGCAGACGCTGAAGTGGCAAATAGCCAACGGCATACAGTGTGTTCGCACCCATGTCGATGTGTCCGATCCCGCCTTAACGGCACTCAAGGCGATGCTGGAACTTAAGGCCGAAATGGCGCCCTGGATTACTCTTCAAATTGTGGCGTTTCCACAGGAAGGCATCCTGTCTTATCCCAATGGCGAAGCATTACTTGAAGAGGCGCTTCGACTCGGTGCCGATGTCGTTGGGGCCATTCCCCATTTTGAGTTCACCCGGGAATACGGCGTGGAGTCCCTGCATAAAACCTTTGCATTGGCTAACCGTTACGACAGGCTGGTGGATGTGCACTGTGACGAAATTGACGATGAGCAGTCGCGCTTCGTTGAAACCGTGGCTGCGCTGGCACACCGCGACGGCATGGGCGCGCGGGTGACCGCGAGCCATACGACGGCGATGCACTCCTATAACGGGGCTTACACATCGCGTCTGTTTCGGCTACTGAAGCTCTCCGGCATTAACTTTGTCGCCAATCCGCTGGTCAATATTCATTTACAGGGCCGCTTCGACAGTTATCCCAAACGCCGTGGCATTACCCGCGTCAAAGAGCTGCTGGAGGCGGACATCAACGTCTGCTTTGGTCACGACGATGTGTTCGATCCCTGGTATCCGCTGGGCACGGGAAATATGCTCCAGGTGCTACATATGGGATTACACGTGTGTCAGTTGATGGGCTATGAACAAATCAATGCCGGGCTCGATCTGATCACCCACAACAGTGCCAGAACGATGAATCTTTCAGGATATGGCATTCAGCGCGGTCATGATGCCAGCTTGATTATTCTGCCAGCGGAGAATGGCTTCGACGCGGTAAGAAGGCAAGTGCCGGTGCGTTATTCGCTTCGTCGCGGAAATGTTATCGCCGCAACACAGCCCGCCAACAGCGCCATCTGTTTAGAACAGTGGGAAGACGTGACCTTTAAACGCTAAAACACGTGGGCGGCGTGGTAACGCCGCCCGACGGAATTAATGCGTGTTGTGACCGTGGGTACGGTGTTTAGTCACCAGACCTAACAGTACGCACATAATAAACACGACCGCGTACAGGCCATTTGCGGTTAACAGCGCGCTGTGAACGCCGCTGTTTTTCACAATTGGTGACGTGACAATAAAGGTCAGCATGGTGCCGACCGTGCCGCAGGTCAGGATAAAGTTAACCAGCTTGGGTGAGGCGACTTTGGTTTGCAGCGAGCCCAGGGTAATAATCGTGGTGTAAATCGCACTAGAGCTAAAGCCCAGCGTTAAGATGATCCACCTCAGCATGCCCGCGTCGTGACTGCTCACGAACCAGTACATCAACACCGTCGCCAGGCCAGCCAGAACCATCAGAATACGTTGCAGATCGAAGAAGCGCAGCAGGAAGCTGAACGCCCACATGCCCACCATATAGGCAGTCCAGAAACTTCCCACCAGTTGGCCGGCATCGTCGATGTTCATGCCCATGACCTTCGTCGCGTACTCTGGCACCCAGGAAATAAAGCCTAACTGACCCAGGATGTAGCATAGCGCTGCAATAGCCAGCAGCAGTACGCCAACGCCCCATTTTTCTTTCTCGACGGTCGGGCTGTTCTCTGGCTTACGCAGCACGGGAAACTCAACAAACAGCGTCATGATGAATATGCCGACGTAAATCACACCAATGCAGACGTAAACCCAGTACCACGGCAGATGGCGCGCCAGCAGAATACCGGCAAGCACAGGGAAAATGGTGCCTGCCATGCTGAAGAACGAATCCGTGAACAGCAGGCGTGAACCGCGCTGACGGCCTTCATACATGTGGGTAATCAGGAACGTCCCAATCGACATGGTAATGCCGCTGACCACGCCAAGTACGAACATGCACAGTGAAAATACCGACAGATCACGGCTGGTCATTAAGCCGATGACGGCTAATACCATGAGTACAAAGCCAAAAATCAGTTGCCGTTTGAGCGGTACAATTACCATCAACCAGGCATTAAGGAAAACCGCAGCCAGAATGCCGCTGTTCAGGAAGGTGAAGGTGTTACCCATACTGTCGATAGGAATCTGGAAATCTTTCGCAATATCGCCCATTACCATGCCGGTGACAATCACCAGTGCGCCGGTAAGCGCGTATGAGAGAAAGCTAATCCAGGTAAGGCCGATACGATTACGATTTGTCATGTTCTGAACCTGTTGAGAAGCCGGAGGGCCTGAAGCGTCAGAAATTGTAAACGTAACCGTGATCTTAATAAACTAACAGTGAAAACAGATGTCATTCATTTCATCAATACTGTGATTTTAGTCACGAAGCGGAAGCAACATTATTCCAGCTATAGTGCGCATTGTTAGCGTAAATATAGGTAAAACGCTGGCTCTTGTATTACATGCTCTTTACAATCAATATCGTTTTTGAGCTAGCTCTCCAAAGTAAGGAATTACTCATGTTTAAACGTACTTTGACAGCGGCAGTTGCCCTGTTAGCGCTCTCTTCTGTTTCCGTCTCAGCTTTAGCGGCTAAAGGTGATACGCATGTCCTGCTTAACACCTCTGCCGGCAATATCGAACTCGAACTGAATAATCAAAAAGCGCCGGTTTCCGTTAAAAACTTCGTGGACTACGTGAACAACGGCTTTTACAACAACACGATTTTTCATCGCGTGATTCCTGGCTTTATGATCCAGGGGGGTGGCTTCACCAGTGAAATGCAGCAAAAGCAGACCAACGCGCCGATCAAAAACGAAGCGGATAACGGCTTACGCAATCTGCGTGGCACTATCTCTATGGCGCGTACCGCCGATAAAGACAGCGCAACCAGCCAGTTCTTCCTGAACGTTACTGACAACGCTTTCCTGGATCATGGTCAACGCGATTTCGGTTACGCCGTGTTTGGTAAGATTGTAAAAGGCCAGGACGTCGTGGACAAAATCTCTCAGGTGCCGACCAAAGACGTGGGCCCCTATCAGAATGTCCCCATCAAGCCCGTGGTCATTCTGTCGGCTAAAGTTTTACCCTAATTCGGTGTAATGCCATCTCGTCTCCGGCAAAGGGGAAATTTGCTCTTATACTTAGGGCAAACCTGAGCAGGAGGCGGTATGGCAAACACACTCACAGATAAACAAAAAGCAGTGCTCTGGCAACAGCGGCGACATGCCAGCTATCGGGCAAGTTGCCGACTCGAAGGCTTTACCCTGACAGAACCTGAAATCAAGGGTGAAGATGCAGAAGAGCGCCTGGCCTCACTGAGGAGGCAATATGGCTGCTAATACTGCCGTTACTCAGGACCCCTACCTGTGGCAAAACGACACTGTGTTGAAAAACCGTCTTGGTATTCACGATGCGACGCAGCTGCGTAAAGCCGAGTTAAGCTTCAGTGCCGCACGACTCGCCACGCTTGAACTGGGCCCGCGCAACGCCGGATTACCCTATCTTTGCCATATTCACCGTACGTTGTTTCAGGACGTTTACAGCTGGGCTGGCGAACTGCGTACGCTCGACATCTGGCGCGACGAAACCCCTTTCTGCCATTTCGAGTACATCGAAAAAGAGGGGAATGCGTTGCTGGCAGCACTGGAAGACGAGAAGGGCCTGGCCGATCTCCCCCTGGCTGACTTTGCGAAGCGGATTGCCTGGTACTACTGTGAAATCAATATGCTGCATCCCTTCCGCGAAGGTAACGGCAGGGCGCAGCGTGTTTTCTTCGAGCAGTTGGCTCTGCATGCCGGCTACCTGCTGGCATGGGACAGTCTGAGCGCGGAAGCATGGGTTGCGGCAAATCAGGCCGGGGCGTCCGGTGATGTGCAACCGCTTGAAAAGGTTTTCGCCAGCATCGTCAGTGAAGCCAAAGCCGCCTGAACCGTTGCAGCCTAAGGGAGACGCCAGCAGTGTGCCTCCCTGTGCGACATGGGCTTTCCTGCTTCCCCGCATCACACTCACCCTGAACAGCATGGTAAGATGCCGCTCTGGACATCACTCTGGATGCCGAGCGATGCGCGCATCCTTCCGGTCTGCCTGAAACCATAACCATGCTGCTGCTTATTGATAACTACGACTCGTTTACCTGGAACCTCTACCAGTATTTTTGCCAACTGGGAGCCAACGTACGGGTAGTGAGAAATGATGCCATCACTCTTGATGAGATGCGCGCCCTGCCGCTGAGCCATTTGGTGATCTCGCCTGGCCCCTGTACGCCCGATCAGAGCGGTATTTCGTTGCAGGCCATTCGCCACTGCGCCGGTCGTCTTCCGGTGTTAGGTGTTTGCCTGGGTCATCAGGCCATCGCTCAGGTTTTTGGTGCGCAAATCGTGCGTGCCCGCGACGTGATGCATGGTAAAACCTCGGCGATACAGCACAATGGTGGTGGTGTGTTCCGTGGCCTTAATCAGCCGTTGACCGTGACGCGCTACCACTCTCTTATCGTTAAAGCGGATACGCTGCCTGATGAATTTGATGTCACGGCCTGGAGCGTGCGCGATGGTCAGCCGGATGAGATTATGGGGATTCGCCATAAAACCCTGGCGCTGGAAGGCGTGCAGTTTCACCCTGAGAGCATCCTCAGTGAGCAGGGGCACCTGCTGTTAGCTAATTTCCTGAATCAATGAAGTTGTGTTTGCCTTTAAGTGATTTTTTATGCATATTTCATGATTATTATTTCATCTTGACTCAACGAACTAGTTAACGAGGTTGTCAATGGCAGCGGAAAATATGGCGGTAACGCGGGAGACGTTCGATCAGGTTATTTTGCCTGTTTATGCACCTGCACAGTTTGTACCGGTAAAAGGCAAAGGGAGCCGGGTCTGGGATCAGCAGGGCAAAGAGTATATCGACTTCTCTGGCGGGATTGCCGTCACCGCACTGGGCCATTGTCACCCGGCGCTGGTTGAAACCCTGAAGAAACAGGGTGAAACCTTGTGGCATACCAGCAATGTGTTCACCAATGAACCCGCGCTGCGGCTGGCCAGTAAACTCATCAACGCGACCTTTGCGGAGCGCGTCTTTTTTGCTAATTCCGGTGCGGAAGCCAATGAAGCCGCCTTTAAGCTGGCTCGCTATTATGCCTGCAAACGCCATAGCCCGTTCAAAAGTAAAATTATTGCCTTTCATAATGCCTTTCACGGCCGGACGCTGTTCACCGTAACGGTGGGTGGACAGCCAAAGTATTCCGATGGTTTTGGTCCGAAACCCGCCGATATCGTTCACGTGCCTTTCAACGACCTGGATGCGGTAAAAGCCGTCATTGACGATCATACCTGCGCGATTGTGGTGGAGCCGATTCAGGGCGAGGGCGGTGTGATGCCGGCCACGCCAGCGTTTCTGCAGGGCTTACGTGAACTGTGCGACAAACACCAGGCGCTGCTGGTACTGGATGAAGTACAAAGCGGCATGGGACGCAGCGGTAAATTGTTTGCCTATGAGCACTATGGCGTGACGCCAGACATTCTGACCTCGGCGAAGGCGCTGGGCGGTGGTTTTCCGGTCAGTGCGATGCTGACCACGAATGAGGTGGCCTCAACTATGGCACCTGGCGTTCATGGCACCACCTATGGCGGAAATCCGCTGGCCTGTGCGATTGCAGAAACCGCGCTGGATATCATCAATACACCAGAGGTGTTGAATGGCGTGGAAATCCGTCGTCAGCAGTTTGTGGAGGCCCTTAAGGCGATTGATGCGCGTCACGATCTGTTCAGCGATATCCGGGGTAAAGGTCTACTGATTGGTGCAGCCCTGAAACCGCAACATGCGGGCAAGGCGCGCGATATCCTGAATGCGTCAGCCGCAGAAGGCGTGATGGTGCTGGTGGCCGGGACTGATGTGATGCGCTTTGCGCCATCGCTGATTATCGAGCCTGCCGATATAGAAGAGGGCATGACGCGCTTTGCCAACGCGGTAGAGAAGGTGCTGTCGGCCTGAGTTATTTCCGGCGCAGACTGCGCATCAGCCAGCGGCCATGATGAGGCCGCTGGTTCCAGGCCAAAGATGAGATCGTGTGCATCACTTTCAGATGATCAAGAATGCGCCGGACGTGCTGCTCCAGCACCGTGACGGGCCCCTCGTTAATATCTTCAACGCCCTGCAGCAGATCCGTCTGCGAACTTTCCCCATCATATTCCAGTCGTTGCTGGCAACGTTGCAGTGCAATCTCGCACCATTGCAGATAGTGCTCGGCCAGCGTGGGTGGCAGCATGGTGTGTTCGCGCGCCAGAATTGTCATGGCATTGATGTGTTCAACAATAAACTGGCAGTGCGTGACCCATAAGCGCATATCCTGCAGGTAGCGTGAGTTAAATCCCGGCTCCTGCATCGCCTGATTCAGGGAATTAAACACCGCGTTATGGGCCTGGTTGACCTTAATCCGCTGGTAAGCCAGCTTATCTGGAGACTGCTCCGGGCCGAGTAACATCCGCAGTGCGTCCTGACAGGCCTCCAGTGCATCATGCGCATTCTGACGCAACAGCGCGCTCTGCCACTGCGGCCACAGCCATAACATGCCACCAAAGGCGATCAGGCAACCCATCAGCGTATCCAGCAGGCGGGGCAATAAAAACTGTGCCCCGTTAAGGGAGAGCAGTTGCAGCGTATAAACGGCCGTGACCGTAAATCCTACCATCGACCAGCCGTAAAACTGTCGGGTAAAGCGATAGCTGATAAAGGTAATGGCCAGCATGATGCTCAACACCAGCGGCTCTGGCACATCCAGGCGCAGCGAGGCTGCCGCAATGACCAACCCGGCAAAGGTGCCCAGGGCCCGGTGCTGGATACGAACCCGGGTTGCACTGTAGTTGCTCTGGCTGACAAACATGATTGTCATCAAAATCCAGTAGGGCTTTGGAATGGAGAAAAACACCGCCAGGGCGCTGCCCAGCATCAGCATGACGGCAAAACGACCGGCGGTGCGCAGCGCGGAAGAACGCAACGACAGATAGCTTCGCAGCGCGGGCAGCAGCGGCAAACGACGCTGGCGATCGGCCATCAGGTCACGTTGATAAAGCGGCTTTTGGGTACGAAGTACCCGGGCGATGCGGCTGAAATGATAGAGGCAGAAGTTACCCACCGGATTGTCCGGATGCTGGCGGGCGATTTTTTCCAGCGCACCCAGCTGTTTGTCCATATCAAAACGGCTGGAGAGTTGGTGATACAGAATATCGTCGGCCAGCTCGCGCAGTCGGGCTGAAATCGTCCTGGCATTCCAGCGGATAACGGCTTCCGCATGGCTTTGTTCCACCAGCTTCTGGACTTCTTCCGGCTGATGCAGGCTGACGGAGATATGTTCCTGTAAATCCAGCGCCACCTGAAATGCCCGGGTCAGACGTTTATGGCTGTGATCGCGACTTGCGGACAGCATATGCATCTGCTGGTAGCAGGTGTTAATCAGGTCGACCGCTTTTTGCTGACGCACCAGCAGGGGCGGCAGGGCTTTTTCAGGATCGGTAAGCTGCGTCAGCAAGCTGTACTTTGCGTCACAGTAATTTGCCAGCTCACGGTAGATTAAACTCAGGCTTTCGCGCATCGGCTGCTCTTTCCACAGCCAGAACCAAAACCAGTTGAATACGCCGTACCAGAGTGTACCGCCGATATAGAGCAGCGGGGGCACGTAAATGGGCATACGACCAATCAGGCTGATGGTAAAAATCGCCGCAATCAGCGTACCGGGCAGCAGTCGGGCGTGCAGCGGGCTGATTTCACCGGTGACGCCAAGGAGTAACGGCATCGCAAACAGAATCAACGGCAGAGGGACGTCTTTGAGCAGTAGCCACTGCATCAGCAAACTGCCAAAGGCAAACAGGCTGCCGCCAATAATCAGGCGCTTAAAGAAACGTTTGTGCGGTGTATCCAGGCCAGCAATATTGCAGCAGGCGGGAACTAATGAGAACAGCAACCCTTTTTGCAGATCGCCAAACAGCCAGCCGAGCGCGACCGGAAGGCACAACACCAGAGTCTGGCGCAGCGCATAGTTAACTTCGGGGTGATAAATTATTCTTCGCCACATGGGCTCAACACAAGATATTCACGGCATAATGTTGCCATCACGCCGTGAATAATAAGGCTTAGCGGGTGCCGTAAACAACGATGGTTTTGCCGTGTGCGGAGATCAGATTCTGATCTTCCAGCATCTTCAAGATACGGCCCACGGTTTCACGTGAACAACCAACGATTTGGCCAATTTCCTGACGAGTAATTTTAATTTGCATGCCGTCAGGATGCGTCATGGCGTCAGGCTGTTTAGCCAGGTTAAGCAACGTCTGTGCAATGCGTCCGGTGACATCCAGGAACGCGAGATTTCCCACTTTTTCTGACGTCACCTGGAGACGGCGCGCCATCTGTGAAGAAAGACGCATCAGAATATCCGGGTTAACCTGGATGAGCTGACGGAATTTCTTGTAGGAAATTTCTGCTACTTCGCACGCCGTTTTCGCACGTACCCAGGCGCTGCGTTCCTGACCTTCTTCAAACAGGCCAAGCTCACCAATAAAATCGCCTTGATTCAGGTAAGAAAGAATCATCTCCTTGCCTTCTTCATCCTTAATCAGTACCGCGACGGAACCTTTCACGATGTAGTAAAGCGTTTCGGCTTTTTCACCTTGATGAATCAGCGTACTTTTGGATGGATACTTGTGAATATGGCAATGGGACAGGAACCATTCAAGTGTAGGGTCTGTTTGCGGTTTGCCGAGAACCATTCGCTATTATCCTCTATTGTAATCGTGCCCAAAATACAGGGCTCTGTTTCCCTGCCAGGCGATGAAAGCGTTAAGCGTGTTTCCATTCAGGAAATTATTCGGGCTGCATTCGGCGCAGAGCGCATAATTCTTCCCGGCTTCATCTTCGGATGACGAAAAAATATTTTCAGCACTGTTTGTAGCACAGCTTTCGCCGACTGTCTTGTGTTGTCTCGCTTCAGCAATGAGGCTGATTTCTCTGGATTGCTGTTTACCAGGCAAAAGCGTACTCTGGCGCAAAAACAGGGTATTCTGGGGGCGAAATTATGCAGGCAAGAGTCAAATGGGTTGAAGGGTTAACATTCCTCGGCGAATCATCATCCGGCCATCAGGTCTTAATGGATGGTAATTCCGGTGATAAAGCGCCCAGTCCTATGGAAATGGTGCTGATGGCGGCCGGTGGTTGCAGCGCAATCGATGTGGTTTCAATTTTGCAAAAAGGCCGCAACGATGTGGCTGATTGCGAAGTAAAACTCGAATCAGAGCGTCGGGAAGAAGCCCCTCGCATCTTTACCCGTATCAACCTGCATTTTATCGTGAGTGGAAAAGCACTTTCAGATAAAGCCGTGGCGCGTGCGGTCGACCTGTCGGCGGAAAAATATTGCTCGGTTGCCATTATGTTAGGCAAAGGGGTCGCGATCACCCACAGCTACGAGGTTATCGAGCTGTGATCTCTCAGAGGCCCGCGCGGCCTCTGATTTTATTCAATGCGTTTGCCTTCCATGAGCCGTTTCACCAACGGCGCCATAATCAACTCCATCGCCAGCCCCATTTTTCCGCCCGGTACCACCAGCGTATTGATATTGGAAATGAACGATCCCTGCAGCATGGCCAGCAGATAAGGGAAATCAATATCTTCCAGACACTGAAAGTGAATGACGACAAAACTCTCATCCAGCGAAGGAATGGTGCGGGCCGCAAACGGGTTGGAGGTATCCACGGTAGGGACGCGCTGAAAGTTGATATGGGTGCGTGAGAATTGTGGCGTTATGAAGTTGATGTAATCTTCCATTGAGCGCACAACTGAATCCATGACGGCCTCACGGGAATGACCGCGTTCACCGGTATCGCGGACCAGCTTCTGAATCCACTCCAGGTTGACAATCGGCACCACGCCGACCAGTAAATCCACCTTTTCAGCGACGTTATGCTGAGCCGTCATCACCCCGCCGTGCAGTCCTTCATAAAAAAGCACGTCCGTATCCGGGGGCAGCGGCTGCCACGGCGTAAAGGTGCCCGGCACCTGATTCCAGGGCACGGCTTCGTCGTAGGTGTGCAGGTATTTCCGTGACTGGCCTTTGCCGTGCTCACCGTATTCAATAAAGGTTTGTTCCAGCAGGCCAAAGTCATTCGCTTCCGGGCCAAAATAGCTGATGTGACGACCCAGATCGCGTGCTTTACGAATCGCCATATCCATTTCTGGCCGGGTAAAACGGTGAAAGCTGTCACCTTCCAGCTCGGCAGCGTGCAAATTGAGCTGCTGAAAAATTTTACGGAATGCCAGGCTGGTGGTGGTGGTTCCCGCGCCACTGGAACCCGTTACCGCAATGATCGGATGGCGTGCAGACATAGTAAAACTCCCTGTGAAGTCGGGCGATGAGCATTGTTAGCACGATTTTTCATTCTGTGCATCAGCCGCGAAACTCGCTTTTGCGCATGATGTTTACCGATTCGTGAAGCTCAGACCAGACCAGAACCACCTCACCTTGCTGCAGCTGACGTCGCACATCGGCGACTTTTTCCGTCAGGCTGAGCTCCTGTTCACCGTAGTCGGTGCCTTCGCGCAGGACAAAGGCTTCAATTAAATTTTCGAGGGTTTCGGGGGAAACCTGTTGCCAGGGAATCATCACAGGGTTAGCTATCCAGGTAAGGGGAAATCCACTGTGGCACGCGCTGTTCGAGCCACAACTGAGGCTGACGCAAGGTGCCACCAACAAAGCCAACATGACCGCCATGGCGCGTCAGCTGATAGGTAATAGTGGCAGATAATTGGTCATTCTGCGGGATCACCTCATCACTCATAAACGGGTCGTCTTTCGCATGGATGATCAGCAACGGTTTTGCCACCGAGCGAAGCAGCGGCATGGCGCTGGCGCGGCGATAATAATCTGTGGCATCGGCAAAGCCATGTGCGCGGGCGGTGATCGCGTCGTCGAAGTCTCGCAGGCGGCGCAGCGCGCTGAGCTGTTTAAGATCTATCGGCAAAGTGTCAGGCCATGCGTGCAGTTTGCGTTGGGCATTTTTTTTAAGCTGGCTCAGCAGGTAACGCTGATAAACCTGGGAAAATCCACGTTCCAGTCGGGCGCTGCAGGGCTCAAGCAGCAGCGGCGCAGAAACAATAACGCCGGCATCAATGACGGCATCATTGCCCTGTTGCCCCAGCAGGCAACCCAGCATGTTCCCGCCCAGTGAGAACCCCACCGCGGCGGTCGGAACGCGGCCCCAGCGCGTCGTCAGCCAGTTCAGGAAAAAGCGTGCATCCTCGGTTTCTCCTGAGTGATAAATCCGGTTCAGACGATTCGGCTCGCCGCTGCAGCCGCGAAAATGCATCACTACGGCCAGCCAGCCACGTTGCTTGCAAACCTGCATCAGGCCGTGGATATAAGGACTGTGGAAACTGCCTTCCAGACCATGAAACAACACGACGCGCGGTTTATGCTGTGCAAACTGCGGATCTTCACTCCAGGCCAGGTCGACAAAATCACCATCGGGTAAATCAAGCCGTTGCCAGTGAGGCGTGACTCTTATCGTACGGCGGAGGAGGCGCGGCAGCAGGGTTTGCAGATGAGGATTCGCCAGGCCGCGCACAGGGATAAACGCCGCGCCATCCGGGCCCGAAAATTTCATGTTGTAAAGGCTTGTCTGTTCCATATCACACTGTTAGCTTCGATAAGTTTTTACATAATGGAGGGAGAACCCGGTTAAATGGAACTCAGTCTTTTTTTATCACTGTTAGGGTTTCTCTGGGTCGCGGCGATAACACCCGGACCTAATAATATGTTACTCACCGCCTCAGGTGCCAACTTTGGTTTTATTCGCACCATTCCGTTGATGGTTGGCATCATGATTGGTATGCAGCTGATGCTCCTCATGGTGGCGTTTGGCGTAGGGGGATTGATTCTGCTCTATCCCTCATTGCACCTGATTCTGAAAGTGGCCGGTAGCCTCTATTTGCTGTGGCTGGCATGGAAAATCGCCACCGCGGCCTATGAAAAGCTCGAGACCGATGCGGTGCCGGTCGCGCCCATGCCTTTCTGGCAGGGAGGATTGTTGCAGCTGATCAATCCCAAAGCCTGGTTAATGGCCCTGGGGGCGATAGCGAGCTTTAGCCTGGCCGGTGCCGGTTATCATCACTCTGTACTGTTAATCAGCGGGGGGATGTTTATGGTCAATCTGGTGGCGGGCATTATCTGGATGGGCTTTGGCGCCATGATCGGCCGTATTTTACGCAGTCCGCGCGCGTGGAAAATATTTAACCTCAGCATGGGGCTGTTAACGGCGGCGTGCGTACTGCTGATCTGGCACTGATCCTAACTGGACGCTCGCTCCAGGCGTTTCCAGGGTAACACTTCCCTGACAACCGGCGCGTGCGGCTGGCGAATTTTCTTCAGGAGCAACTGTACGCTGCGTGCACCCAGCTGATACATCGGTTGCTCTATGGTGGTCAACGGCGGATTCAGGCTACTGGTAAACGGGATACCGTCAAAACCGACCACGGCGAGATCGTCCGGTACGCGCAAGCCAGCTTCCAGCGCCGCATGGACCACGCCAACTGCCAGCACATCGGAAACGGCAAAGACGGCGTCCGGTCGTTCTGGCAGGCGCAACATCTCCTGTAACGCCCGGCTGCCTTCCTCACAGGAAATGCCTTCGGTATACACCACCTCTGCCCAGCCTAAATCCGACTGTTCGATGGCCTGGCGATAGCCCTGCTCACGATACTGGGAATACAGATAACGCAGGTCGCCATTCACCAGCGCGATGCGCTTGCGGCCCCTGGCGGCAAGGTAATGTATGGTGTCACGGGCGGCTTCAAGATGATCAATGGAGACCGAGGAGGCCGCAATCTGTGGGTCAAACTCACAGCACTGAATCCAGGGCGAATCGCCGATGATATCAATAAGGCTTTGCAGGCCGGCCGCCGCGTCCATCGTAATGACGCCATCAACCACTTTGCCCGTTAACAGCGTCAGGTAAGCGGCCTCACGTTTAAACTGTGAGGCAGAATTACACAGCAGGATGTGGTAACCGTGCATTTCTGCTTCCGCTTCAATGCCTTGCACCACTCTGGCGCAAAAGGGATTGGTGATATCTGAAATCAGCACCAGCAACATATGGCTTTGCGAGGTACGCAGTTGACGGGCTAACAGGTTGGGTTGATAGCCGCTTGTGGAAATGGCATCCAGCACTTTCTGACGCGTATCCGCCTTCACACCTGGGTGAGCGTTAAGCACGCGGGATACCGTGGCCTTAGACACGCCAGCTAACAGGGCAACTTTGTCGATCGACATCGAACTCGCAGACCTCACCAGGGAGCAAATAATAGCGCATATCAATAGCACAACCTGCATGTGAGCGCCTGACAAATTTATGGCTTTTTGTCTGAATTTTAATTTGCATATAACGGCAATCTATTGCAGATGATGATCTAAGAATTTCTTTCTATTAGGGATAACTTTTAATTCCTTTGTGAAATTAATCCCGCCAGCAACACTGCCCACATCATAAAAGTGATGGGAAAAAATCATGTTGAAAGGGCGATTAACGATTCTGGCTTCTGTGCTGTCACTGCTGGCCTTTCAGGCCTGCGCGGTCAACGTGACGGTGGCTTATCAAACCTCGGCGGAACCGGCCAAAGTGGCGCAGGCAGATAACACCTTTGCCAAAGAGAGCGGTGCGACGGTTGCGTGGCGCAAATTCGACAGCGGCGCGGGCGTACTGCGGGCACTGGCTTCGGGTGATGTCCAGATCGGCAATATTGGGTCCAGTCCGTTAGCCGTGGCGGCGACGCAACAGCTGCCTGTCGAAGCTTTTTTACTGGCCTCACAGTTAGGGAATTCAGAGGCGCTGGTGGTCAAAAAAAACCTCGCCAGTCCTCAGGACCTGATAGGTAAACGCATCGCCGTCCCGTTCATTTCCACCACGCACTACAGCTTGCTCTCCGCCTTAAAACACTGGGGCATCAAGCCTTCCCAGGTTCAACTGGTGAATCTACAACCGCCCGCCATTGTGGCAGCCTGGCAACGCGGCGACATTGACGGTGCGTACGTTTGGGCGCCCGCAGTGAATGCGCTGGAAAAGGACGGCCACGTCTTAACGGACTCTTCACAGGTTGGCCGCTGGGGATCGCCCACGCTGGATGTCTGGGTCGTGCGCAAAGACTTCGCTCAGCAGCATCCTGATATCGTTACCGCCTTTGCCCGCAGCGCCCTTGAGGCGCAGAAAGCCTATCTCGACAATCCTGAGCAGTGGCTTAAACAGCCCGACAATCTGCGCAAACTCGCGCGTTTAAGCGGCGTGCCAGAACAGCAGGTTCCGGCGCTGGTTAAGGGCAATACCTACCTCACCGCCGCGCAACAGGTTACGCAGTTGGAACAGCCTGTTAATCAAGCCATTGTGGATACGGCGCAGTTTTTGAAAGCGCAGGGCAAAGTGCCGCAGGCGGGCAATGATTACAGCAGTTATGTGACCAGCCGTTTTGTTGCGCCCCTGGTTAAACCCTGAGGAGAACAGCATGTTACGTATCGCTCACCTGAACGCGAGTTATGCCGGTCAGCCTGTGTTACAGGACATCACGCTGCAGCTTGATAAAAAAGCGCTGATGGTGGTTCTGGGGCCGTCAGGCTGTGGCAAAACCACCTTACTTAACCTGATTGCCGGGTTTTTACCGGTCGAATCCGGCGCGATTTCCCTGGACGGAAAGCCTGTTCTCGGGCCGGGCGCAGAGCGTGGCGTGGTGTTTCAGAGTGAAGGCCTGCTGCCGTGGCGTAACGTACTGGATAATGTGGCTTTCGGTTTACAGCTCGCCGGCATGGCGCGCCAGCCGCGTGAGGTGATTGCGCGGCGCTTTATCAAAAGCGTTGGGCTGGAAGGCGCGGAAAAACGGCAGATCTGGCAGCTATCCGGTGGTCAGCGTCAGCGCGTTGGTATCGCCCGGGCGCTGGCGGCCGATCCACAGTTATTGCTGCTGGATGAGCCTTTCGGCGCGCTTGACGCGTTCACCCGTGAGCAAATGCAAACGCTGTTATTAACCCTGTGGCGTAACAGCGGTAAGCAGATTCTGCTTATCACCCATGACATTGAAGAAGCCATCTTTTTGGCCAGCGAGCTGGTGCTGCTCTCTCCGTCGCCGGGCCGGGTACAGGAAAAACTGACGCTTAATTTCGGTCAGCGTTTTGTGGAGGGCGAACCCTGCCGCAGCATCAAATCCGATCCTGATTTTATTGCTCAGCGGGAATATGTACTGAGTCGGGTATTTGAACAACGGGAGGCATTTGTATGAGTGCGCTGCTCAATGACGAGCCGACAAGCGTGCGCCAGCGTCGCCTGCGCTGGCCTTTTTCCACCCCGTTTACGTTGAGCGCGCTAAGCCTGCTCCTGCTGCTGTTCATCTGGTGGAGTGTGACCGCGCTGGGGCTGATTGCACCGCTGTTTTTACCTTCGCCACAGCAGGTGGTGCGAAAGCTGCTGTTGGTTGCCGGTTCACAAGGCTTTATGGACGCCACGCTGTGGCAGCATTTGGCCGCCAGCCTGACACGTATGCTGATTGCCTTAACTGCGGCAGCGGCCATCGGCATCCCGGTGGGGATTGCCATGGGCATCAGCCCGGTGGTGCGTGCGCTGGTCGACCCGCTGATTGAGCTATACCGGCCCGTGCCGCCGCTGGCGTATTTGCCCCTGATGGTCATCTGGTTCGGTATTGGTGAGACATCGAAAATATTGTTGATTTTTCTGGCGATGTTCGCCCCGGTGGTGCTGTCGACGGTCGCTGGCGTGCGCAATGCGCAGCAGGTGCGTCTGCGCGCGGCGGCATCGCTGGGAGCGAACCGCTGGCAGCAGCTACGTTGGGTCATTTTACCCGGCGCCTTGCCAGAGATACTGACGGGATTACGAATTGGCCTTGGTGTGGGATGGTCAACACTGGTGGCCGCCGAGCTTATCGCGGCCACCCGGGGTTTAGGTTTTATGGTGCAGTCGGCGGGTGAGTTTCTGGCGACAGATGTGGTGCTGGCGGGGATCGCGGTCATTGCCGTGGTTGCGTTTAGTTTAGAGCTGAGTCTGCGTGCGCTGCAGCGCCGCCTGACGCCCTGGAATGGAGAGCAAAAATGAACGAAAAGTTAGAGATTAAGCCACTCGGGCCTTTTATTGGTGCCCAGGTTGGCAACCTTGATGTATCCCGTCCGCTCAGTGATGCGCAGTTTGAACAGCTCTATCATGCGCTGCTGCGCCACCAGGTCCTGTTCCTGCGTGAGCAGGTTATTACGCCCGAACAGCATCGTGCGCTGGCGATTCGCTTTGGCGATCTTCATATCCACCCGGTTTATCCGCATGCGGAAGGCGTTGAAGAGATCATTGTTCTGGATACGCATCAGGATAATCCGCCAGATAATGATAACTGGCACACCGATGTGACCTTTATTCAAACGCCGCCAGCCGTGGCGTTGCTTGCGTCCAAAGTGCTGCCGGAGTGTGGCGGTGACACGCTGTGGACCAGCGGCATCGCGGCGTATGAGGCGCTGTCTGCGCCTTTTAAAACCTTACTGGCTGAACTGCAGGCTGAACATGACTTTACAAAATCGTTTCCGGAATACAAGCACCGCAATACGCCAGAGGAGCATCAGCGCTGGCAACAGGCCGTCGCGAAAAACCCACCGGTGTACCATCCGGTGATCCGTACGCATCCCGTCAGCGGCAAAAAAGCCCTGTTTGTGAATGAGGGATTTACTACCCGAATCATGGATATCCGTCAGAAAGAGAGCGAGGCGCTACTGGGCTTCTTGTTTGCCCACGTGACGAAACCGGAGTTTCAGGTGCGCTGGCGCTGGCAGCCAAACGATTTGGCCATATGGGACAACCGGGTCACACAGCACTATGCGAATGCGGACTATTATCCAACACGGCGGGTGATGCAACGGGCAACGGTGCTGGGCGATAAACCCTATTGAACCGTACCGGACGCTGAGCCGGTACGGCGGTGTGAACTCAGATGGGATGAAGACGTCCCAACGCAGCCGCCTGGATCAGGCGGTGAGCATCGTTTCCAGTTGCTCCTGCGCCTCCAGCCAGGCCATCTCCACCTCTTCCAGCGCCGATTTACTCTCGGCCTGCTTCTGTAGCGCGGCAGTGAGATCGGCCTTACGCTGTTGTTCGTAGATGGCGCTGTCCGAGAGGAGTGCTTCGGCGTCGGCGAGCTGGCTTTGCCATTTCGCCATCTGCTTTTCTAATTTCTCTATCTCTTTGCGCAGCGGCTGGGTTTGCGTCCGTAGCTCCGCCTCACGGCGCTTCTGATCCTTACGGGCCTGGGCGCTGTTGCCATTGTCCTGCTTAGGTGCCGCGTCCTGCTGCGTCTGCTGTTTTTGCAGATCGCTCAGCCACTGCTGATAATCTTCCAGATCGCCGGGGAACACATCGACGCTGCCATCGTGAACCAGATAGAGATCGTCCGTTGTGGCGCGTAACAGATGGCGATCGTGCGAGACCACCACTAACGCCCCTTCGAAATCGATGAGCGCCTCGGTTAATGCCTGACGCATATCCAGATCCAGATGGTTGGTGGGTTCATCCAGCAACAGCAGGTTAGGGCGCTGCCAGACGATGAGCGCCAGCACCAGGCGAGCCTTTTCTCCACCGGAGAACCGTTCGGTGATCTCCGTGACTTTATCGCCCTGAAAGCCAAAGCCGCCAAGGTAATCACGTAGCTGCTGCTCTAACACTTTCGGTGCGATACGGGAAAGGTGCTGTAAAGGCGATTCGTCGGCACGCAGGAATTCGAGCTGATGCTGGGCGAAGTAACCCAGCTTAATGCCTTTTGCCAGGCCAATCTCGCCCGCCTTCGCGCTAAGCTCGCCAGCCAACAGCTTGATCAGCGTGGATTTACCGGCACCGTTGCGGCCCAGCAAGCCAATACGTGAGCCGGGCACCAGGTTAAGCTTAATGGCATCAAGAATAATGCGATCGCCATAGCCTGCGGTCACTTTTTCCATTTTCAGCAGCGGATTAGGCAGACTTTCCGGGGCGCGGAAGCTGAAACTAAAGGGATTATCGACGTGCGCAGGCGCAATCAGCTCCATGCGCTCCAGCATCTTAATGCGGCTTTGGGCCTGCTTCGCTTTGGTCGCCTGAGCGCGGAAGCGATCAATATATTTTTGCAGGTGAGCCACTTTTTCCTGCTGGCTCTGATATAACGCCTGCTGCTGTGCCAGCTTGGCTACGCGCTGGCGTTCGAAGGAGCTGTAGTTGCCGGTGTACTCGATCATCGTTTGCTGTTCGATGTGGATAATTTTATCCACCACAGGATCAAGGAAGTCGCGATCGTGCGAGATTAGAATCAGCGTGCCTTCATAGCTTTTCAGCCAGCGCTCCAGCCAGATAACCGCATCCAGATCGAGGTGGTTAGTCGGTTCATCCAGCAACAGCAGGTCTGAACGACACAGCAACGCCTGCGCCAGGTTAAGTCGCATGCGCCAGCCGCCAGAAAAATCACTCACCGGACGCTGAAGCTGTTCCTGACTAAATCCCAGCCCGTGCAACAAGCTTGAGGCACGTGACTGAATCGTCCATGCCTGAATGGTGTCGAGCTTAGCGTGCAACAGGGCGATGGCATTTCCGTCATTGCTGATGTTCGCCTCTGCCAGTTCCGCTTCAAGCTGGCGGTACTCACGATCGCCATCGATGACATAGTCAAGGGCAGCCTGGCTCAGGGCAGGAGTTTCCTGATTAACCCAGGCGAGTGACCAGTTGCCGGGAAAGGTGAAGGAGCCAGCATCGCTGCTGATCTCGCCTTTCAGCAACGACAGCAGCGTGGATTTTCCACAGCCGTTTTTACCCACCAGCCCGACTTTTTGGCCGGGATTGATGGTAGCGGTCGCGTTATCGAGCAGGACGCGAATACCGCGGCGAATTTGTAGGGCAGAGAAGACAATCATAAGCGCCGTATCGTCAGAATATGTTAATTTACCTGCAACATAATTGGGTTCTTGTTGCGTTGTGCATGGTAGCGGAAATCTGCACCAATGACGACGCTTTGGAGGGAAAGGATGTCGCAGCCACCTAAGATTTTGCTGCTATTTGCTCATCCTGAAGCACAGGATTCGAAAGCAAATCGCATTTTGCTGGAGGCGGCTGAGAAAACAGAACATGTCACCGTTCACGATCTCTATGCTGCCTACCCGGATTTTTTTATCGATGTCTACCACGAGCAGCAGCTGCTGCGTGAGCATGATGTGATTATTTTTCAGCATCCGCTCTATACCTATAGCTGTCCGGCGCTGTTAAAAGAGTGGCTGGATCGCGTACTGTCGCGGGGGTTTGCCAACGGCGTAGATGGTAATGCG
Organism: Pantoea sp. Fr+CA_20; assembly: GCF_024520835.1. Taxonomy (NCBI): domain Bacteria; kingdom Pseudomonadati; phylum Pseudomonadota; class Gammaproteobacteria; order Enterobacterales; family Erwiniaceae; genus Pantoea; species Pantoea sp. Fr+CA_20. The sequence continues at coordinate 112,977 of NZ_JALNPN010000014.1, forward strand.
CTGGAAGGAAAATACTGGCGCAGCATTGTGACCACAGGAGAGCCAGAAACGGCGTTCCAGAAGCACGGGCTTAACCGTTATTCCATGAATGACATTTTGCGCCCCTTTGAGCTGACGGCGCAGATGTGCCGTATGCACTGGATGCCGCCGATGATTGTCTACTGGGCCCGCCGCCAGCACCCCGATTTACTGAAAAATTATGCCCGCGCATACAGCGACTGGCTGGCAGCACCGCTGCCGAATGGAGGGTTATAAATGGAAGGACAAACGCTGCTGACCGCGGGAGTGATCTATCTGGTCGCGGCGGTACTGATCGTACCGGTAGCGGCGCGCCTCGGTATTGGCGCAGTTTTGGGATATTTGCTGGCCGGTATTGCTATCGGACCCTGGGGACTGGGTTTTATTAGCGACGTTGACGAGATCCTGCACTTTTCCGAGCTGGGCGTCGTGTTCCTGATGTTCATCATCGGGCTGGAACTTAATCCGGCAAAGCTGTGGGCGCTGCGCCGTTCCATTTTTGGTATTGGCGCGGCGCAGGTCATTTTTTCAGCGGCGATTCTGGGCGCATTGCTGTGGCTGACGAAGTTTGACTGGCGAGCCGCGGTCATTGGCGGTATTGGCCTGGCAATGTCATCCACGGCGATGGCGCTCCAGCTGATGCGCGATAAAGGCATGAATCGCAGCGAATCCGGGCAGTTAGGTTTTTCGGTGCTGCTGTTTCAGGACCTGGCGGTGATACCGGCTCTGGCGTTGATTCCACTGTTGGCAGGAAATGACAGCGGCAGCATCGACTGGATGAAAGTGGGCATGAAGGTGCTGGCCTTTGCCGGCATGTTAATTGGGGGCCGCTATTTGCTGCGCCCCATTTTTCGCTATATCGCGGCCTCGGGCGTACGCGAGGTGTTTACCGCGGCGTCATTGCTGTTGGTGCTGGGTTCGGCGCTGTTTATGGATGCGCTGGGCTTATCCATGGCGTTAGGGACATTTATCGCCGGCATCCTGTTGGCGGAAAGTGAATACCGGCACGAGCTGGAAGTGGCGATCGAGCCGTTTAAAGGTTTACTGCTTGGGCTGTTTTTTATTTCGGTAGGCATGGCGCTGAATCTTGGCGTGCTCTATACCCATATTATCGCGATCTTGCTGGGCGTACTGGTGCTGGTGGCGGTGAAGATCCTGGTTTTGTATGTGCTGGGACGGATTTATGGTTTGCGCAGCTCGGAGCGCCAGCAGTTTGCCGGTGTACTGAGCCAGGGCGGAGAGTTTGCCTTTGTGCTGTTTTCTGCGGCCTCATCGGCCAAACTGTTTTCGGGCGATCAACTGCCGCTCCTGCTGGTTACCGTAACCCTGTCCATGATGACCACGCCACTTCTGATGCAGGTCATCGATCGGCTGTTAGCGCGTCGTTTTAATGAAATTGACGAAGATGCCGAAAAACCGTTCGTCGAGGACGATCAGCCCCAGGTCATCGTGGTGGGCTTTGGTCGTTTTGGTCAGGTCGTTGGTCGTTTACTGATGGCGAACAATAAACGTATCACGGTACTGGAGCGGGATATCAGCGCAGTGAGCCTGATGCGAAAATATGGCTACAAGGTTTATTATGGTGATGCCACCGAGCTGGAGCTGCTACGTGCGGCGGGTGCGGCCAGTGCGCAATCCATCGTAATTACCTGTAGCAATCCTGAAGATGCCATGACGATTGTGCATCTCTGCCAGCAGCATTTTCCGCATCTGCATATCATGGCGCGGGCTCGCGGCCGCGTAGAAGCCCATGAACTGCTGCAGGCAGGCGTCACGCAGTTCTCGCGTGAAACCTTCTCCAGTGCGCTGGAGCTGGGCCGCAAGACATTGATGTCGCTGGGGATGCATCCGCATCAGGCGCACCGTGCGCAGCAGCACTTCCGTCGGCTGGATATGCGTATGTTGCGGGAACTGGTGCCCGCCCAATCTGACAAGGCACAGATTTCTCGGGTACGTGAAGCTCGGCGTGAACTTGAAGATATTTTTCAGCGCGAAATGCAGCACGAAAGGCGTCAGATCCATGACTGGGACGACGATGAGTAATCAGAAGAGGCAGGTAGAGCATCATGCGTAAACGTTTTATTGCCGGTGCGGTTTGTCCGCACTGCCAGGAAAAAGACACGCTGGCTATGTGGCGCGAAAACAATGTCGATGTCGTTGAGTGTGTGAAGTGCGGCCACCAAATGCGCGAAGCGGATAAACAGGCGCGCGATCAGGTTCGTGGCAATGAGCAAGTGATAGGAATTTTCCATCCAGAGTAGCGAAATGGCCCAGCTTTTTTTAAGCTTAACCACACAGCGGGATTGAATTCCGTTACAATTGACGCCATTAACGCTGTGGTCGCAAGAGAAAAAGACAGCCTCTTGTACTCAGCCCCGAACCTTTCTGGTTGGTGTTATTGCACGCAAGAATAGACCAATGAGACGGGATCTTAGTTCTCAACGGTTAGGAGATATCATGAAAGTAGCAAAAGACCTGGTGGTAAGCCTGGCCTATCAGGTACGTACAGAAGACGGTGTGTTGGTTGACGAGTCACCGGTGAGTGCACCGTTAGACTATCTGCACGGTCATGGTTCCCTGATTTCTGGTCTGGAAAACGCGCTGGAAAACCACGTAGCGGGCGATAAGTTTGACGTGCATATCCCGGCAAACGACGCTTACGGTCAGTACGATGACAACCTGGTACAGCGCGTACCTAAAGACGTCTTTATGGGCGTTGACGAATTACAGGTTGGCATGCGTTTTCTGGCGGAAACCGACCAGGGTCCAGTGCCGGTTGAAATCACCGAAGTTGAAGACGAGCATGTTGTGGTTGACGGTAACCACATGCTGGCGGGTCAGAACCTGAATTTCAATGTTGAGGTGGTTGCGATTCGTGAAGCCACACCGGAAGAGCTGGCTCATGGCCACGTTCACGGTGCTGATGGCCATCACCACGATCACGACCATGACCATGACCACGACCACGATCATGACCACGGTCAGGGTGGTTGCGGCACTGGCGGTTGCGGTTGCAGCCACTAAGTTCGACTCTGCATTTCAAGGCCACCTCCGGGTGGCCTTACTTTTTTGCGTCTTTCGGATCGCGCCAGATGTTCGGGGACCCAGGCCTGTATCAGTAATGCGGCGGTGGGGTTTCTTCTGACGGATCGGCAATCATCGATGGCGCGCTGGCTTTAAACTTCTCAAGCAACAGACGCATATGTTCGCGCATCTTACTCATTTCAAGTTCATGCTGGACCACGGTATTGTTCAGTTGATCGATAGTCATCTCCTGAAAAGCCAGTTTGCTTTCAAGCGTTTCAATACGTTGTTCCCACTCTGACTGTTGCATGACCTGTTCTCCTGTTAAGGTGCTACTCAGCGCATAATTCTAAAGGCTGACGTTGCAGAATTGCCCTATTTTTTATGTTTTATTTAGCGTTTAGCTTGAAAAAGGCCCAGATGGCATCATCTCTGGTGAAACTTCCTGACGCAAAAAAGGTCGGAAGTAGACCAGATAATTACGCTGTGGGAGTGTTCGCCACTGCCACGTAAAGTTATAGTGTGGGCCCGCAGTCCGCAATGATTCCCGAGGTGTCAGGCTTCGGTTTTGGAGAAAGGATGAAATCACTGTTCAAAGTCACATTGTTAGCTACCACCATGGCCGTCGCGCTGAATGCTCCGCTGGCAATGGCTGCAGAAACTGCAGCGGCACCGGCAGCAGCCGATGCGCCTCAGACTGCTCCTCAGGCTCCAAAAAATGCAGCCTTCAAAAATGAAGATCAGCAATCTGCGTATGCTTTGGGTGCGTCACTGGGCCGTTATATGGACAACTCTCTGAAAGAACAAGAGAAGCTGGGCATCAAACTGGACAAACAGCAGCTGATTGCCGGTGTTCAGGATGCGTTTGGTGGCAAGAGCAAACTGTCTGACGAAGAGATCGAGCAAACACTGCAGGCGTTTGAAGTGCGTGTGAAAGGCGCGGCTTCAGCCAAGATGGAAAAAGATGCGAAAGAAAATGCCGAGAAAGGTGAAGCTTACAGCGCTAAGTTTGCCAAAGAGAGCGGCGTGAAGAAAACCGACAGCGGTCTGCTGTACAAAGTAGAGAAAGAAGGCACCGGTGATGCGCCGAAAGACAGCGATACCGTGGTCGTAAACTACAAAGGTACGCTGATCGACGGTACGGAGTTCGATAACTCTTACACCCGCGGTGAGCCACTGTCATTCCGTCTTGATGGCGTGATCCCAGGCTGGACCGAAGGCCTGAAGCACGTTAAGAAAGGCGGTAAGATCAAACTGGTTATCCCACCGAATCTTGCCTATGGTAAGAACGGCGTTCCGGGTATTCCAGCGAACTCTACCCTGGTCTTTGATGTTGAACTGCTTGATATCAAACCTGCACCAAAAGCAGATGAAAAAACGCAGGCACCTGCTGCTGACGCGAAGAAATCCCAGTAATCTGTCTGCCGCCACCTTCGGGTGGCGGTTTCTGCGCGTTATGACAAACCTCTGGCATAAGCCCGCGACATTTGCCAGACTATCGCCTGCATAATTATCCCAATATTGAGTCTGCCCGTAAGCCGCTGTGACAGGCTCCAGCCATGTAGGGTGATGTCTTCAATGTCTAATCCATTCAATCCCGGTGAACTGAGCGACTTCGATCTTCTGGAGCAGCATCCGTTCGAGCAAACTGATTACGATATTTTAAAGTCGTATGAGGCTGTCGTAGATGGCCTTGCCATGCTGATCGGCTCGCATTGTGAAATCGTCCTGCACTCACTGGAGGATTTGAACTGTTCGGCTGTGCGTATTGCTAACGGTGAGCACACTGGTCGTAAAGTCGGATCGCCCATTACGGACTTAGCGTTGCGCATGCTGCATGATATGCAGGGCGCAGACAGCAATGTTTCCCGCGCTTACTTTACCCGTGCGAAAAGCGGTGTGTTGATGAAGTCAGTGACAATCGCGATTCGCAATCGTCAGCAGCGGGTTATTGGGCTGTTGTGTATCAACATGAACCTTGATGTGCCGTTTTCACAGATTATGTCGACATTTCTGCCGCCTGAAATGCAGCAGGTTGACTCCAACGTTAACTTTGCCAGTTCGGTAGACGACCTGGTCATGCAAACGCTGGAATTTACTATTGAAGAAGTGAGCGCCGATCGCAATGTGTCGAATAATGCCAAGAACCGTCAGATCGTATTAAACCTGTATGAGAAAGGTATTTTCGACATCAAAGATGCCATCAACCAGGTTGCAGACCGCTTAAATATTTCCAAGCACACCGTGTATCTCTACATCCGTCAGTTTAAAAACGGTGACTTCCAGGGGCAGGATCGCTAATGCGTTACGCGCTGTTGGTCACGGGCCCCGCCTATGGCACGCAACAGGCGACCAGCGCTCTGCTGTTTGCCAACGCGTTGCTGGCAGCCGGCCATCAACTGGACAGTGTGTTTTTTTACCGGGAAGGCGTGCTGAATGCGAATCAGCTGACGGCACCGGCCAGTGATGAGTTTGATCTGGTCCGGGCGTGGCAGTCACTGAGCCAGGCACAGGGCGTCGCGCTGAATATCTGTGTCGCAGCAGCATTACGGCGCGGCGTGACCGATCAACAGGAAGCGTCAAGGCTGGCGTTGCCCGGCGCTAATCTGCAACCCGGCTTCATGCTGGCCGGCTTGGGTGCGCTGGCTGAAGCGGCACTGCGGTGCGAACGCATGGTGCAGTTCTGATGAATCGTGTTGCGTTTGTCTTTACCCGTGCGCCGCATGGCACCAGTGCAGGTCGTGAAGGGCTGGATGCTGCCTTGGCGACCGGTGCATTAAGCGATGACATCGGCCTGTTTTTTATTGGTGACGGTGTACTTCAGCTCAACAGCGGGCAACAGCCAGAAAATATTCACAGTCGTCATTATGCCGCGACCTTTGGTGTGCTGGCGCTGTATGATATCGAGCAATGTTACCTGTGTCGGGACGCGTTGCGGGTTCGCGGTTTAGCGGAAAGTGCTCCGCGTATTTTGGATGCTGAGATTTTAGATGCGCCGTTACTGCGTCAAAAACTGGCTGGCTTTGACCGAATCCTGACTTTTTAAGAGCGAGTCATGCTGCATACTTTATTTCATTCGCCGGCTTACAGCGACATTGATACGCTGTCATTACTGTTGAGCCCGGACGACGACCTGTTATTGTTGCAGGACGGCGTACTGGCAGCGATCCAGGGCAGTAGGGCGCTGGAAAAACTGAGCGCCTGCGGTGTAAAACTCTGGGCGCTGCAAGACGATCTGAGCGCACGCGGGCTGAGTGAGCAAATTTCTCCCATTGTGCAGCCAGTAGACTATACTTTTTTCGTTGCGTTAACGGTAAAACATCGACAACAAATGGCCTGGTAATTCGCTGACCCCCTGGTTATTTCTTGACACCCTTTTGACACAGCCCTAAAATTCTGCCTCCTCGTAATTCTACGAGGTGATTTATTACGTGTTTACGAAGCAAAAAGCTAAATCCCAGGAGCTATTTAATGGCAACAGTTAACCAGCTGGTTCGCAAACCACGCGTCCGCAAAGTTGCAAAGAGCAACGTGCCGGCGCTGGAAGCTTGCCCGCAGAAACGTGGTGTTTGTACTCGTGTGTACACTACCACTCCTAAAAAACCAAACTCAGCACTGCGTAAAGTTTGCCGTGTGCGTTTGACTAACGGTTTTGAAGTTACCTCCTACATCGGCGGTGAAGGTCATAACCTGCAGGAACACTCCGTGATCCTGATCCGTGGCGGTCGTGTTAAAGACTTGCCAGGTGTGCGTTACCACACCGTCCGTGGCGCGCTGGACTGCTCAGGTGTTAAAGACCGTAAGCAGTCACGCTCCAAGTACGGCGTGAAGAAGCCAAAGGCTTAATGGTTCTCCGTTAAGTAAGGCCAAACGTTTTAACTTAAATGTCAAACTAAACTCGTAGAGTTTTGGACAATCCTGAATTAACAACGGAGTATTTCCATGCCACGTCGTCGCGTCATTGGTCAGCGTAAAATTCTGCCGGATCCTAAGTTCGGATCAGAGCTGCTGGCTAAATTTGTAAACATCCTGATGGTAGATGGTAAAAAGTCTACTGCCGAAACTATCGTCTACACCGCGCTTGAGACCCTGGCTCAACGCGCTGGTAAAGATGGCCTGGAAGCGTTCGAGGTTGCTCTCGAGAACGTGCGTCCGACTGTCGAAGTTAAGTCACGTCGCGTTGGTGGGTCTACCTACCAGGTTCCAGTTGAAGTCCGTCCGGTTCGTCGTAATGCCCTGGCAATGCGTTGGATCGTAGAAGCTGCTCGTAAACGCGGTGATAAATCTATGGCTCTCCGCCTGGCGAACGAACTTTCTGATGCTGCAGAAAACAAAGGTACTGCAGTTAAGAAACGTGAAGACGTTCACCGCATGGCAGAAGCCAACAAGGCGTTCGCACACTACCGCTGGTAACAGCTTCGTAGTTGTTATTAACCCAGCGGGCGTCCCAGTGACTCACCTGCTGGGCTTTTTTAACTTAGAACGTCTAAGAATCAGAGGAATCAAATGGCTCGTAAAACACCCATTGAGCGCTACCGTAACATTGGTATCAGTGCCCACATCGACGCCGGTAAGACTACAACTACCGAACGTGTTCTGTTCTACACCGGTGTAAACCACAAAATCGGTGAAGTCCATGACGGCGCAGCAACCATGGACTGGATGGAGCAGGAGCAGGAACGTGGTATTACCATCACGTCTGCTGCGACCACCTGTTTCTGGTCTGGTATGGCTAAGCAGTTTGAACCACACCACGTAAACATCATCGACACCCCGGGACACGTTGACTTCACCATCGAAGTTGAGCGTTCTATGCGTGTGCTTGATGGCGCAGTCATGGTTTACTGTGCGGTTGGTGGTGTTCAGCCACAGTCTGAAACCGTATGGCGCCAGGCGAACAAATATAAAGTTCCACGCATTGCGTTCGTTAACAAAATGGACCGCATGGGTGCTAACTTCCTGAAAGTTGTTGATCAGATGAAAGCGCGCTTGGGTGCAAACCCAGTTCCACTTCAGCTGGCCATCGGCGCAGAAGACGGCTTTACCGGTGTTGTTGACCTGGTGAAAATGAAAGCTATCAACTGGAACGATGCCGATCAGGGCGTTACCTTCGTATACGAAGATATCCCAGCTAATATGCAGGAACTGGCTGAAGAATGGCGTGCGAAGCTTGTTGAAGCTGCAGCTGAAGGTTCTGATGAGCTGATGGAGAAATTCTTCGGCGGTGAAGAACTGACAGAAGAAGAGATCAAAACATCTCTGCGCAAACGCGTTCTGAAGAACGAAATCATCCTGGTTACCTGTGGTTCTGCATTTAAGAACAAAGGTGTTCAGGCGATGCTGGATGCGGTTGTTGAATACCTGCCAGCACCGACTGACGTTACCGCGATTAACGGTATGCTGGACGACGGTAAAGACACGCCGGCTGAGCGTCACTCAGACGACAAAGAGCCGTTTGCTGCACTGGCGTTCAAAATCGCTACCGACCCGTTTGTTGGTAACCTGACCTTCTTCCGCGTTTACTCTGGTGTGGTTAACACTGGCGACACCGTGTTCAACCCGGTTAAGTCAAACCGTGAGCGTCTGGGCCGTATTGTTCAGATGCACGCCAACAAACGTGAAGAGATCAAAGAAGTTCGTGCGGGCGACATCGCAGCAGCGATCGGCTTGAAAGACGTAACCACGGGTGACACGCTGTGTGATCCAGACAACGTCATCATTCTTGAGCGCATGGAATTCCCTGAGCCGGTAATCTCTATCGCCGTTGAGCCGAAAACCAAAGCTGACCAGGAAAAAATGGGTCTGGCTCTGGGTCGTCTGGCGAAGGAAGATCCATCATTCCGCGTATGGACTGATGAAGAAACCAACCAGACCATCATCGCCGGTATGGGTGAGCTGCACCTCGACATCATCGTTGACCGTATGAAGCGTGAATTCAACGTTGAAGCAAACGTGGGTAAACCACAGGTTGCTTATCGTGAAGCGATCCGCTCTAAAGTTACCGGTATTGAAGGTAAGCACGCCAAGCAGTCTGGTGGTCGTGGTCAGTACGGTCATGTTGTTATCGACATGTACCCACTGGAGCCAGGTTCGAACCCGAAAGGTTACGAATTTGTCAACGATATCAAAGGTGGTGTAATTCCTGGCGAATTCATCCCTGCGGTTGATAAAGGTATCCAGGAGCAGCTGAAATCAGGCCCACTGGCCGGTTATCCGGTTGTGGATCTGGGTGTTCGTCTGCACTTCGGTTCTTACCATGACGTTGACTCCTCTGAGCTGGCGTTTAAACTAGCCGCGTCTATTGCCTTTAAAGATGGCTTTAAGAAAGCGCAGCCAGTTCTGCTTGAGCCTATCATGAAGGTTGAAGTCGAGACCCCAGAAGAGAACACCGGTGACGTAATCGGTGACCTTAGCCGTCGTCGTGGTATGCTCAAAGGGCAAGAATCTAACGCTACTGGCGTTCAGATCCACGCTGAAGTCCCGCTGTCTGAAATGTTCGGATATGCAACTCAGCTGCGCTCTCTGACCAAAGGTCGTGCTTCGTACTCCATGGAGTTCCTGAAGTATGACGACGCGCCGAACAACGTTGCGCAGGCCGTTATTGAAGCTCGTAGCAAATAAGCTACGGTTTAAATTTGAACTGATGCCTTCATCCAAAGTGATGAAGGCATAACGTAAGGAATATCGCCATGGCGAAAGAGCAATTTCAACGTAACAAACTGCACGTAAACGTGGGCACCATCGGTCACGTCGACCACGGTAAAACCACCCTGACTGCAGCTATCACTACCGTTCTGGCTAAAACCAACGGTGGCCAGGCGCGTGCGTTCGACCAGATCGACAGCACCCCGGAAGAAAAAGCACG
>NZ_JALNPN010000015.1:0-119824 GCF_024520835.1 Pantoea sp. Fr+CA_20
GAACTGCCAGGCATCAAACAAGTGAAGAAGCCCTGAACGAAAGTTCAGGGCTTTTTTACGTCCGTAACCTGCGGAAAGCGGGGCGTCAGGCCGGCTTTCCTGCGCGTCCGGGACTGCGCGAGCGCCGTCCGCGTCATTCAAACCGCCGGGCCGGGATGGGATGAAACGGCGAGTGAGAAAGCCGGATGGCCTGTCCGTCATAACGGAATTTACGTCACTTTCTCCGTCCGAAGATGAAAAAGCCCTGCAGAGAACGCCGCTGATCTGGGTAAAACTTGCTCACAGACGCTCTCACTCCCTACCTCTCTGCCCTTAATGCTTCTTTTTACCCAGCCATGTCATGATAAACGCGGCCACTGCTTCTGGCTGGTTGATATTCATGGCAGGCACGTCCAGCTTTAGTGTCATGTCGTCAGTGGCGACAGCCACGACGTTCTCATCCAGTAGTGCTGCAAGCTCACCTTTCACGCCCGATCGCCAAAGCACAATCTTTGGTATTGGTTCACCTTTAAACCCTTCTACCAACACCACATCCAGTTGTCTGCTGTCCATTTGCCGTGCTAACGCCATTAAACTCACAGGCTGCTCGGGCGTTTCACACATCAGCGCCCAACGACGGTCGCTGGCGACAATAACCTGATCGGCTCCGGCCTGGCGCAGTCGATAACTGTCCTTGCCTGGCGTATCTACGTCCATGTCATGGTGGGCATGCTTAATCAATCCTGCACGTATCTCCTGCGCCCTTAACAAGGGTATAACCTGCTCAAGAAGTGTGGTTTTACCGGTCCCACTCCAGGCGACAATGGCCAACAACGGAACACACATTATGATTTCTCCTGCTCCACAAGGTCGTCAGGCGTATTGATGTTGCTAAAAGCCGACTCCGGGTCGCTAAACGACACCGAATGCCCACCATGCTCACGCATAAATTGCATCAGTCGGCGCTCACCGCGCATCAACCAGGCTTCAAGATCGTCGGCGATCGCCTTATTCATTAACGCCAGGGTGGGATGATCTCGCTGTGACGATTTGACCCACACGACAAGAGCGTTGTTACGCTGCTGCCATAGACGTGCGACAAGATCGCCAGGGATATTGGGTGTATCACAGGCACAAAATACCACCCACTCTGTGGGACTGTTCCGCAAACCACTCAGCATACCTGCCAGCGGTCCAGGGTAGTCTTTAATCGAATCTGTTACGACCTGACAACCACTTAGCTGATAATGATCAATGTTGCGGTTAGCACTTATTAACACAATGTCTACCTGTGGCCTCAACCGCTGCAAAACGTGCTGATAAAGTGGTTCACCTCGCATGATGAGTAACCCTTTATCCTGCCCACCCATACGGCTACCTTGTCCGCCAGCAAGGATTACACCGGTGAATGCTGTCATTTTTGTCTCCTTGCTTCATTCTGGATATAACGCACCCTGCATTAAGGAATCGTCATGAAAACGCATCGGCTGACTGAATTGCTTGAACTCCTGCTACCGGCGTGGGAAAAAGAACCCGATCTTAACCTGTTGGCATTTTTACAAAAACTGGCACAAGAGTCCGGTTTCATTGGCCCATTAAGTGAATTAAGCGATGACGTATTGATTTATCATCTAAAAATGCGTGATTCAGCCAGCGACGATCAGATTCCAGGCCTGAAAAAAGATTATGAAGTTGATTTTAAAACAGCCCTGCTACGAACACGCGGTGTCATCAAAAATGACGAGTAGTGTTATCCTTGGCGATTAACCGTAAAGATAAGCACAGGGATAACCATGAGTGATGCCGCCTTTAACTTCCAGACGCTCAATCCTGATGTCCTGTTGGATGCGCTTTGGGAAACGGGTATTCGGGTGGATTCTGGTTTAACCGCCCTGAACAGCTATGAAAATCGTGTTTATCAGTTTAGCGACGATGAAAAACGCCGCTACGTTGCTAAGTTTTATCGCCCTCAGCGCTGGAGTGCAGAACAGATCACCGAAGAGCATCGGTTTTCCCAGGATTTGCTGGACGATGAGGTGCCGATTGCCGCGCCGTTAGTTTTGCAGGGCGATACGCTGCAACGTCATGCTGGCTTTTACTATGCAGTCTTTCCCAGCCTGGGTGGACGGCAGTATGAAACTGACAACGAAGATCAGATGGAATGGGTAGGCCGTTTCCTGGGACGTATTCATCAAACTGGCCGCAAAAGCCTGTTTCAGCAACGTCCATCGATAGGGCTTGAAGAATATCTGGATCAGCCGCGGGACGAACTGGCAAAAACCAGGCTCGTGCCAGCCTCACTTCGCAATGCACTGCTCGAAGCCGTCGATAAACTCGGCGTGACGTTGCGCAAAAGCTGGCACAGTGACTGGCAGCCGCTACGATTACATGGTGATTGCCATCCGGGTAATATTTTGTGGCGTGATGGTCCGCTGTTTGTCGATCTTGATGATGCCCGCAATGGTCCGGCCATTCAGGACTTGTGGATGTTAATCAGTGGCGACAGACAGGAACAGCGTATTCAGTGGGATATTTTACTGGACGCCTACAGTGAATTCAGCGACTTCGATATTAATGAATTGTCACTGATTGAGCCTTTACGTGCCATGCGCATGATTTATTATCTGGCCTGGGTGGTTCGCCGTTGGCAGGATCCTGCTTTTCCGCGCGCCTTCCCCTGGATGACGGATGAGGATTTCTGGCGCAGGCAAATTTTGCAGTTTATCGAGCAGGAAAAGGTGTTACGGGAACCGCCGTTGCAGCTGGCCCCGCAATTTTAATGAAAAGTCAGGAGAGTTTTCCCCAATGAAGAAAATATTTTTTGCACTGATTGGTTTGGTGCTGGCGTTTAGCGCATCTGCTGCACAGTTTTCTGAAGGTAAACAGTACGTTAGCCTGCCTAAGCCTATAGCAGGTGAGCCGCAGGTCATGGAGTTTTTCTCTTTTTTCTGTCCGCACTGCTACCAGTTCGAGCAAATCTACCATGTCAGTGATGCAGTGAAAAAAAATCTGCCAGCTGATACCAAGATGGTTAAATACCATGTCGATTTCCTTGGTGGCGACTTAGGTCCGGTTGTTACCCATGCGTGGGCAGTGGCTATGGCGCTGGGCGTAGAAGATAAAGTCACGTCACCTATTTTTGATGGCATCCAGAAAACCCAGACGATTACTGACGCAGCCAGCCTGAAAGAGGTATTCATTAAAGCAGCGGGCATTTCCTCTGAGCAATACGATGCGGCCTGGAACAGCTTTGCGGTAAAAGCGTTGGTGGCCCAGCAGCAAAAAGCGGCCTCTGATGTTGATCTGCGAGGTGTGCCAGCGATCTTTATTAACGGTAAATACATGGTTAATAACGGTGGTCTGGATACCAGCTCGATGGCGAACTTTGTGGCGGATTATGCCAACGTGGTTAAGTTCCTGGTTGAGAAAAAATAAGCGTTTTACGCTGAGTACCCTGCATAACGCCAGCATACGCTGGCGTTTTCATTTGTAATCACTACGCACATCGCTGGCAGGTTGAGGAAGCACAGTTTTTCTATCCACACAAGCAAACATGCCATTAAAAATCACGATCGCATCACGGATTTAAATTAACTCATTGTTTTTATGTGATTAAATTTAGCCTCAATCTTTTTTATACTATAAATAAACTATTGATATAATTTTTACGCACAAAGTTATCCACAGAAAGATCGTTGCGATCCCGATTACAGAAGCACGAAAAACGCCGATCTCGGTTTGTCTTGATTAACCCTTTTCGCCAAGGTGTGGCATCCTTATAGACCAATCCATGGCAATGAAGAATACACAGACATATGGCGCAAATAGCAGAAAACCCCCTGATTTTGGTTGATGGCTCATCCTATCTTTATCGCGCGTACCACGCTTTCCCGCCGCTAACCAACACTGCAGGTGAGCCTACTGGTGCTATGTATGGTGTGCTGAACATGCTGAAAAGCCTGTTGGCACAATACAGCCCTACACATGTTGCTGTGGTCTTTGACGCTAAAGGCAAAACTTTCAGGGATGAGCTGTTTGAACATTACAAATCCCACCGCCCACCGATGCCCGATGATTTGCGGTCACAAATAGAACCGCTGCATGAAATGGTGCGCGCGATGGGATTGCCGTTGTTAGCCGTAAGCGGTGTCGAAGCGGATGATGTGATTGGCACGCTGGCGTTAGAGGCGGAGAAAAAAGGCTATTCTGTCCTGATCAGTACAGGCGATAAGGATATGGCGCAACTGGTCACGCCGGCGATTACCCTGATTAATACGATGACCAACACCATTCTCGGGCCGGAAGAAGTGGAACAAAAGTATGGTGTGCCGCCCGCTTTAATCATCGATTTTCTGGCGATGATGGGGGACAGCTCAGATAACATTCCTGGCGTGCCGGGCGTGGGTGAAAAAACGGCCCAGGCGCTGCTGCAGGGGTTAGGTGGGATGCAGTCGATTTACGATAATCTCGATAAAGTCGCCGATCTCTCATTCCGTGGTGCAAAAACCATGGCCGCTAAGCTGGAACAGAATCGCGATGTTGCTTTTCTCTCGTATCAGCTTGCCACCATCAAAACTGACGTTGAGCTTGAGCAGCCGTGCGAAGCGCTCACGGTCAGTGAACCTGATGTCAAAGCACTGCAGGCACTGTTTAGCCGTTTCGAATTCAAGCGCTGGTTGACTGACCTGCAAGAGGGAAAATGGTTGCAAGGTAATAAGAGCAACCGACAATCCCAGCAGGCCCTTGCTGATGAGCCGGCGGCGAGCGTTGAGGCGACCAGCCTGTTATCAACTGACGGCTATGTCACCATTCTGGATCAGCAAACCTTAGACACCTGGGCTGAAAAGCTGAAAAACAGCGAGGTCTTTGCGTTTGATCTGGAAACCGATGGCCTGGACACGTTAACGGCCAACATTATCGGTCTCAGCTTTGCGGTAGCGCCGGGTGATGCGGCATATCTGCCTGTGGCACATGATTACCTGGATGCGCCGGAGCAGCTCGACCGCGATGCCGTACTGGCGCAACTCAAGCCGCTGCTGGAAGATCCTAACGCCAGCAAAGTCGGCCAAAATCTCAAATACGATCGTGGCGTCCTGAAAAACTACGATATAGAACTTGCCGGTATCAAATACGACACCATGCTGGAGTCCTACATCCTGAATAGCGTGGTAGGCAAGCATGATATGGACAGCCTCTCTGCGCGCTGGCTGAATCATAAAACCGTCACCTTTCAAGAGATCGCCGGTAAAGGTAAAAATCAGCTTACCTTTAATCAGATAGCCCTTGAGCAGGCCGCGCACTACGCAGCAGAAGACGCCGATGTGACCTTACAGCTGCATCTGAAGATGTGGCCAGAGCTTGAAAAAGAAGCCGGACCTAAAAAGGTTTTTGAACAGATTGAAATGCCGCTGCTTAAAGTGATTTCACGTATAGAACGTAATGGCGTGTTGATCGATCAGGCTATCCTGGCGCAGCACTCGAAAGAGCTGACATCGCGTCTGGCTGAGCTTGAGCTTAAAGCACATGAGCTGGCGGGTGAGCCCTTCAATCTTTCTTCGACGAAACAGCTGCAGGTCATTCTGTTTGAAAAGCAGGGAATTAAGCCCACGAAAAAAACACCGGGTGGCGCGCCCTCTACCAGTGAAGAAGTGTTGGCAGAGCTGGCTCTGGACTATCCCCTGCCGAAGGTGATTCTGGAGCACCGTGGACTCTCGAAACTGAAGTCAACTTACACCGACAAGCTGCCGCTGATGATAAATCCCGTTAGCGGGCGCGTGCACACGTCTTATCATCAGGCGGTGACGGCAACCGGACGCCTTTCTTCAACCGATCCTAATCTGCAAAACATTCCGGTGCGCAACGATGAAGGACGCCGCATTCGTCAGGCCTTCATCGCAGACAAGGGCAACCGCATTGTCGCGGCGGACTATTCGCAGATTGAACTGCGCATCATGGCGCACCTGTCGCAGGATAAAGGCCTGCTGGATGCTTTTTCCCAAGGTGAGGATATCCACCGCGCCACCGCCTCAGAAGTCTTTGGCGTGCCGCTCAGTAAGGTTACGGGCGAACAACGCCGTAGTGCCAAGGCCATCAACTTTGGTCTTATCTATGGCATGAGTGCATTTGGGTTATCTCGCCAGCTAAACATTGGCGCAGGCGAAGCGAAAAAGTATATGGATTTGTACTTTGAACGCTATCCCGGCGTGCTGCGTTATATGGAAAACACGCGCCAGCTCGCGGCCAGTAACGGTTATGTTGAAACGCTGGATGGACGTCGTCTGTGGTTGCCTGACATCAAGTCCAGTAACGCCATTCGTCGTAAGGCGGCTGAACGCGCGGCGATTAATGCGCCGATGCAGGGGACGGCTGCAGATATCATCAAACGCGCCATGATTGCGGTTGATAGCTGGCTGCAGAAGCAGAACGATGATGCGGTAAGGATGATCATGCAAGTGCACGATGAACTGGTGTTTGAAATTAAAGCCGATGCCGTTGATGAGGCCAGCAAGCAGATTCGCACGCTGATGGAAGGCAGTATGGCGTTAGATGTGCCCTTACTGGTCGAAATCGGTGTCGGAGATAATTGGGAACAGGCGCACTGATACGGCCATAACAGGTGGCGTTAACGCGCCACCTGTTATGCGATGTCCCGTGGGCAGGCAGGGAACAGGCGTCGGCCCTCGCTGAAGCCGCAAAACGGTGCAGTAACTTATTATGGCCTAAGCACTTTTTTTGTAATTTAACTACATCCCACTCTCGTTTTTGTGACGAGTGCGGTAAAAAAAGTGATTAAAAATGAAAGGGAGCAACAAAAAACCCTTTGTCGCTCACAAAAAATCAGGTAAAGTTCGAGGCGTAGGGTACAGAGGTAAGATGTTCTATCTTTCAGACCTTTTACTTCACGTAATCGGATTTGGCTGAATTTAGCCGCCCCAGTCATTCTGTGACTGGGGCGTTTTTTATTGGAAAAACGCTAAAAATACGTAGCACATCGCTTCGCTTATGCCTCAGTGTCCTGATCTTCTACAGCAGGCTCAAGCTCACTAAACCAGCTATCCAGCTTTTGACGCACTTTATCAACGCCAATTTTTTTCAGCGATGAGAAAATTTCTACCTGCACATCACCCATAAACGCCATTGAGGCTTCTTTCACCACATTGAGCTGGGCTTTACGTGCGCCGGAAGCAAGCTTGTCAGCTTTAGTCAGCAGCAGTAAAACAGGGATGCCGCTCTCTACCGCCCATTGAATCATTTGCTGATCCAGATCTTTAAGCGGATGGCGAATATCCATCAGTATCACCAGGCCTTTGAGCGCCTGCCGTTTTTGCAGGTACTCACCTAGCGCCCGCTGCCATTTAAGTTTCATCTCTTCTGGCACTTCGGCATAGCCATAACCCGGTAAGTCGACGAGGCGTTTACCTTCTGCGACTTCAAACAGGTTAATCAACTGCGTACGACCGGGCGTTTTACTGGTTCGCGCCAGGCCTTTTTGATTGGTCAACGTATTTAAGGCGCTGGATTTACCCGCGTTTGAACGGCCAGCAAACGCCACTTCGATGCCGGTATCAGAAGGCAAATGGCGGATGTCCGGTGCACTAAGAATGAAGCGGGTGACATGGTAATTCAGTTCAGACAAGGTAATACTCCAGGAACGCATTAGGGCAATGGCGCTGATTATACGCGTTATGGCGTGAAAGTGCTCAATACCATTGGTCAGGTAAGGTTGTGAGACATTTGCCATAAATCTTGCCAGTTATGTCTCTTTTTAATTAAATAATTAAAAAAATAAATGATTAAAATTCAGGGCATTATACTTAAGTATAGGTTTTTACGCTCAAATACCCCGCAAGTGTTACTTGAGGGTTTTACCAGATGGTCTACATTATTCAGCAGTGCAGGACGCACTCATCAGGATGATGCGCTCAGGAACGTCGGGATGACGAAGAGCGGCTGGAGTGGAAATGGTCAGGGATGTCGGACCGGAAAAGGAAAAGGACAGGCTCAAGAGTTGAGCAGGCGCAGGATTAACCGGGATGTTGTGAGCCGAAACGGATTTGAAACATGATTCCTTCTGCCGAAGGTATGAAATAAGGCGACAGCTTGAGCTGTCGCCTTTTTTCTTTGTCTGGTTTCTGCTAGATTTCGCCGCAATTCTATACTGAATAAAAAACACCGGGACCCAATATTATGAAGCAACCTGCAAGCGCTGCGAAAGGTAAGCCTGTCGCCAAAGCTAAACGCAAATCGCGTGACGATATCAATCATGAAGCGCGCGATCGTAAACGCGACAAAAAGCATCGCGGTCATGCGTCTGGCAGCCGTGCTAACCCGCAAACTCAGAGCAACACCAGCAAGCAAAGTGATGCCGCGAAAGATCCACGCATTGGCAGCAAAAAGCCGGTGTCATTGATTGCTGGCGAAAACGCCACACCGGCGAAAGTGAAAAAAGTCGCGGCGAAACCGGCCGCAGAGAAAAAAGCCGCGCTCACGCCTGAAGAAGAGCTGGCGCAGCTGGAGAACAGTGAGCGCCTTGATGCGCTGCTGGATCGTCTTGAAAAAGGTGAGACGCTGTCATCTGATGATCAGGGCTGGCTCGACGTCACCCTGGATCGCATTGACGAACTGATGGAACAGCTTGGCATTGAGATGGACGAAGAAGAGGACAAGGAGGCGGAAGAAGATATGTACCGCCTGCTTAAAGGTAATTAAGCATTTTTGATCGGCATGCGTTAATCCGCATGCCCCGCTTAACAGGTAAACGACAATGTTTTGGCCTGGATCAATTTTATGGTTGTTGATGACATGTTATCTGCTGTGGTTAATGTTTAAACTACAACGACTGTCGCGTCTGAAGCAGCGTTTACGTCGGGTTCCCGCCCGCTCTCCTCTCTTTCCTTCTGTATCGCGACCTTTACAACGGCGACGTAAACGGAAGGAGTAAGCATGTCAGCAATGCAGCTTGAGTGGGACCCGGCGTTAATTGAAAAGTATAACTATGCCGGGCCGCGCTACACGTCTTATCCCACCGCATTAGCGTTCAGCGATAACTTTACCGCCGATGACTTCAGACGGGCGACCGAGCGCTATCCACAACGTTCGTTATCGCTGTATATCCACATCCCGTTCTGTCATCGCCTGTGCTATTTCTGTGGCTGCAATAAGATTGTCACGCGTCAGCTGCACAAAGCCGACCGTTATCTGGATGCGCTTGAGCAGGAGATCGTTGCTCGCGCACCGCTGTTTCGTGGTCGTCAGGTCAGCCAGTTGCACTGGGGCGGCGGGACGCCCACGTTTCTCAATAAACAGCAGATCAGCCGGCTGGTGGCGCTGCTGAAACAGCACTTTACCTTTGTCGATGACGCGGAGATGTCGATTGAGGTCGATCCGCGTGAAATTGAACTGGATGTGATCGATCATCTGCGTGCGTGCGGTTTCAATCGCCTGAGCATGGGCGTACAGGATTTTAATAAAGCGGTGCAGGAGCGGGTTAATCGGGTTCAGGATGAAGCGGTTATTTTTGCCTTAATGGCGCGGGCACGCGAGCAGGGATTTCGTTCAACCAGCATTGATCTGATTTACGGGCTGCCGCTGCAAACGCCCGAAAGTTTTGCTTATACCCTGCAGCGCGTTATCGCACTCGATCCCGATCGTCTCAGCGTCTTCAATTACGCCCATCTGCCCGCACTGTTCGCCGCACAGCGTAAAATTAAAGACGATGAGCTGCCGTCGCCACAGCAGAAGCTGGACATCCTGCAACAAACTATCGCAACGCTGACTCAGCATGGCTACCAGTTCATCGGCATGGATCATTTTGCGAAACCCCAGGACGAGCTGGCAGTGGCACAGCGCGAGGGGAAACTGCACCGTAACTTTCAGGGTTATACCACCCAGGGCGACAGCGACTTACTGGGTCTCGGCGTATCTGCCATTAGCATGATTGGCGACAGCTATGCACAAAACCAGAAAGGCCTTAACGACTGGTACAGCCAGGTCGAAAAACAGGGTCATGGGTTGTGGCGGGGTTTAACGCTACGTGATGATGATTGCTTACGTCGTGATGTGATCAAAGCGCTGATCTGCAACTTCTCGCTCGACTTCAGCGCGGTGGAAGCCCAGTGGAACCTTCACTTTGAAACGTATTTTGCGCAAGACCTGGCGCTGTTAAAACCGCTGGTGGCTGACGGGCTGGTGGAGCAGGACGCAACCGGCCTGAGAGTGACGGGGATCGGACGGTTACTGATTCGTAATATTTGTATGTGCTTCGATGCCTGTTTACGACAAAAAGCGCGGCAACAGCCGTTTTCACGCGTGATATAAAAGCCGGAACAGCACAGGCTGTCCCGGCGGGTTAGTTTCTTATTCCATGCCCAGTTCTTTAAGCTTACGCGTCAGGGTATTTCTTCCCCAGCCGAGCAAACGTGCTGCTTCCTGCTTGTGCCCTTGGGTATGACGTAGCGCTGTGGTGAGTAATGTGCGCTCCATCTCCGGCTGAGCTTCAGACAGCAGATTTTGATGACCGGAACGCAGTGCACGATCCGCCCACTGCGCCAGCAGTGTCGCCCAGTTGTCAGGCAACGACTGCGTCGGGCTTTCTGGCGTGCTGGATTCAAACAGTTCAGGCGGTAAATCCTGGATCAGCACTTCCTGCCCCGCCGCCATAACGGTTAACCAACGGCAGGTGTTCTCCAACTGACGCACGTTACCCGACCAGTGCAGACGCGTTAGCGCGGTTTCGGTTTCCGCGTGCAGAATCTTGGCTTCAACGCCAAGCTCCCGTGCAGCCACTTGGAGGAAATAACGAGCCAGACGAGGAATATCTTCACGGCGCTCACGCAAAGGCGGGAGATGCACGCGAATAACGTTCAGGCGGTGGAACAAATCCTCACGGAACTTGCCTTCCTGCACCCGCAGCTCAAGGTTCTGGTGCGTTGCGGCAATGATACGTACGTCAACTTTGACCGGCGCATAGCCGCCAACACGATAAAATTGTCCATCAGCCAGGACGCGCAGCAGGCGAGTCTGAACATCCAGCGGCATATCGCCGATTTCATCTAAAAACAGCGTGCCACCATCTGCCTGTTCAAAACGGCCCTGGCGGATTTGATTGGCACCGGTAAACGCCCCTTTTTCATGGCCAAACAGTTCAGATTCAATCAAATCCTTTGGAATCGCAGCCATGTTTAAGGCAATAAAAGGAGCCTTACTACGAGGGCTGTGGCGATGCAGCGCATGTGCAACCAGTTCTTTACCCGTCCCGGATTCACCGTTGATCAGAACGCTGATCGACGAGCGGGAAAGACGGCCAATGATACGAAACACGTCCTGCATGGCGGGTGCTTCACCGATAATATCGGTCGTTGGGCCGCTGACGGGTTGATTGCGTGGCTGCTGCTGTTCCTGATAGTGACTGATGGCGCGCTCAACCAGCGCGACAGCTTCGTCGATATCGAACGGCTTCGGCAGATAATCAAATGCCCCTTGCTGATAGGCACTGACCGCGGCATCCAGATCGGAGTGCGCCGTCATAATGATGACCGGAAGCATAGGATGACGCTGTTTAATCTGTTTTAGCAGCGTCAGACCATCCATACCTGGCATACGAATGTCTGATAATAAAACGTCCGGGGTTTTCGTCGCTAATGCGTTCAGCACGTCATTCGCGCTGTCAAAGGTCGCACAGCTCAAACCGGCTCCAGTGAGCGCGCGTTCAAGCACCCAGCGGATGGAGCTATCGTCATCGACGATCCAGACTATCCCTCGTTGCATAGAAACCTCACTGGCGAATAGGCAGGTAAACCGAAAATTCGGTATGACCCGGCCAACTGTTAAACTCAATTTTTCCTGAATGCTGATCAATCAGGCTACGGGCAATAGAAAGACCTAAACCGGTTCCGCCTTCACGTCCGCTCACCATGGGATAAAACAGCGTATCCTGGAGCAGGGCCGGAATGCCGGGGCCGTCATCTTCAATATCAATACGGGCGACCAGACGATACCGCGTGCCATGCAGCGTTAGCTGAAAGGCCGTACGGGTGCGAATCACGATCGTGCCGCCGTCCTCGCCTAACGCCTGTAGCGCATTACGCACGACATTCAGCAGAACCTGTTCAATCTGGTCAGGATCGTGAGGTAACTCCGGCAGACTGGGATCGTAATCGCGGACCAGAGACACGTTTTCGGGCAGCTCCATCGAGACCAGGTTAACCACCCGTTCAGCGACCTGATGAATGCTCTGGGTAATGTGCATACCCGGTTGTTGAGGCCCTAATAAGCGATCGACCAGATTCCGCAGGCGGTCGGCCTGTTCGATAATAACTTTGGTATATTCGTTCAGCGCGGGATCGGGCAGGGCGCGGGACAGCAGCTGAGCGGCGCCACGCAATCCCCCTAACGGATTTTTAATCTCATGGGCCAGTCCACGCACCAGATCGCGAGCCGCAACCTGCTGAGCATGCTGTAATTGTTCCTGACTCAAACGACGCTGATTATCCATGGGCGCCATTTCCAGCAAAATTAAGCCATCAGGCAACCGTTGTGCCGTGAGTGACATAATGTGTGCCCGGCCATCGACCACCAGAGTGACTTCACTGTCAGTAAAGCCCTGGCCCGCCTCAAGACTCTCGCGCATTACCTCGACATTCAGCGAAAAATAGCCGGTCAATTCAGGTAACGGCGTACCGAATAATTTACGTGAACTTTGCGCCAGTAATTGCTGTGCCGCAGGATTGGCATAATGAATAACCAAATCGTTATCCACCAACAAAATACTGTTGATTAAGGTATTGAGAATCTGCCCTGCATCGGGCAGTGAGGCAGTTGCCATACAGCGTTCCTCTGCACTAATTTAGTGCATTGTAATCTTTAAGCCGGAATTAAAGCGAATGAACGATGAATTCGCGGAGAAAAAAGCCCATCCGAAGATGGGCTAAAGTTTCCACGGCAACAAAAAAACGTTTCAGACTCTCGGTGCCGCCTTTGCAATGTTTATCTGCGGCACCCATTTGCTTACTCTGAAATTAAACGCTGTAGTACAGTTCGAACTCAACCGGGTGCGGCGTCATGCGAACACGATCGTTTTCTGATTTACGCAGTTCGATGTAGGCATCGATAGCATCATCAGTGAACACGCCGCCACGGGTCAGGAACTCGCGGTCTTCGTTCAGGGCAATCAGCGCTTCTTCCAGTGAACCTGCAACTTTTGGAATCTCAGCTTCTTCTTCCGGTGGCAGGTCATACAGGTTTTTGTCCATCGCGTCACCAGGATGGATTTTGTTGATGATGCCATCAAGGCCAGCCATCAGCAGGGCGGTGAACGCCAGGTATGGGTTAGCAGCCGGGTCCGGGAAGCGGGCTTCAATACGACGCGCTTTCGGGCTGGCAACCACCGGGATACGGATTGAGGCTGAACGGTTACGGGCTGAGTAGGCCAGCATGACCGGGGCTTCATAACCGGGCACCAGACGTTTGTACGAGTTGGTGGTTGGGTTTGCCAGGGCGTTAATGGCTTTAGCGTGTTTGATGATACCGCCGATGTAGAACAGTGCCATTTCAGACAGGCCGCCGTACTTATCGCCAGAGAACAGGTTCTGACCGCCTTTAGACAGCGACATGTGGCAGTGCATACCGGAACCGTTGTCACCAAACATAGGTTTTGGCATAAAGGTCGCGGTTTTGCCGTAGGCATGAGCGACGTTGTGCACGACATATTTGTAGATCTGAATTTCGTCAGCTTTTTTGGTCATAGTATTGAAGCGCGTTGCCACTTCGTTCTGACCTGCTGTTGCGACTTCATGGTGATGGGCTTCAACCACCAGGCCCATTTGCTCCATGGTCAGACACATGGCAGAACGGATGTCCTGTGATGAGTCAACCGGTGGCACTGGGAAGTAACCGCCTTTCAGACCTGGACGGTGACCTTTGTTACCGCCTTCGTATTCTTTACTGGTGTTCCATGCCGCTTCGATATCGTCGATGGCAACATGTGAGCCAGACGTTGAAGAACCAAAACGGATATCGTCGAACAGGAAGAATTCTGGCTCTGGGCCAAACAGAACGGTGTCCGCAATGCCTGAAGCGCGCAGGTAGTCTTCAGCACGCTTAGCGATAGAGCGTGGGTCACGGTCATAGCCCTGCATGGTGCCTGGCTCAAGGATGTCGCAACGAATAATCAGCGTAGAATCTTCAAAGAAAGGGTCCATCACCGCCGTGGTTGCATCAGGCATCAGTACCATGTCTGATTCATTAATCCCTTTCCAGCCGCCGATGGAAGAGCCATCGAACATTTTGCCTTCTTCGAAGAAGTCAGCGTTAACCTGGTGAGCCGGAATAGTAACGTGCTGTTCTTTACCTTTGGTATCGGTAAAACGCAGGTCAACAAACTTAACTTCATGCTCGTTCATCATCGAGAGAACGTGTTCAGCGGACATACTCAACTCTCCTGGAAATGGTCATTGTCTACATAGTGAGAACCGGGTTACGGAATGAACGACTGTTAACGACCATTCCTGAATCTGATCCTGACCAGCTCTGCAACCGTTGTCTTACATCGTTTTCGTCTGGATAATACAAAGCGAATTCTGTGCCAACTTTATTTCTTTGCACAAAATCGCGCTGTCATGCACCTTTTTGTCATATAAGTCATGCACCATGATAGTCGCAACGCACTGTTTGTGTGCATCTGAGTTGAAAGTGAGCACTTTTTTGGTGCAAAACCTCGATGCAGTGCAAATTTTGCACGGCTAATAGTGCGATTTTGCGACAATGCAATAAACTTTCAGTGAAAAGTGTGATCGTGTTCAGTCTCCCGCTTAATCCGTGTACAATACCGCGTTATTTCTAATGCCTGAGGCAAAAAAGCTGTGATCGAAAATTTGCGTAACATCGCCATCATCGCGCACGTTGACCATGGAAAGACCACCCTGGTTGATAAACTGCTGCAACAGTCTGGTACTTTTGATGCCCGTACTGAAGCCACCGAGCGTGTGATGGACTCCAATGATTTGGAGAAAGAGCGTGGGATTACCATCCTCGCAAAAAATACCGCCATTAAATGGAACGACTACCGTATCAACATCGTTGATACCCCAGGACACGCCGACTTCGGTGGTGAAGTTGAACGCGTAATGTCTATGGTGGATTCGGTACTGTTGGTTGTAGATGCGATGGATGGCCCTATGCCGCAAACCCGCTTCGTAACCAAAAAAGCGTTCGCGCATGGTTTGAAGCCGATTGTGGTTATCAACAAAGTCGACCGTCCTGGCGCACGTCCTGACTGGGTTGTTGATCAGGTCTTTGACCTGTTCGTTAACCTGGATGCGACTGACGAGCAGTTAGACTTCCCTATCATTTTTGCCTCTGCGCTGAATGGTATTGCCGGTCTTGAGCATACAGACATGGCTGACGATATGACCCCGCTGTATCAGGCTATCGTTGACCACGTATCGCCTCCACAGGTTGAAGCTGACGCGCCGCTGCAGATGCAAATCTCTCAGCTGGACTACAACAACTACCTGGGCGTTATCGGCATCGGCCGCATCAAGCGCGGTAAAGTGAAGCCTAACCAGCAAGTCACTATCATTGATAGCGAAGGTAAAACGCGTAACGGTAAAGTCGGTAAAGTGCTGACTCACCTGGGCCTGGAGCGTATTGACAGCGACATGGCAGAAGCGGGCGATATCATTGCTATCACCGGTCTGGGTGAACTGAACATTTCTGACACCATTTGTGATCCGCAGAATGTGCAGGCCCTGCCAGCACTGAGCGTGGATGAGCCAACGGTCACGATGTTCTTTAACGTCAACACCTCACCGTTCTGCGGTAAAGAAGGTAAGTACGTGACGTCACGTCAGATCCTTGAGCGTCTGAACAAAGAACTGGTTCACAACGTGGCACTGCGTGTTGAAGAAACTGAAGATGCTGACGCGTTCCGTGTATCGGGCCGTGGTGAGCTGCACCTGTCCGTTCTGATCGAGAACATGCGTCGTGAAGGTTTCGAACTGGCGGTATCCCGTCCGAAAGTTATCTTCCGCGAATTCGAAGGCCGTAAGCAAGAGCCGTTCGAGAACGTGACGCTGGATATCGAAGAAACGCATCAGGGTTCCGTTATGCAAGCCATGGGCGAGCGTAAAGGCGACCTGAAAAACATGGACCCAGATGGTAAAGGCCGCGTACGTCTTGACTACGTGATCCCAAGCCGTGGTCTGATCGGTTTCCGTAACGAATTTATGACCATGACATCAGGTACCGGTCTGCTGTACTCCACCTTTAGCCACTACGATGATATTCGTCCGGGCGAAGTGGGCCAGCGTCAGAACGGCGTTCTGATTTCCAACGGTCAGGGTAAAGCGGTTGCTTTCGCCCTGTTCGGTCTGCAGGATCGCGGTAAGCTGTTCCTGGGTCACGGTGCAGAAGTCTATGAAGGCCAGATCATCGGTATTCACAGTCGTTCTAACGACCTGACCGTAAACTGCCTGACCGGTAAGAAGCTGACTAACATGCGTGCTTCCGGTACAGACGAAGCAACGACACTGGTTCCACCGATCAAAATGACACTTGAGCAGGCTATCGAGTTCATTGATGACGACGAACTGGTCGAAGTTACCCCTCAGTCCGTGCGTATCCGTAAACGTCACCTGACCGAGAACGATCGTAAGCGTGCTTCACGCGGTCCTAAAGACGCGTAAATGCATGTAAGAAGCCCCGTTTAACGGGGCTTTTTTTTTGCCTGCGCGATTGTCATACAGAGTTAAATCCAGCCTAAACCAGCCCGTAACTTCTTCTCTATCCCCTTTCAACGTCGTGCCGTCGTGCCTTAACTTAGCGTTTATATTTTTCTCGTCCAGGCTGCCTGTTCAGGCTGCGCTTTTACCGCTAGAGTGAATGATCCAGGGAACCCGAGGAGGCACCATGCTTTATATCTTTGATTTGGGCAATGTGATTATTGATATCGACTTTAACCGCGTGTTAGGTGTCTGGAGTGACCTTAGCCGCGTGCCACTGGCATCACTTCAAAGTCACTTCCATATGGATGAGGCATTTGAGCAGCATGAGCGTGGTGAAATCAGTGACGAAGCCTTCGCTGAAGCCCTGTGTGAAAAGCTGGATATCGCACTGAGCTATGAACAGTTTGCGACAGGCTGGCAGGCAATATTCGTTGGTGTCCGCCCGGATACGCTGGCGATAATGCATCAACTGCGGCAGGAGGGACATCGAGTGGTGATTCTCTCCAACACCAATGCGCTGCATTGTACCTTCTGGCCGACGCAGTATCCTGACGTGCAGCAGGCGGCCGACAAGATCTATTTGTCGCAGGAGCTAGGCATGCGCAAACCCGAAGCGAGAATCTATCAGCATGTTTTGGCCGCTGAAGGCTTTAGCGCCGATCAGGCCGTGTTCTTCGATGACAACGCGCAGAACATTGAGGGTGCACGCGCCTTGGGGATTGAGACAGTGCTGGTGACCGATAGCACCACCGTACCTGACTGGTTCGCGGGTCGGCATTAAGCCATGAAGTTACGTCATTTTCGCCCCGGGTTTCATGCGTTCTGGCTGTGGCTCAAGCTGCTGTGGAAACGCATTGATAATGACGCCATGACGACGCAGGCCGGTAACCTGGCTTTTGTGTCGTTACTGGCGCTGGTTCCGCTGATTGCCGTGGTCTTTGCGCTGTTTGCGGCGTTTCCTGTGTTCTCTGACATCAGCGTCCAGCTTAAGAATTTTATTTTTACCAACTTCATGCCGGCTGCAGGTAATACGCTACAACGTTATCTTGAGCAGTTTGTGGCCAACGTCCATCGTATGACGGCCGTGGGTGCCGTCGGCCTGATCGTGACGGCGCTGTTGCTGATGCATTCCGTTGATTCTGCCCTGAATGCTATCTGGCGCAGCGACAAAAAGCGGCCGCTGGTCTATTCCTTTGCGGTGTACTGGATGATATTAACGCTCGGGCCGTTACTGGCGGGTGCCAGTTTAGCCATCAGCTCTTATCTGCTGTCGTTGAAGTGGATAAATGTGACGGGGGTAACCAGTCTGGTCGATCAGATGCTGCGTTTCTTTCCGTTGCTCTTATCATGGCTATCGTTTTGGCTGCTATACAGTATTGTCCCGACACAGCGGGTGCCCGCGCGCGATGCGCTTACGGGGGCGCTGGTCGCCGGGCTGTTATTTGAACTGGGGAAAAAGGGCTTTGCGCTGTATGTTACGATGTTCCCGTCATACCAACTGATCTATGGTGTGCTGGCGGTGATCCCCATTTTATTCCTGTGGGTTTACTGGACCTGGTGTATCGTACTCCTCGGCGCAGAGATTACCGTCACCTTAGATGACTACCGCCAGTTCAAACGGCAGGAAAGAGAAAAAGAACGAGAGGACGGATGATTGCTTTAATTCAACGCGTACAGCGTGCCAGCGTCAGTATCGATAACGCGGTTGTGGGTGAAATCGGACAGGGGTTGTTGATTCTGTTGGGTGTTGAAAAAGGTGATGATGAAAAGCACGCCGAGCGGCTGGCGGAGCGCGTACTGGGTTATCGCATTTTCAGTGATGAACAGGGCAAGATGAACCTGAACGTCAAACAGGCGGGCGGGAGTGCGCTGGTGGTGTCACAGTTTACGCTGGCTGCCGATACGCAAAAGGGCATGCGCCCCTCATTTTCTGGTGGGGCAGAGCCACAAGAAGCGGAACGTCTCTACGACTATTTCAGCGCGTGTTGCCGTCGCCATGATGTGACGACCGCCAATGGCCGCTTTGCTGCTGATATGCAGGTGGCGTTGGTTAACGACGGGCCGGTAACCTTCTGGTTACAGGTATGACGCCGCATACCGCGCGGCTAAACATCCGCAACCCCGCATCAGAACGAGAGAAACACTTTATGTATCATCTTCGTGTGCCACAAACGGCGGAAGAGCTGGATGTGTATTATCAGTTCCGCTGGGAAATGTTACGAAAGCCGCTGCATCAGCCGCAGGGTTCTGAGCGTGATGCCTGGGATGCGTTAGCGCATCATCAAATGGTGGTGGATGAACAAGGTAAACCCGTTGCGGTAGGGCGACTTTACATCAATGCGGATAATGAGGCGGCTATCCGCTTCCTTGCTGTACATCCTACCGTCCAGGGAAAAGGTCTGGGCACGCTGGTGGCGATGACGCTGGAGTCGGTAGCGCGTCAGGAAGGCGTAAAGCGCGTGACGTGCAGCGCGCGTGAGGACGCGGTGGCGTTCTTCGCCAAGCTCGGATACGTCAATCAGGGCGAGATTACCGCACCGCAAACCACGCCAGTGCGTCACTTCCTGATGATTAAACCGGTTGTCACGCTGGATGATATTTTACACCGTGCTGACTGGTGCGGTCAGTTGCAGCAGGCCTGGTATGAGCACATTCCGTTGAGTGAGAAAATGGGCGTGCGCATCCTGCAATACACCGGGCAAAAATTTATTACCACCATGCCGGAAACCGGCAACCAAAATCCGCACCATACCCTGTTTGCCGGAAGTCTGTTTTCGCTGGCAACGCTTACCGGCTGGGGACTGATCTGGCTGTTGCTGCGTGAGCGCCACCTGGGCGGCACCATTATTCTGGCTGATGCGCACATACGCTACAGCCGTCCGATTACGGGCAGGCCGGGTGCCATTGCCGACCTCGGATCATTGAGTGGCGATCTCGATCGCCTGGCGCGAGGCCGTAAAGCCCGGGTTCAGCTTGATGTGCAGTTATTTGGTGATGATGAGTGTGGCGCGGTGTTTGAAGCGGTCTACATCGTGTTGCCCGTTGATCCTGACGGGCCGCTGGAAGAAGGCGGCTCAGGGGCACGCATCAATTAAACAACAGGGCCGCGATTGCGGCCCTGTGTGTTTTTACTTCACCTGTCCTGCCTGCATGGTTTGCTGCAGTTGCTGGCTGTCTGTATTCACCGACAGCGTGGCATTAACTGAGGGGGCTAACGGCTGCCCGTCCTTCAGTGAGGCATTGAGTCGCAACTGAAAATTGCTGTCACCTTCCAGTGGAAGCGCGGGCCAGCCCCAGTTCTGCAAGACATTGACCGGTACGCCGCGCCCCGAGAGATTCAGGCTGAGAGGGCGGACGGCTTGCTGTCCTACCGTTGCCGTGCCTTCCAGTAAACCTTTACCACTAAACGCGCTCAGTTCCGTCACCTTGATTTGTTGATCGTCAGCCTCCAGCGCAATGGACGGATGGCGCAGATCGGTGCGGTTAAAGGTCGATTCCGCAGCGTTCAGGCTGAGTTTACCTGACCAGATTCCCCATTGATGCTGACGGGCCAGCTGCAGATTCTCCCCGCTGCCATCCAGTGAGGTGAGCTGGAAAGGAAACGCAGGGTTGATATCGATGATCAAATTACGGTTTGAGGTGAAACGGTTCACGGTAAGGCCGCCCAGCCAGTCGGGAAGGGGAGCCTGCCATAACGCCCGCCAGTTCTGCGGCAGCGTATATTCCAGGCCCGCGACGGCAAGATTATTCAGCGTCAATTGCTTGTCGTTACGCGACCAGTTTCCGTCGGCACGGATGACGCCGTTGGCCCAGCGCGAGCTGAACTGGGTCAGGGCAATCCCCTGTGGCGAGAAGTCCATGTTGATGATGGGATCGTTAAGCTCGAATTTGCCGTTGATAAAGTTACCGGCGTTCATCGCCAGTGAACCATCCTGACTCTGCCAGTCCCGGCCTTTCCAACTGAGATTTTTCAGTGTCAGATCGAGATCGGTTACCGCCCAGTCAGGGCCCTGCAGCCGGGCATCGGTAATGTCGACGCGGTTTAGCGTCACCGACTGCACTTCTTCAAAGGGTTTCAGGAAATCAACAAGCGTGCTGGCGGTTTGCAAACGGATATCGTTCAGGCGGAGTTGAGTGATCTTCCAGTTTCCCTGCGCATCACGCTCTCCGTTACCGGTCATGGAACCGCGGGCTAAATCAGCACCGATGTTGCTAAACACCATGCGGCCCTGTGACACATTGCCCTGAATCAGCACATTTTCACCCGCAACGCTGTTTAGCGTCATCTTGCCTGCGCTCATCTGGAACTGCGCATCCCGTCCCAGCACATCGCCAGTCAACGGGGCCCACGGCACTATACCGCCATTCACCTGCAGGGCTGAAAGCGGTAACGCCGAAGAGGGGCTGTCGATGCGCATATTGTTCAGTTGCAGACGGTTAGCCTGCACGGGTAATGCGCTATTCGTTGCCAGGTTAGCAAGATTAACCTCACCGTCACGTAATTCTATGCTGGCAAAGTGAAAAGGATCGCTGAACTGCAACAGGGCAATGCCCAAGTCGACGCGCCTGGCGACCAGCACAGCCGGCTGTCCATCATGACCAAAACTGAAATCATCCAGAATAATGTGCGAAGGTGATGAAAAGTTATGTTCGATTTTACTCAGCGACAGATGCCATTCCGTTTTATCGCTCACCCAACGGCTAAACCAGCCCGCGCCCCACTGTGTCTGCAGCAGTACATACAGCACCACTAACGCAAACAGTAGTAGTAACAATAAGGTGAGGAAAAACTTTCCTATAAATTTCATCGTATCCTTCCCGGGTTCAGTCCGCTGAAAGGTTGTTATGCCTGAATTAGCGTTATAGCTCAACCGCCTGGATGTAAATCAGTATAAATAGCAGGCAGGTCCTGACCTGCCTTAAAAATCACTTTTCCGGTGGGAAAATCAGATTAAGCACAATCGCCGTAATACCGCCTGCGGCAATACCCGAGGAGAGCAAGGTTTTCAGCCAGTCAGGCGCAAACTGCAGAATCAGCGGTTGCTGTGACACGCCAAGTCCTGCGGCCAGCGAGAGGGCGATAATCATGATGGCGCGTCGGTTCAGCGGCTCTCTGGAGACAATACGCACGCCGGATGCTGCGATGGTCCCAAACATCACAATAGTGGCACCGCCCAGAACCGGCTCAGGAATATGCTGTACCAGTCCACTGACCGCCGGGAACAGGCCCAGCAGGATAAGCATCAGCGCCACGACAAAACCAACATAGCGGCTGGCAACACCGGTAAGTTGGATAACGCCGTTATTCTGTCCAAAGCAGGAGTTGGGGAAGGTATTAAACAGGGCAGACACAAACGAGTTAAGGCCATTCGCCAGCACGCCGCCTTTCAGTCGCTTCATATACAAAGGACCGCTCACCGGCTGCTCCGACACGTCAGAGGTGGCGGTGATATCACCAATGGTTTCCAGCGAGGTCACCATAAACACCAGCATCAGCGGGATGAGCAGGTTCCAGTCAAACCCCAGGCCGTAATAGAGCGGAGTCGGTAGCGCAATCAGTGGCTGGTTTGCGGGCGTATTGATGGATGGCAGCATATCCAGCGCCCAGGCGAGCAGGTAGCCAACCGCCATGGCAATCACCAGTGAGGCGACGCGCAGGTAAGCATTTTTCTGACGGTTCAGAAGGATAATAACCAACAAGACCGCACCGGCCAGTAGCAGGTTTTTAGGCGCGCCGAAGCTGTGGTCGTTCATGGCGGCGAAACCACCACCGACGGACGTCAGGCCAACCTGAATAAGGGACAATCCAATGATCATCACGACAATACCAGATACCAGAGGCGTGATGATACGGCGTGCCAGATGCAGCACCCGCGACAGTACCATTTCTGTGCAGGATGCCACCATCAAGGTGCCAAACAGCGCTGCCATCATGGTGGGCACATCTGCGCCGCCATTTTTCAGCGCCATGCCGCCCATAATCAGCGGCGTCACAAAGTTAAAGCTGGTGCCCTGAATGGACAGCAAGCCTGAGCCGACCGGCCCCCAGGTTTTGATTTGCAGAACGGATGCCACGCCAGAGGCGAACAGGGACATGCTGATAATGTGCTGCGTGTCCTGCGCCGGTAAACCCAATGCCTGGCAGATCAACAGCGCGGGCGTAATCACGGCGACAAACATGGCCAGCAGATGCTGACCGGCCGCAAACAGGGTTTGCGTAAGTGGCGGACGATCTTCCAGACGGTAAATCAGTTCACTTTTACTGGCGGTAGTCGGGTTAAGCTGCTGATTGGTTGACATCGTAACGGTTCCCAAAAAAAAGTGTGGCGATTGTAATCGTCCACGGATCAAAAGCAAACGTTTGCCTGGTGGTGCAAAAAAAGGCGTCAGGCGTTGCTGTAGCGGCCGGTTTCCGGTAGCCAGCGCTCGATCAGTGCCTGGGCCTGTTCGGGATAGTGCTGGTGGATGTGCCGCGCGACGCGTTGTACTTCAGGAATCATAGCCTGATCGCGCAGGAGATCGGCGACCTTAAACTCCGCATTACCGGTTTGGCGCGTACCCAGCAGTTCGCCCGGCCCGCGGATCTCCAGATCGTGTTGGGCAATCACAAAGCCGTCGTTGCTGTCGCGCAGCACCTGCAAACGCTTCTGTGCCGTTTTGCTTAGCGGCGCTTTATACAGCAGTACGCAGTGAGACGCGACTGCGCCACGGCCTACGCGCCCGCGCAGCTGGTGAAGCTGGGCAAGACCGAGGCGTTCTGGATTTTCAATGATCATCAGGCTGGCGTTTGGCACATCCACGCCAACCTCAATAACGGTCGTGGCGATCAGCAGCTGTATCTCGTTCGCTTTGAAGGCCTGCATCACCGCCAGTTTCTCCGCTGGCTTCATGCGGCCGTGCACCAGCCCTACCTGCAAGTCCGGCAGCGCGATTTTTAACTCTTCCCATGTCGCTTCTGCGGCCTGGGCTTCGAGCAGATCGGACTCTTCAATCAGCGTACAGACCCAGTAAGCCTGACGACCTTCATGGCAAGCGCTTTGCACCCGGGCAATGATCTCACTGCGACGGCTGTCAGGAATGGCCACAGTCGTCACCGGCGTTCTGCCCGGCGGCAGCTCATCAATGGTTGAGGTATCGAGATCGGCATAAGCGGTCATCGCCAGGGTACGCGGAATCGGTGTGGCGGTCATGATCAACTGGTGAGGATGGAAACCCTGCTCTTCCCCTTTTTCCCACAGCGCCAGCCGCTGGTGAACCCCAAAACGGTGTTGTTCATCAATAATCACCAGCGCCAGACCGTTGAACTTCACCTGCTCCTGAAACAGGGCATGCGTACCGACCACCATGGCTACGTTGCCGCTGGCAATAGCATCTTGCTGTGCCTGACGCGCTTTCCCTTTTTGTTTGCCTGCCAGCCAGCCGACTTCCAGGCCAAGTGGCGCAAGCCACTGACGGAAATTATTGGCATGCTGCTCAGCCAGCAACTCTGTCGGTGCCATCAGCGCCACCTGTTTGCCGTGGGCGATAACGTTCAGGGCCGCAAGGGCCGCGACCAGCGTTTTACCCGATCCCACGTCACCCTGGACAAGCCGCAACATGGGATAATCGTGCGCTAAGTCTTTTTCAATTTCTGCCACGACGCGTTTTTGGGCGGCAGTGGGGGAAAAAGGCAGGGCGGCCAGTAAGCGGTCACTCAACGTATGACGGGCGGGCATCGGCAGCGCGTAATGGCGCTGCGCACCGGCCCGAACCGCCAGCATACTGAGATTATGCGCCAGCAGTTCTTCAAGAATCAGCCTGCGCTGAGCGGGATGCTGGCCACTTTCAAGTTCGCTGAGTTTGACATCGGGTGGGGGACGATGCAGCGTGCGTAAGGCGTCGGGCAGGCTGATCAGTCCGCCGCTTAACGCTTGCGGCAACAGTTCCGTAATAGGGCAGTTTTCCAGCAGAGTTAATGCCTGGTCGGTAAGATTGCGCAGTGTTGCCTGACGAATGCCTTCGGTTGTGGGATAGACCGGCGTCAGGGTTTCTTCCAGCATCACATGGCTGTGCTCGCCCTGTACGCGGTATTCCGGATGGATAATTTCGGCGCCGCGCTGCCCGCGTTTAATTTCGCCCCAGGCGGTTACCCGGCGGCCGGGTGCGAGGCTGTTTTTCATACCGGCATTGAAGTTGAAGAAGCGCATGGTTAATACGCCGCTGCCATCGCCGATCTGGCACACCATCATACGTCGGCGGCCAAAAGTAATGTCGGTATGCAGCACGTCGCCTTCGACCGTTGCCCAAATTCCCGGTAACAGGTCGTTGATAGCATAAAGCTGGGTGCGATCTTCATAACGCAGAGGAAGGTGTAGCAGTAAATCCTGGATAGTATGCAGGCCAATTTTAGCCAGCTTTGCTGCCTGGCTGGCGCCGACGCCGGTCAGGGTACTGAGCGGTATGGCATCCAGCAGACGGCCTTTCATTTCTTACTTCTGCCTGTTGCTTGCATCGTTGCCCACCAACTGTCATCGGCTTCTATCTCGCCCTGCGCGTTGATATGGGGATAGGGCATCCGTTTATGTTTTGCCACGCGCGCCAGAACAGGATAGCCCCCTTCAAACAGCAGGCGCTGTTGTTCTTCGTAATCCAGAAGGCTGGACTGGCGTTGATACATACCGGCATTTTGCCGCTGGCGCTGGGCTTCATAAAGAATCAGCGCGGACGCAACAGAAACGTTGAGTGACTGAACCATTCCCACCATCGGAATAATGATGTGACGATCGGCCAGAGCCAGGGCTTCATCTGTGATACCGGTTTTTTCCTGACCCATCAAAATGCACGTGGGTTTGGTGTAATCAATCTCACGAAAATCCACAGCGTCAGCAGAGAGGTTTGTCGCCAGTATCTGCATCTTTTGCGTTTTAAGATGGCCAATAGCGTCGGTGATTGAACGGTGCGTCACAACCTTTACCCAGCTATTGCTGCCGGCCGAAGCCGAAGCCTGGGTTCGCATGCGTTGGCTTGGCCACACGGCATGGACCTCATGAATCCCCACTGCATCCGCAGTGCGGATCACCGCGGAAACGTTGTGCGGTTTATGCACCTGCTCCATGCAGACGGTAAGGTCATGCTGACGCAGGGCCAGCATTTCCTGAATACGAGAAAAGCGTTGAGGATTCATGCACTAGTTACGGTTGCGGTGAACTTTAATCACATCCGGCATCACACGAATTTTACGCATGATATTCGCCAGGTGGACGCGATCGCGTGCGGTCAGACGGATAAAGGCACTGTAAACGCGGCCATCGCGTTCTTCAGTATTCAGGCTCTGAATATTGGAGCCCGCCGTGTTGATCGCTGCCGTCAGGTTCGCCAGTGCGCCCTGGTGATTAAACATATCGACCTTGATCTCAGCCACAAACTCTTGCTCAGTGACTTTATCCCACTCCACCGGCATGAATTTTTCTGGCTCTTTTTGATAGCCGCGAATATTTCGACAGGATTCATGGTGAACAACCAGGCCTTTACCCGGACTGACGTGTGCAACAATCGGATCGCCGGGAATAGGACGACAGCATTTCGCAAAGGTAATGAGTACGCCGTCTGCGCCTTTGATGGGCAGCTTGCCCTGTTTTTTGTTGTTATTGAGCGCGTTAGTGTCAGTTTGAAGCAGGTTTTTGGCCACCACCACGCTCATTGCATTCCCCAGGCCGATTTCTGCTAACAGATCGTCCAGTGAGGTCAGCTTCATGCGGTCAAGCTCATGCTTGATGTTTTCAGCCGGCACTTCCGCCAGTTTACGACTGCCGCCCATCGCATGGCTGAGCAGGCGACGTCCCAGATTTACCGAGTCTTCACGCTTGAGGTTTTTCAGAAGCTGACGAATCTTAGCGCGCGCTTTGGAACTGACCACAAAGTTGAGCCAGGCGGCGTTAGGACGTGCGCCGGGCGCAGTAATAATCTCAATGGTCTGGCCGCTGGTGAGCGTCTGGGACAGCGGATAAGGCTGACGGTCAACGCGCGCGCCCACACAGGCATGACCAATATCGGTATGTACTGCATAGGCAAAATCGACCGGTGTGGAGCCGGTCGGCAATTCGACGATGCGGCCTTCTGGCGTAAAGACGTAGATCTCATCCGGAAAGAGATCGGACTTCACGCTTTCAATGAATTCAAATGAGCTACCGGCGCTCTGTTGCAGCTCCAGCAGGCTTTGCAGCCAGCGCTGGGCACGAATTTGCGCCGTGGTGCCGCTTTCGCCAGCTTGTTTATATGCCCAGTGTGCGGCAACCCCCATTTCGGCCATCTGATCCATATCTTCGGTACGGATTTGCACCTCAACCGGTACGCCATGCGGCCCGATCATAGAGGTATGCAGAGATTGATAGCCGTTAGCTTTGGGAATGGCAATATAGTCTTTCACCCGGCCCGGACGTGGCTTGTATAAGCTGTGCATCTGGCCCAGGACGCGGTAGCAGGTATCCAGATCTTTCACGATAACGCGAAAGGCGTAAATATCCATGATCGAGTGAAAACGCTGCTCTTTCAGCGTCATTTTGCGGTAAATCGAGTAAAGGTGCTTTTCGCGCCCACTTACCCGGCAGGGAATACCGGCTTCCTGCAGGCGACCGTCGATCTCAGAGAGGATTTTTTGAATCATCTCTTTACGGTTGCCACGGGCCGCTTTCACGACCTCTTTAATCACCCGAAAACGATTGGGATAGAGCGCTTCAAAGCCCAGCTCTTCCAGTTCCGTTTTTAGGTGATGAATCCCCAGGCGATGTGCCAGAGGACTGTATATTTCCAGCGTTTCCAGCGCGATGCGACGGCGTTTATCAGGACGTAACGACCCGAGCGTACGCATGTTATGGGTGCGGTCAGCCAGCTTGATGAGAATGACGCGGATATCCTGCACCATCGCCATAATCATCTTGCGGAAGTTCTCTGCCTGCGCCTCTTTCTTATCACGGAATTTCAGCTTATCCAGCTTTGAAACGCCTTCAACCAGCTCGGCAACGCTCTTACCAAACAGCTGTTCCATATCCTGATAGGTGGCAGGCGTGTCTTCAATGACGTCATGCAAAAGCGCGGCCATGAGGGTTTCATGGTCGAGCTTCATTTCTGCCAAAATACAGGCTACCGCGACAGGATGCGTGATGTAAGGCTCGCCGCTGGAGCGTGTCTGTCCCTCGTGGGCATCACGTGATACGAGATAGGCTTGCTTGAGGCGCTTAATCTGGTCCTCAGGCAAGTATTGTTCAATCAGTTGATTGAGACTTTCAAACAGATACAAGGTTGACCTGCAGCTAGCTGTTAACGACGACCTTCAGCGATAGCGGTAACGGCCTGTAACTCCGCGGCTTCCTGCTCTTGCTGCTCCTGACGATCACGCACATCTAAAATCTGATTGGTGACCAAACCTTCTTCGATTTCGCGCAATGCGATAACGGTGTGTTTATCGTTCTCTTCGGGAACCAGCGGATCTTTTCCGCCTACCTGCATCTGACGTGCACGACGTGCAGCGACCAACACCAGGTCAAAACGATTACCCACTTTTTCTACTGCGTCCTGAACGGTTACGCGTGCCATAGGTGTGCTACTCCACAGATGAAGAAATGACTCGGCATCATACTGAAACTGGGTTCAGACTGCCAACAGTTTGCTGATCAAAGCGTCATGGCGCGCTTTCTGACGGGCCATGCGCAGACGTTCTGCGCGAATAATGGTTTTCAGATCGGATAACGCCAAATCAAAATCATCATTCACGATTAAATAGTCGTATTCGGCATAGTGGCTCATTTCTGCCACGGCCTGTGCCATACGACGTGCAATGACCTCTTCGCTGTCCTGACCGCGACCACGCAGGCGACGATCCAGCTCTTCTTTAGAAGGAGGCAATACAAATATACTGCGCGCGTCGGGCATTTTAGCGCGAATTTGCTGCGCACCTTGCCAGTCAATATCAAGAAAAACGTCTACGCCGGTCGCCAGAACTTGTTCAATCGTCTTACGCGCGGTGCCGTAATAGTTGTCGAAAACTTTCGCGTGCTCAAGGAAGGCATCTTCCTCGATCATCTTTTCGAACTCATGCTGCTGAACAAAGAAGTAATGTTCACCATGTGCCTCGCCCGGCCGCATGCCGCGCGTGGTATGTGAAACAGACACTTGCGTATCATACAGCGGCTGCGTTTTTAACAGCGCCTGAATCAGACTGGATTTCCCTGCGCCACTGGGAGCAGAAACAATATAGAGCGTACCTTGGGCCATGATTTTCTTGAATTGATTAAGTGCGGAGTCGATTTCCTGCACAGTATACACAGCTTCCCCGCGCCACGCAGCGTTTGCGCCGCCATCGCGGCGAAAAGTTTATGCGACCAGGTACGCAAAGCCGCTTTTCGCATCTGAAAACACACCTCAATGTTCACACAAGCCGTCCCAGAATGCGCGAATGCAGCTGGCTCAGCCTGACGTTCAGCGCTTGAATGATAAAAAATCAGGAGGTGACGGATGAAAGGGATGTTAACTGCCGGGCTGATGCTGTTATTCAGCCCTATTTATTCCTTTGGGGCCTTGTGTCCTGCATGGACGCCTGCACGTGCGGTGAGTGAGATCGGTCACCTGCAACAACAGCTTCGGCACTGGGATAACGCGTATTACCAGCAGGGGCATTCGCTGGTTGCGGATGCAGATTACGATAGTTTGCAGCAACGGCTTAACCACTGGCAGCGCTGTTTTACGCAGACGGCGGGCGACTATGTGCCTGCTTTGCCGGGGGACGGTACCTTGTGGCATCCGGTTGCGCATACGGGCGTAAAAAAAGTACAGGATAAACGTGCACTGGGTTACTGGATGCAGACGCGGCAAGACCTTTGGGTCCAACCGAAAATCGATGGTGTTGCCGTCTCGCTAATCTATCGACAGGGAAAACTGGTGTCGTTAATTAGCCGTGGAGATGGTTTACACGGTGAGCAGTGGCTGGCGAAAGCCAGACGGATTCCTGCCATTCCGGCGATGATTGACAGTGATGACGCTACCGTTGTCTTACAGGGCGAGCTTTTTTTGCGGATGACCGGTCATCAACAGGCGACCAATGGCGGCAAGAACGCCAGAGCCCGCGTTGCGGGGGCAATGATGAGTCAGGAAGACTCGCCGCTGCTGGAACAACTGGATATTTTTATCTGGGGCTGGCCTGACGGGCCAGCCAGTATGCATGAACGCCTGACCCGATTGGCTGCATGGGGATTCGATCTTGCCAGTCACTGGACCCAACCCGTTCAGGATGAAGAGGAGGCTGAAAGCTGGCGTGATCGCTGGTTTCATGCACCTTTGCCTTTTGTCACCGATGGCGTTGTCGTGCATCAGGCAACTCGTCCGGCGGGAAAATACTGGCAGCCAGGTGAGGGAGAATGGGCTATCGCCTGGAAATACCAGCCACCGGCGGTCAGCAGTGAGGTACGCTCCGTTGATTTTTCGATAGGGCGCACGGGAAAAGTCGCAGTGGTACTGAACCTGCAACCTGTGCAGTTGGATGATAAAACCGTCAGGCGAGTCAGTATAGGGTCGCTAAAACGCTGGCGTGAGCAGGATATTATCGCAGGCGATCAGGTGACGATTAGCCTTGCGGGTCAGGGCATTCCACGGCTTGATCGCGTTATCTGGCGCGTGGCGCAGCGGGATTACCCTGAACCGCCTGAACCTGAGCAATTCACGCGACTAAGTTGTTATACCTTAACGCCGGATTGCCATCGCCAGTTACTGGCGCGTTTGAGTTGGCTGAGCCAAAAGTCAGTGCTCGATATTCCTGGTGTGCAACGCAGTACCTGGCAACGGCTACTGGAAACCGGCTGTATTACGCATCTGTTTTCCTGGCTGACCATTACGCCAGAACAAATCGCCACCGCAGCGGGTATTTCATCCGAGAGAGCACAACACATCTGGCATCGGTTTGATTTGACCCGGAAACAACCTTTGCGTCGCTGGCTCAATGCGTTAGGCATTGAACTGCCGCAAAAGGCACTGCGCGCACTAGACGATAAAGCGTGGGACGCTGTGCTGACTCGTGATGTAAAAGGCTGGCAATCTCTGCCCGGCGTGGGCGCATTGCGGGCAGAACGTATTACCTCACATCTTAAGGATGCCGAGCTGCGAACGTTGATTACCTTTTTACAGCAGCAGGGTATCCCTTCCTCATCAATGATCGGGATGGGGATAATTGAAGATGGGCAAACCGAGGCGAAATCGCAGGGCCAGCAGGCGGGCAAAAAAGCCAAAGAGTAAGGTGATAATAATCACAACCTCATGTGCCAGAGGGGTTTTCAGCAGCAGGATGTACATCCAGCCTGATGCGAACGCGATACCGGCATATAACTCTTTTTGAAACACCAACGGGATACGATTACAAAACATATCGCGCAAAACGCCGCCAAAGACGCCGGTAATAACCGCACTGATCGCGGCAATAATCATGGCATGGCCCGAATCCAGGGCAACCTGCGCACCGATAATAGAAAACACCACCAGACCAAGCGCATCCAGTACCAGAAACACCTTTCGTAGATGGGGCATTAACGGCGCGACAAACGTGGTCACCACGGCAGCAGCGGCTACGATCATGATGTATTCAGGATGCTTTACCCAACCCAGCGGATAATGACCAAGGAGAATATCGCGCACTGAACCCCCGCCTATCGCGGTAACAGAAGCAATGATGATCACACCAAACAGGTCCATTTTACGACGGCCAGCGGCAAGCGCCCCCGTCATTGCCTCAGCGGTGATACCAAGGATATAGAGAACAGTAAGTAACATAGCAGGCTCCAGGAAGACGGCGGCAAGGCTACGCCACTGAAGAGAACGGCGCGACTGAGATTTTCTGTTAATAGCTTTAAAAGTATCAGTAAAAACTCACCCTTTCAGGCTAAGATTTTATTAATCAATAATTTATGGAAAATTAAGGGCCTGTATCAACACAAATTCTATTGGATAAACCGGGTCAGCCTTACTCCCCGTTGACGTATTGCACGGCTCAGGCTCTTTGAGACGACATTATGTTGGTATAAACAGAGAAAGGAAACAGCGTAAGCCGGGAATCTACAGGGCTGATTAATGGCAGCCCGTATGTGGGATGAGCGCAAGTGAAATGTGGGATAAGCGAGCGGAGAAGGCTGTTGATGCAACGTGCCTGGTCTTATAAAAACCGTGCTGATCGACAACACGGCAAGACCTTTTTCAGGTGTCCG
Organism: Pantoea sp. Fr+CA_20; assembly: GCF_024520835.1. NCBI lineage: Bacteria > Pseudomonadati > Pseudomonadota > Gammaproteobacteria > Enterobacterales > Erwiniaceae > Pantoea > Pantoea sp. Fr+CA_20. Next base: position 31,922 of record NZ_JALNPN010000015.1, read on the forward strand.
GCATCCAGTAAGTGCATTATATTTTCCTGAGGCAGATCTGGAGGAATGTTTTCAGACTGAATTGATATACCGGTTGAAACCATATACGGCCATAACAGCAGTAAGCCAGCATTCTTACTGACACCATTGCCAGGTAGCCCCATAGTGCGCACAAAACCGAAGGTGTGCTCCATACCGTCAGCAGTGTAATGACCAGGCCCACGAATACGGATGATATTTCGCAAAATGCGATATCGGAAAATTGTTTTTCGCGCTGCAATATCGCGCGATAGTGTTGCCCCTGAGGAATGATGATAAAGATGACGGCAGCCATCTCAAGCATCATGGTTATCTGTGGCTGATTAAACAGCCGATCGACAACAATGCCGGAAATAAAAAAAACAGCAAAAATGATCAGTCCCAGCAGTATGTTGCCCCAGTAAATAACCGATAACCTATTGACTGAGAGTGTCGAATAACGAATCACGCTGTTTGAGAACCCGCGATCCGCCAGTGTGTCAATGACCAGCAATCCAGCAATGACAACAGCCAACAAATTAAAGGCTTCAGCCTGCAGGATTTTACCCAGCAGGGAAAGTTGCAATACGCCAATGCTTAATATTTTAAACGATGAAAGAAGCGGCCAATTAACGTGTATAAGATTTATTTTACGTATCGCCATAATATTCCCGCCGGGTAAATTGTTATGACGGTAAGCAGACAGTGATGCCTGCTTACCCTCGGGGTTATTTATATTTTATTGTATTTTTTTAGTAAACACGGCCTTGAGCACATCAGCACTGCATAAAAATCACGCGTAGTGCTAAATGCTTTTTTATGTTTAATGCCCAAACCTGTTCTTCTTTTCTTCATTTAACGATGAACATTAAAAACGATCCCTGTTATATCGTTATAAAGGTTTTGCTGTGTGTAGATAATTTATAACGCTTTTTAATGAGGTTAACATCATAAGGAAAATCTGATATGTGATTTGAGAAAGGCGATAATGTTTATTGTCTGGATGATATTTCTCACTTGCTAAATAAACGCTTCATAACGACTTGTGGCAAAGTCACGTATGACTATTCAGTAGTAAACAATACAAAATAAAAAAGGCTTTGAAACGTTATACATAGCGTCGTTTTAAGGCGATGACCCAGGATTTTTCCCGTATGAAACACTTAAGCTGGGGCAAAGAAAGTGCAAGGTGGTTATGTAAGCAATGGTCGTAGCGCTTATCCATTCTGAACGTAAAAATTTCCCAGGCGTCAGAATATGTTCATGGTAGAGAGGCACAACGTCATGAGAGGAGGTATGGCAGATGCGGGTGCGGCCGTTTTATGGTCAGGACAGAATATTGATATCTGCACGCTGGATGAGCACGTACTGTGAGTCGTAACGGAGAAGGGGCGATAGCGGCAGTATGAAAAAATAAAGCAGGCTTGAGCCTGCTTTATCGTTATACGTAGAGAGACGCTTCACCTGGTGGACGCGTTTTAAATCGGCGATGCAGCCAAAGGTACTGGTCAGGCGCTCGCATGATTTGGCTCTCAATCACTTTATTCATATAGGCAGCGGCGGCTGATTCATCCGTATGGGGGTAGTTTTCCAGAATCGGTTCGATAATCAGTTTATAACCATCGTTGCCTGGATTACGAATCAGCATGATCGGCACCATCGCAGGCTTGGCCAGGCGAGATAAAACGTATGTGCCGTTTGTTGTCGCTGCTTTCTCAACGGCGAACAGCGGTGCGAAAGTACTGCCTTTTGGGCCGTAATCCTGGTCCGGTGCAAACCAGACGGATTCGCCCTGCTTAAGCGCCTGTACCATCCCGCGCAGATCGCGACGGTCAATCATCGCTTTATTGGATCGCATGCGGCCTTTGGTCTGAACGTACTCCATCGCGCGGTTATTATGTGGTCGGTACATTGCCATCATCGGCTGACACAATCCGCTGATGCGGCCACCCAGCTCCAGAGACATAAAATGGATGCCGATTAACATCACGCCCCGGCCTTCATTCTGAGCAGAATAGAGGTTTGCAAGCCCTGAGACAGTAAACAGGCGCTTAACGGCGTGGTCTGGCCAGAACCAGGCAATGCCCGTTTCAAGCAGCGCCATACCAAGAGAAGCAAAGTTTCCCGCAATCATGCTTTCTTTGTCTTCATCACTGATGCCAGGAAAACAAAGTTCAATGTTACGACGGGTAATGCGCTCTCGACGCTGAAGGAAATGACGGGAAAGTTTACCGGCACCTGCGCCAAGTCGCATCAGGACAGGATAGGGAAGTTGAACTAAGAGCCAGAGAATGCCAAGACCAAACCATGTAAACCAATAACGGGGATGTAAAAGGGTGCTGCTGAACTGCCTGGTGTTTTTCATCATTGACCTTAAAGGATTGATGGATGTAACGCAAAAAGACCCATTCCTTAAGTTCCCAAGCGGTACGGCTGTACTAACTACGACCAGCACTTTATCAAAAAGTGCCCTCTGTCACAGTGAGCTTTCGTCATCTTCAGGATTAGGATGATCGATTGCATCGGGGCGTCATCGAGCAAGAAATGGTGATGTGAAAAAATTTTATTTTTATAAAACAATGTCTTATTTTTTCGGTTGTGTGTTGAGGATAGCAAAACAGGCGTCTGGAAATTAAGACAGTTCTGTACTCAACAGCCACCATCTTTTCGATAAATTTACATTCTTAGTGGCAAAAATCTAAAAAATGACTATGCATGAGTATGCACAGGCTTCTTGTGAAAAGCTACATGATGAATGCGTGCGCACTGTTCAGGATGTTTGAGAACTGGAAATTCAGCGGAAATTATCCTCACAAGCGATACACGTTTACCCACATACGTAACGTGTATGGCTTAAGAGAAAAACGGGGTCTGGAAAAGAAAAATCCTAGTTATAGGTAATCGTCATCAGGCGAAAATCACCGACTTTTTTTAACTGCACCTTACCCAGCTTAAGCGGCAAAGATTGTTGGCTGTCATTCATACGCAGGGTTGTGGCTTCAGTTTTACCTCCTCTCGTGCAACTTTGTTTAATCTGAGAATTAACAATAAGCGTGTCACAACCGGGTTCCACAATTGAACCTTTGAAATTGATTTGTCCGCCAGTGGCAAAAGACAATGGCGATAACGTCATTAATACAAACACAAAAGTTAATTTTTTCATGGCTTCAGTCTCTGATTGGTTTCACAAAGAAAGAACGGCATTTAAAAATAAAACTTTAGTAGAACATTCGTTTTTTATTTCTCATCTTTGCTTTTTTAATACGAAAATGTGAGCGGATTGGTGTTTTTTTGTTGTGTTATAATACCGAGTATTAAAAATAAGCAGGCTTATCGTTTCTTAACGTTTTTGCGCATCTGGCTTTTAATTAATGATTTCTTTCGGAATAACGCATTCTGGGTAATGAAAGACAACTTAAAACTAATCGTACTTATCAAAGCGTATCAAATTCCTTACATAAGCATTCTGAGTGATACCTCATTGAGGTAGGCTAACACGTAACGTCATGTACTGATTTTACATACATAAGAATTTTCCTCATTCTTATTTTTTACCTGAGTTGTCGGCTGTCACGCTTCTATGATTAGTGATGACGTTTTTTAACAGAGAGGTTTTCTTTTCAGGAGGTTAACGAGATGAAGCGCAAATGCTTATAATGGAATGGTTACTTATATCGTGTGAAGACAATAACTTTTAGCAAGCGTGCAAAATTAGTCGCTATAAGGTTAGGAAGTCGCATGATAGATAGCGTTATGCATGCTTAATTATTTTCACCTCAAGGGTGATAAATGAAGATGGCGTTATACAGACTCCTGATACGTTAATACGTCATGATATCAATCTATAGGTAGGCAGGGTTTAAATTCTGCGCTGAAACTTCTTCTTTTCATTGGGGCACCTGTAATGTTGTGAGGTGAGCATATCACCTCTGTTCAGGTGGCCAAATTCAGGGTGCCATTACAAAATACCTAATTAATTTTTTGTAATTATATAGATTTATTTTTTCAAATTTAAAGATTTAAACATCACTGTTGGATGAATAATCCCTCGTTGGGTTATGTTTGAAAATATTTTAGAATCCCATTATTTCATCTCAATCTATAGCTAGATATAGGAAATGATGCTCATTCTAATTCGACTTTTTTATCATCTGTCTGGATATATGTTTTACCATCAATATTTATAAATTGTTTTCCATTAAGGTTGCCTCTAATAATTATTGCTATGTTTTTATACACACATTTTTCATGCTTTTCATCAGTATCATCAAAGCAGGTATAGTCATCGATAGACCCGTCCATTGTCCCTTTAGGTAATTCTTCATAACCATTAAAATTCATGATAGTAACCGTGAAGTTATACTGTTTATTGATAATATGATATTTTTTCTGTAATAATTCTTTGTTATTCATCCACCATTCTAATTTTCCCTCTGTTGTCATTGGTAAATGTTCTACAAAAACAACACCATTATCCACTCTGACTATTTTTATTGGTCTTAAAACAATCCATGTGCAATATGTAATGATTAAAAAAAATACAATCACTACAATCCTTTTATATTTTAACATTTGTTTCTCCTGTCAATGTTATAGAAGCTTCAAAGTTAGTGAAAAAAGGTTTTTGTGCTAAATGCTTTGCCCGCTGAAGTACAAACCATATCCTGAAAAAGGCAATCGAATTAAATTTAGGTTTTAGTATGTCTTCTCTGTCTAACCCAAAATGGTCCTGTGCTCTGTATTTGATAACCGCAGTATATTTATTTCCTTCAATTACGAGACTTTCAATGGAAATCTCTGTACTGTTTACGTCATGAACGGTAATACCCATTCCATTAACCCAATCTTTCCATCTTGTGTATTTTGGCAAATAACTGTTATATAAATCATTGATGAAATTTTCTTTTGTCAGTTTCGATTTGCTAAAATCAAACTGTTCGATAGCTCTTTTAATTATGTATCTGCTGCTGTTCGGTGAATCGTCAGCCAAAATTAGATTTCTGTACGCATTGTTCATCGCGGGATTTTGATAATCTCTTCCATTATTTCGTTGCATGTGATTGAAAAGATCTTTGATTAAATCCCGGTATGGCCCTTGGAAAGAAAATACATATGATTGAGATCTTAATTCATCATATAACATTGCAATGGCTTTTTCTTTGCTTACTGGCGGTATTGAATTCAGATAGGGATGTTTATAGGAAGGACCGAAAGTTGTCCAGTCAATGAAAGTTGATACTTGCCCAAGATGGTAATGTTTTTTTAGTGTATCAACATCAATATCACCGCTTTGCATATCATCGGCATTTCTGTCATTGAATTTTTTTTTGGTTGTAAAGATTATCAGTTTACTGTCGATTGCATTCATTCGAAATAAATCCCTTACACTCAAATGTACAACTACTATACAACTATATTTTTGTAGTGCAATTAAGATTTTTCTTAACGTTTTTTCAAAAAATCAGACAGGTTGTTCCTTCTAATGCGGGTTATATTACTACGCCTGTAAAGTAAACAATTGCTAGCGAACAAAGTTGATTAAACCTAACGCTCATTAATAAATCTTATTTTCGCTGCAACTCTTTGTAAGGCTTCTTTTCTTTCATCAAAATACACCTATCCTGATGAAAAATCGTTGTGGTGAGGATATGGTTATAAACTGCCGGATGAGACTAGTAAACCAAAAACGCTCCCCGTTTTACTCCCCACTTGGTAGTGGTTTCTAATGAATCTAAGTGGTCTTCAATAGACTGTAGTTTGAATAAAAAAGCCCATGTAACGTGGGCTTGTAGAGGTTTTTGGCGAGTAGCGGAGATTACTCGATATTCTGAATCTGCTCACGCATCTGTTCAATCAACACTTTTAACTCAATCGCTGAGTTGGTGATCTCTGCATTGATTGATTTAGAGGCCAGCGTATTCGACTCGCGGTTGAATTCCTGCATCATAAAGTCGAGGCGACGTCCTACGGCTTCTTTTTTCTTCAGAATGTTGTACGTCTCTTTGACATGCGCATCCAGACGATCCAGCTCTTCTGCGACATCCACACGCTGCGCCATCATGACCAGTTCCTGCTCCAGACGGTTGTTTTCCAACTGTACTTCGGCGTCTTCCAGTTTGGCGATCAGACGTTCACGCTGCCACTTGATCACGTCGGGCAGTTGAGCACGCACTTTACTTACCTCATGCGTCACCGCTTCCAGCCGCTGCTCAATCATCGCTTTTAATGCACTACCTTCGCTTTCGCGTGCGTCGATGAAATCATCCAGCGCGCCATCCAGCGCCTGGATCAGCTGTGTGTTGATCGTATCCAGATCCTGCTCTTGCGCAGACATCACGCCCGGCCAGCGCAAAATATCCAGCGGATTGATCGAGCCTTCGTCGCTCTGCATTTTTACCCAGTTAGCGGCCTGCACCAGCTGTTTAGCCAACGACTCGTTCAGCATCAGCTCGCCTTGCGCGCCCGGGTCAGCATCAAAGCGCAGATTACATTCGATTTTACCGCGCGTCAGACGCTGACGAATGCGTTCCCGAATCATCGGCTCCAGCCCGCGGAACTGCTCCGGCAGACGGATGTAGGTTTCAAGATAACGTTGATTAACGGAACGCAGCTCCCAGGCGGCGCTGCCCCAGTCGCCTTTGACTTCACGGCGGGCATAGGCGGTCATACTGCGGATCATAAGCGTTACTCATTTTCAGAAAGATTAGCGTCAGTATAACGAGGCAAGGCTAACCATAACAGGTGTAAGCGTGAACAGGATGAGATAACAAATTATTTCCGCTTTTAGCAACAGGCACTTATGCTGTTTACTGGTTTACTCATCGAGGATCCCTTTTATGTCTCGTGTATTGTGCTTTCCTGTACTGCTGACCTTGCTGTTGGCTGGCTGCCACTCGCCGCCTCCGCCTCCGCCGTCTGCACTGCAACTTGCGCCCTCTACCCGGCCCGTTCCCATTTGCGCTGGCGGTGAAGTGATGATGCAAACCACATTGTGGTTTGGTCTCAGCAAGCCAAAAGGTGGCAGCGTGAGTTCACAGGACTGGATGCGTTTTATCGATAAAGAAGTGACCCCGCGCTTTAAATCTGGATTGTCGGTTTATGATGCCCAGGGGCAATGGCTGAGTGAAAACGGTCAACTGGCGCGTGAGAAAAGTAAAGCGTTGGTGCTCATTTATAATTTTGACAGCGATAGCAACAGCCGTGTTGAAGCACTGCGCGAGCAGTATAAAAAAGAGTTTGGTCAGGAATCGGTCATGCGCGTCGATTCGCCTTCCTGCGTGAGTTTCTGATGCCATTAACGGCGGCATTGGCCGCCGTGAAAGAATCAGATAAACAGTCCGGCGAACGCCGCCGAAAGCAGGCTTACCAGGGTTGAACCATAAACCAGTTTCCAGCCAAATCGGGAAACGATGTTCCCCTGCCGTTCGTTTAGCCCCTTAATCGCGCCTGCCACAATGCCAATTGACGCAAAGTTAGCAAAAGACACCAGGCACACCGACAGGATGCCTAATCCTCGTGGCGTCATGCCTGCCGCGACTTTCTTCAGCTCGATCATGGCGACGAATTCATTGGCGACCAGTTTGGTTGCCATAATGCTGCCAGCCTGGAGGGCGTCGGCGGCAGGAATACCAATTAGCCAGGCAAAGGGATAAAAAACATAGCCTAGAAGCTGCTGGAAACTGTATCCAAACACGGCGGCGAACAGGGCGTTGATGGCCGCGATCAAGGCAATAAAACCAATCAGCATCGCCAGGATGATCATGGCCACTTTAAAGCCTGCCAGGATGTACTCACCCAACATTTCGAAGAAACTCTGTTCTTCATGCAACTTGTCCAGTGCGACAGGCTGCTCATCACTTTCCTTGCCGGGATTAATAATCGACAGGATGATAAAGGTGCTGAACATATTGAGCAGTAACGCAGCCACAACATATCGAGCCTCAATCATCGACATGTAAGCACCGACAATGGACAGCGAAACGGTGGACATGGCGGTTGCGGCCATCGTGTAAAGGCGCTTAGGTGGGATATCGGCCAGAATACCTTTATAAGCAATAAAGTTTTCAGACTGGCCCAGTACCAGCGTACTGACTGCGTTAAAGGACTCCAGCTTTCCCATGCCGTTGATTTTGGACAGGACCGTTCCCACGAGCCGGATCAGCAATGGCAGAATGCGCCAGTGCTGCAAAATACCAATCAGGGCGGAAATAAAAACGATCGGGCAGAGTACGCCAAGAAAGATAAAGGCCAGGCCTTGTTGACTCATGCCGCCAAAAACAAACTCTGTGCCTTGCGCAGCAAAACCAAGCAGCGTTTCAAAAAAGCGGCCCACCGCACCCACGAGCGCCAGTCCACCGGCAGAATGAAGAAAGAACCAGCCCAGTGCGGCTTCAACGACAATAAGTTGAATAATATAGCGTGGGCGAATGTGTTTACGGTCATGACTGACCAGTAACGCAAGGGCGAAAATCACCACCAGCGCCAGCAGGAAATGAAAAATAGCGGCCATAGTTTTATCAGTTAGCAAATATGCGGCAAAAGGTAAGGCATTTAGCCATACTCCAACATGAATTTCATCATGAGCCTGACGGGCCAGGGCAAGAGACAGCAGGCCAGGAAGTCCGTATAATACGCAGCCAACCATTTGCAAGCCGGAGATAACCATGCGTCCAGCAGGCCGTAGCGCACATCAGGTGCGTCCCGTCACATTGACCCGCAATTACACCAAACACGCAGAGGGTTCCGTTCTGGTGGAGTTCGGTGAAACCAAAGTGCTCTGCACTGCAACGGTGGATGAAGGTGTTCCGCGTTTCCTCAAAGGGCAGGGCCAGGGCTGGGTCACCGCCGAATATGGCATGTTGCCGCGTTCAACGCACAGCCGTATGGCGCGTGAAGCCGCAAAAGGGAAACAAGGCGGGCGCACACTTGAGATTCAACGACTTATTGCCCGGTCATTGCGTGCCGCTGTCGATCTCAAGGTGCTGGGTGAATACACCATCACGCTTGATTGCGACGTGATTCAGGCCGATGGCGGTACCCGGACAGCCTCGATTACCGGCGCATGTGTGGCACTGGCCGACGCGCTAAACAAGCTGGTGGCCAGCGGTAAGCTGAAAGCGAACCCGATGAAAGGGATGGTCGCGGCCGTATCCGTGGGCATCGTTAACGGTGAAGCCCTGTGCGACCTTGAATATGTCGAAGACTCCGCCGCTGAAACCGATATGAACGTGGTAATGATGGAAGATGGGCGCATGATCGAAGTGCAGGGCACTGCCGAAGGCGAACCTTTCAGTCATGAAGAGTTACTGGCACTGCTGGCGTTAGCGCGCGGCGGTATCGAAGAATTAATTCAGGCGCAAAAAGCAGCGCTGGAAAAGTAAAGTAACAGGCGACCACAGAGTCGCCTTTTTTATCTGAGGAGTAAGACATGAAAGCCTGGCAACGGCAGTTTATTGAATTCGCACTGAATAAGCAGGTGCTTAAATTTGGTGAGTTTACGTTAAAGTCGGGTCGTAAAAGTCCCTATTTCTTTAATGCCGGTCTGTTTAACAGTGGGCGGGATTTAGCGTTGCTGGGGCGTTTCTATGCGCAGGCATTAGTCGACAGCGGTGTTGATTTCGATTTGCTGTTTGGACCGGCCTATAAAGGGATTCCTATCGCGACCACAACGGCTGTTGCCTTAGCCGATCATCATGACCGGGATGTGCCTTACTGCTTTAACCGGAAAGAGGCCAAAGATCACGGTGAGGGCGGTCTGCTGGTGGGAAGCCCGCTGCAGGGTAAAATTATGCTGGTCGACGACGTCATCACGGCAGGAACCGCGATTCGTGAATCCATGGATATCATTAATGCACATGATGCGAGTCTGGCTGGGGTGCTGATTTCACTGGATCGCCAGGAGCGTGGCCGTGGTGAACTTTCCGCCATTCAGGAAGTGGAACGTGACTACGGCTGCAAGGTGACCGCCATTATTACGCTCAACGACCTGATTGACTACCTGGCTGAAAAAACGCACATGGCTGACCACTTAGCCCAGGTGCGTGCGTATCAAAAAGCGTACGGCGTCTGATCGCCGGCGGGCCAGAGCCCGCCAGCGTATTACACCAGTTGTGCCGCGATCAGCGGCCAGCGGGTGTCGAACTCGGCAGTAGGACTAAAGCGGAACTCGGAACGAACGTAACGCGATAATAATCCTTCGCACAGCGCCAGTAACTGACTGGCTAATAGTGCTTCATCAGTGTGAAAGCCTTCACCTTCTCGCATTTTTCGTTCACGCATCACCTGACGTAGCTGGACTTCAATCCGCTCAAACAGCTGATTAATACGCCCCTGAAGGCGGTCCTGTTCAAACATCAGCGCATGACCCGTTAAAATACGCGTCAACCCCGGATTACGCTCACCAAACCCCAGAATCAGCTGCACGATAAGACGCAGGCGCGCCATCGTTTCTTTTTCATCTTTAAGGATGAGATTGATGCGGGTAATCAGACTGTCTTCAATAAATTCGATCAGGCTGTCGAACATGCGTGTTTTGCTGGGAAAATGACGATAAAGCGCCGCTTCCGAAACACCGACGTTAGCCGCGAGTTTTGCGGTAGTAATACGTTGGCTGCCATCGCTGGATTCGAGCATCTGTGCCAGCGCCTGCAAAATCTCTTCGCGACGATTCCGCTTTACGACTTTTTTTTCTGCCATGCCCTTAAAAACCCCTGAATTTCACCATAAACAGGCAACACCTACGCATCAGCCACAAGAGAAAAACTTATGGCGATGAGAAATAAAATGATTGGCGTAAGTGAAAATCGGTAGTGCTGGTTACTGACGGCCTGAGTGACCGAAGCCACCTTCGCCGCGCAAGCTGGCGTCAAACGTTTCCACCAGATTGAATTCGGCCTGGACGACAGGTACAAAAACCAGCTGGGCCATGCGGTCGCCCGGCTGTAGCGTAAAGCTTTCCTGCCCACGATTCCATACCGATACCATCAGTTGTCCCTGATAATCGGCATCAATAAGGCCGACCAGGTTACCCAGTACGATGCCATGTTTATGACCCAGGCCTGAGCGCGGGAGAATAACAGCAGCAAGGCTCGGATCGGCAATGTGAATAGCCAGTCCGGTAGGGACCAGTGTTGTGGTGCCCGGTTCGATTTCCATCGCATCATCAATACAGGCACGCAGATCTAACCCAGCGGAACCCGGTGTCGCATAAGTCGGCAATGGGAAATCCTTGCCGACGCGCGCATCGAGAATTTTAACGTCTATTTTTTTCATCATAACGGCTGACAATCTCGTCTATTAAAAGTTGACCAAGGAGTGACTTATCGCTGAGCGGTAAGGTCTTTTCTCCTTCCTGCCAAAAAAGGTGAAGAGCATTGGTGTCGCTATTGAACCCTTGTCCTGCTTTTGACACGTCGTTAGCACAGATCAGGTCCAGCTTTTTACGCGCGCGTTTTTTCCGGGCGTATTCTTCCACATTCTGGGTTTCAGCCGCAAATCCAACCACAAACGGTCGGCCCTGCGGTAACGCGGCAACGCCCGCGACAATATCGGGATTTTTGATGAGTTGCAGGGTGACATTATCATCATTATCGTCATCCTGTTTCTTGATTTTCTCATCCGCAATGTTGGCTGCCCGGTAGTCTGCCACGGCAGCGCTTGCAATGAAAATATGTTGTTTGTTTATCTCGCCCATCACTGCAGCCTGCATGTCCAGTGCCGATGTCACATCAACCCGCTTAACTCCGGTGGGCGTAGGTAAGGTCACCGGGCCACAAACCAGCGTGACATTTGCACCACGGCTGGCAGCGGCTGTCGCGATGGCAAAGCCCATTTTTCCGGAACTGTGATTGCTGATATAACGCACAGGGTCGATGGCTTCACGGGTAGGACCGGCGGTAATCATAATGTTGAGATGTTGCAGATCGTTGACGGGGCTTGCCCACTGCACCGCGTAGTCCACGATAGCCAGCGGGTCGAGCATACGACCCGGCCCGACATCGCCGCACGCCTGGCTGCCGCTGTCAGGCCCCCAGATCAACACGCCACGCGACTGAAGTGTCGCGAGGTTTGCTTGCGTGACGGCTGCGCGGTACATCTGCTGATTCATTGCGGGCACAATCGCGACAGGTGACGCGGTAGCCAGCACGGCGGTCGTCACTAAATCATTCGCCATACCGGCCGTCATTCGCGCAATTACATCTGCTGATGCCGGTGCCAGTAGAATCAGATCGGCCCATTTGGCCAACTCAATATGACCCATTGCTGCCTCGGCTGCTGGGTCGAGCAGATCGTCCATTACCGGATAGCCCGATACCGCCTGGAGGCTGAGCGGCGTAATAAACGCTTTTGCTGCATGGGTCATCATCACGCGCACATCGGCACCGCGATCGCGAAGACGGCGCACCAGCTCGGGTGTTTTATAGGCCGCAATACCACCACTTACGCCTAACAGCACTTTTTTACCGGCTAATCCCATCATGCAGCTAACCTCATTTTCAATTGCCGTTTCGGGACGGCGGAATGGTCGAATTTTATCACAAAACCTCTCAGGCACCTTTTCAATGACTGCGTTTGCGAGATGTGCCGAAGAATCACGTTTGCTCACTGGTGGCGTTTTCACTGACAGGGGATGATACAGGGGGCGACAGGGAGAGCAGCAATGAATCATTTTCTACCACGGGAAAAACTTAAGCTACTGGGCGCAGATGCATTAAGTGATGCAGAACTGTTAGCCATCTTTTTGCGCACCGGTTCAAGAGGCGTACCGGTGATGAAGCTGGCACAGCAGATGTTGCAAGAGTTGGGCTCGCTATACAACATCGTGAACGCCAGTGCCGAGGATTTTAAAGGCATTAAAGGGGCGGGCGAAATTAAGTTAATCCAGCTCCGGGCCGTTGCTGAGCTGGCTAAACGCTTTTTTGCCAGCCAACTGGCCCGTGAAAATACGCTCGATAGCCCCATTGCAACACGCCAGTATCTGCAAATGCTGTTGGCGGAACAGGAACGTGAGATTTTTATCGTGATGTTTTTAGATAATCAACATCGGGTGATAACCGCCCGGCAAATGTTCTCTGGCTCCATTAATAGTGTGGAGGTTCATCCACGAGAGATTGTGCGCGAGGCGCTTAAAATTAACGCTGCAGCGTTGATCATCGCGCATAACCATCCGTCGGGAAAAGCCGAGCCCAGTAAGGCTGACCGCGACATTACGGTGAAAATCTGCGAAGCTTGTCGCCTGGTAAACATTCGCGTGCTCGATCATCTGGTGATTGGACATGGTGAATCTGTCTCATTTACCGAACGGGGATGGCTCTGAGCCTGAAAATCTGGTCCAGATGACGGCTTTTTACACGATCATTCGGGATCTTTATCTGTTCGGGACTTGAGCACTTGGGCCGAGCGGCGTATACTACGCCACCTTTGAGAATCTCGGGTTTGGCGGTTAGGCCAGCTTAGCGGGTTCCATGGAACTCGCCTGGCGGGCTGTAAGCCTGACGAGGCGGCCAAAACCTAATTTTTAAAGCTCGAGCTGATTTGATTTTTGGAGAATAGACATGTCACGAGTCTGCCAGGTAACTGGAAAGCGTCCGGTGACCGGTAACAACCGTTCCCACGCAATGAACGCGACGAAACGCCGTTTCCTTCCGAACCTGCACTCACACCGTTTTTGGGTTGAGAGCGAGAAGCGCTTCGTTACTCTGCGTGTATCTGTAAAAGGTATGCGTATTATTGATAAAAAGGGCATTGATACGGTGTTAGCCGACATGCGTGCCCGTGGTGAGAAGTACTAATAGTACTAAGGAACTGAATCATGGCTAAAGGTATTCGTGAGAAGATCAAGCTGGTTTCCTCTGCTGGTACAGGTCACTTCTATACCACCACGAAGAACAAACGTACTAAACCAGAGAAACTTGAACTGAAAAAGTTCGATCCGGTTGTACGTCAGCATGTGATCTACAAAGAAGCCAAAATTAAGTAATTTTGGTTTTCTGCAAAAAACCCGGCTCAGGCCGGGTTTTTTGTTTGTGTAATGCGCAGGGGAGAGGTTATGCCTGAGTTGCCAGAGGTAGAAACCAGCCGACGCGGCATTGAGCCACATCTGGTTGGTCAAACAATTCTTCACGCGGTTGTGCGTAACGCGCGATTGCGTTGGCCGGTCTCACAAGAAATTTTGGCGCTAAGCGATCAGCCTGTGCTGAGTGTTCAACGTCGCGCCAAATACCTTTTGCTGGAGTTGCCGCACGGCTGGATCATTATCCATCTGGGTATGTCTGGCAGTTTGCGCGTGCTTTCAGAAGAGTTGCCTGCCGCCAAACACGATCATGTCGACCTGGTGATGAGCAACGGTAAAGTGCTGCGCTATACCGATCCCCGGCGTTTTGGGGCCTGGCTGTGGAGCAGTGACCTGGCCGGCAGTAGCGTACTGGCACACCTCGGCCCAGAGCCGCTGAGTGAACTGTTCAATGGCGACTATCTGTTCGAAAAATCCCGTGGTAAGCGAACGGTGATTAAGCAGTGGCTGATGGACAATAAAGTTGTGGTTGGCGTGGGTAACATTTATGCCAGTGAGTCGCTGTTTACCGCCGGGATCGTTCCTGATCGCCCCGCAATGAGTCTGTCCCATGAAGACGCCGCGCTTTTGGCTAATACCATCAAAGCGGTGTTGCTACGCTCAATCGAGCAGGGTGGGACGACATTACGCGACTTTTTGCAAAGTGATGGTAAGCCCGGCTATTTTGCACAAGAGCTACAGGTTTATGGTCGTGCGGGTGAGCCGTGCCGGGCATGTGGCACGCCCATTGTCAGCGGTAAGCATGGGCAACGCAGTACTTACTGGTGCCCAAACTGTCAGCGCTAAGGTAGCTTAGCCAGTAACGCCTGGTGAACAGGCGCGGGGAGGAAGGCCGAAACATCGCCGCCATGCCGCGCCACTTCTTTTACCAGCGTAGAAGAGATAAAAGAAAAGTCTTCTGACGGCATCAAAAACACGCTTTCCAGCGTCGGCAACAAATGCCGGTTCATACGCGCCAGCTGCATCTCATACTCGAAATCCGATATCGCACGTAATCCGCGTACTAAGACATTTGCCTGCTGCGCGCGGGCAAAATTGGCCATCAGATCGCTAAAACCCACCACCTCAACATTCGATAAATGGGCGGTTGCCTGACGCGCCAACGCAACCCTTTCATCCAGCGTAAACAAGGGTTTTTTGCCTGGGCTGGCCGCAATCGCCACGACAAGCCAGTCAAACATCTGTGCAGCACGCGTCACAATATCAATATGGCCTAATGTGATGGGATCGAAGGTGCCTGGATAGATAGCTTTAGTGGTCATGTGCGCCCTTTCGCCGAAGCATTATTCAGCGCCCATAGCGCCGCATATTTGTTGAACGTGTACTGGGCATTAACGACCGCCAGCAGCCAACCCTGTTTGCCATCAAGGAACCCGGCACGCAGCAGTAGCGTTTTAATGAAGGCACCCAGCGTATGCGTGAAGACAGAAAACAGACTGCACGCTTTTCCGCGCAGGAATCTTTCCTGTGCCCAGGCTTCCGCGTAGGCCAGCTGTTTGCGTTGAAATGCCATCAGGTCGCGGCAGGTCAGGTGCTGCAAATCCCCGTCAAGGACCTTGACTGGCGCGCCTTCGGTGTTCAGCGACTCATGCACCAGATTGTCGTTATAGCGTAACGTATGCGGATACAGTCGCATTACCCGGTCAGGGTACCAGCCGCTATGGCGCATGAAACGCCCTAAAAAAAGATTACTTCGGCTGAGGCTGTAAACGGTGCGGCCCGGCGGCGCGTCCAGTACCTGCTCAATCGCCCGACGTAACGCTGGCGTTACACGCTCGTCGGCATCGATCATCAAAATCATGTCGCAACGGGCAAAACTCTGCGCCCGCTGACGCTGCTTGCCATAGCCCTGCCATTCCGTCGCCTGATAAACCTGAGCACCTGCTTCACGGGCCAGCGCTATGGTGTTATCCGTACTGCCGGAATCCAGCACGATGATTTCATCGGCCCAATGTACGGATGCAAGACAGTCAGGCAGCAGCTCTGCTTCATTTTTGGCAATCATCACCACTGACAGGCGTTGGCGCGTTGAAGTCATCAATGAGCTCGTGGCGGTAAATGGGGTTCAAGTAACTGTAGCAGACGCTGTATGGCTCCCTGATTTTGGTGGAGCACTTCTACGGCATGGCGTCCGTAGTAGCGACGATAATCATCGTCCTGCAGCAGATTCGTCACTTCTTTTTCCAGTGACGCAGCATCGGTGACGGTGATCAGTCCCTGTGCCTGCTGCAACTTGCTGCAAATATCTTTGAAGTTCCAGGTGTGCGGGCCCATCAGCACCGGAATAGCATGGGCTGCAGGTTCAAGCGGATTATGACC
The DNA here is from genome assembly GCF_024520835.1 of Pantoea sp. Fr+CA_20. Classification (NCBI taxonomy): domain Bacteria; kingdom Pseudomonadati; phylum Pseudomonadota; class Gammaproteobacteria; order Enterobacterales; family Erwiniaceae; genus Pantoea; species Pantoea sp. Fr+CA_20. The sequence goes on from NZ_JALNPN010000015.1 coordinate 48,309, forward strand.
GCCGCGCTCAACCAGACTGCCGCCCACAAATGCCAGATCGGCAATGCCATACAGCAGCATCAGTTCCCCCATCGAGTCGCCAATGACGACCTGCGTTGAACTGGATGGGATTTCACCGCTGCTGCGCAAGGTAAAACTGAACTGGCGTTTTTGCGTCAGCTCGCGGGCATCGTTGAAACGCTCCGGATGACGTGGCACCAGAATAAGCAGCAGATCCGGAAAGGTTTGTAATAAACGGCGGTGCGTATCCAGCAGAATCGCCTCTTCGCCTTCATGAGTGCTGGTGGCAATCCAAACCGGGCGGCGGGGCGCCCATTGACGCCGCAGCGTTATCGCTCTTGCGGCCAGCTCTGGCGTAACAGAAATATCAAACTTCAGGCTACCGGTAATCGACAGGTGAGAACGTTTCAGGCCGAGCTGAAGAAAACGCTCCCCGTCCTCGGCGTTCTGAGCGGCAATCAGCGTGATGCTCTGTAACAGGTTACGCATAAACTTGCCCAGCTTGCGATAGCCTTTTGCAGAACGTTCCGACAGCCGGGCATTGGCGATCACCAGCGGAATATGGCGCTCATGCAGAATGCGGATGATGTTTGGCCACAACTCCGTTTCCATAATGATCACCAGGCGCGGATTAACCGTATCAAGAAAGCGATTGATGGAGCCTGGCAGGTCGTAGGGCAAATAGACGTGATGCACATCTTTGCCAAATGCAGACTGCGCGCGTTCAGAGCCGGTTGGCGTCATGGTTGTTACGGTAATAGGCAGCGTAGGATAACGATGACGTAGTGCGCGCACCAGAGGCACCGCCGCCAGGGTTTCACCCACGGAGACGGAATGCAAAACTATGCCTTCAGGTTTTACTTTTCCGGCGCAATAGCCATAACGCTCTGCCCAGCGTTTACGGTAGGCAGGGGCTTTACGACCACGCAGCCACAGGCGCAGCCAAATCAGTGGCTGAATAAAATAGAGCAATGCGGTGTAAATGGTCGTCATAGTTACCGTTATGACACGTTGGCGTCAAAAAAACAGATTAAAGTCAGATTACTGCATCTTATCAGAAACAGCATAATCACTCATCCCACATCATGAGTGGCTATTCAGCACCTGCTGATAAAGCGTATTCAGTGAATTCGCCAGGTTCTGTGGACTGTAGGGTTCGATCCTGCGCCGCGCCGCTTCTCCCATCCTCATATCGACGGTCAGCATAGAAAGGGCGTTAATAGCCTGGTTAAGGCCTGTGATGTCTAGCGCATCGCGCACAAAGCCTTCCTGGCCTTCGCGAATAAATTCCGCGCCGCCACAGCCCGTACTGGTAATCACGGGCAAACCACATGCCATCGCTTCCAGCACAACATTGGGAAAAGGATCGTAGAGCGTTGGCAGTAGCAAACCATCAGCAGCATGGTAAAAGGGCTGCACATCCTGCTGTACGCCGACAAAACGTAACCGTTCAAGACAGTTGAGCTGGTTGGCTAACTGCTGATAACGTTTCACCTGTTTATCCTGACCGACCACAATCAGATAGCGATTACTTTTGGCCAGCGCTTCAATGGCGGCTTTCAGGCCTTTACGTTCAAATCCAGAACCCACATAAATCAGTACGGTTGCGTTAGTGGGCAGGTTCAGCTGTGTACGCACAGCATGACGAGAGGCCTCAGTGGCCGGCTGAAAGCGCGTTGAATCGATAGCGTTGTAAATGACATGTATTTTCTCTGCCTGCAGCGTAAAGCAGCGCAGGATGTCTTTTTTCACCATCTCAGAATTACATATCACCGCTTTCAGCGAGGGGGAATGAAACATATCCGTTTCCGCCTGCAGGACGTAGCGATGATAAGGACTTATTGCGGCACTCAAGCGCTGCAGCGGAGAAACAATGCGTGCCCGTTGCTCAAGCCAGACACGATGTACACCGTCACCAGCCCGAAATATGTCACAGCCCGCTATACGCTCATGGCTCTGGACAATATCAAACTTCTCCCGTTCCCAGCAGGCCCGTGCAGCATGGGCAAAACCCCGTTCACGCGAAACCCGTCCCAGTTTAGCAGGATTGCAGATATGCAGATGCCAGTCCGGATTGGGTTTTCCTTGCCAGCTTCGGGTGATGATATTGAGATCTAACTGTTCGCTACCCAGGGCTTCCAGTGCGCGTGAAATAAAACGCTCGGCCCCGCCATCGGGGCGGTATTTTTGCCGGACAATCGCCAGACGTAACTTACTCATTTAAATAGCTCCTTGCGGCGGTCACCACGTCCTCAACCGGAATAACGGATAAATAACGTTGCTCGGTGCGCGTATCAATGGAGTCTGGCGGAGGAAGGGGAGCATAATCGCCAGCCCAGATGACCCGATTGTTGTCACCCCATGGACGCCAGTGTTGCAGCTTAGTGGGACCAAACAGCGCAATGCACGGTGTGTCCAGCGCGGCGGCCATATGCATGGGGGCCGAGTCCACGCCAATAAAAAGCCTGGCGCGAGCGATAAGCGCGGCCAACTGAGGCAGCGTCAGCTGGCCTGCCAGGGAGATAACATGCGGAGAATGGCACTGCGCAAGAATCCGCTCAACCATCGCCAGCTCGCTATCATCCGGTCCTGCTGTCAGGATGACTTTTCGGTCGGCTTGAGCCAGTTGGTCGATAGTGGCTGCAACCTTATCTTCTTCCCAACATTTAAACTGCCAGCGCGACGTAGGTTGCAGTACGATAAAAGGGCTATTTATCTGTTGCTGGAGCAGCATATCCTGCACTTTCCGATCGTCGTTCGGGCTGAAATGCATAGAGGCTTTGGCGCCCTCGGTTGAAATCTGCAGCGGTGACAGGGCTGACAGGTTCTGCTCCACCGTGTGCAACCGATCGTGATTTTCTGTGGTGACCAAATGATTGTGGCACCAGCTCCAGAAGGCGTTATCGCGTTTCTTAAACGCAAAGCCAATGCGCACCGGCGCGCCAGACAGCCGGGTAATAATCGCACTGCGCCACTGATCGGCAAGGTTAATCACCACATCGTAATGACGGGATCGCACTGCTGAGAGCAGGGCCATTTCATGGCGCAACTTCTGCCAGCCGCCTTCCTTTTTCCAGTTGCGATCGATGATATGCAGGTGATGTATGGAAGGATGCGCTTCCAGCATGGGGCGTGTTTCTTTATAAAGCAGGACATCAAGGGTGGCCTGCGGATAATGCTGATGCAAAGCATTGATGACAGGCGTAGTCAGCAGCATGTCGCCGTGATGACGCAGTTTGATTAACAGAATTTTTTTCGGTGCAAACTGGGCTGGAATCGGGCTTGTCATACTCAAATGCTCTCAGAATTCAGTGAGCTGATTGTAGGGCAAACCCTGAAGGGGTTAAAGCAAGTGACGTCGCTTATTTCCTGCGCCAGTAATAAATACGGCTCAGCCAGAGTAGCAGCTGATACCACTGTTTTACACCACGCGCATTACGCAGCATACGTTTGTGTGTCTGGGTAGCGAAGAGATCCGCAATCATCGCCTGACGGGCTGATTCCTCAGGTTCGCGTCGGATACTGTGGCATACGCTGAGTGCTTCGTAAGTGATCTGATAGTGGAATGCCGGGTAGATTTTGACTTTATGGCGATAGCGCGCATTGATCGCTTCCAGCATTTGGGCAATTTTCAGGTAGTGACGTTGATATTCAACATTGCGCAGGCCGGTACGCTTACGGTTACTGATTGAAGCATCGTGCAGATAGTAGCGATACAGCTGTTTATCGGTATAGCGTACGCGCTCTACATTCAGCATGAACTCTGTGGTCCACGGAATATCCTGATGGTGCAGGCCGGGTTCAAAATTTAGCTTCAGTTTTTCAATCAGTTCGCGTCGGTAAATACCGAGCCAGACAACATGTTTATAGCGATGAGTCTTCAGCGCCTTGTTGAGCCATTCTGGTCCGCTCAACACGGCTGTGCTGGTGAGCCTGTCCGGGGGAATAAGTGGCTGAACGTTCCCATCCGCCTGGAAAAACCACTCGGCGTTACATTGTGCCGCATCCAGATTGTCTGACTCTGCCATATCTACCAGCGTCTGGTACATCTCGGGCTTCATGGTGTCGTCAGCGTCTGGAAAGGTCACATACTTGCCGCGAGCGACCGCCAGCCCGGCATTGCGCGCACGTGAGACGCCACCGTTGGGCTGGTGGATGACCTGAATGTGGGGGTAGCACTGTGCATAGCCGTCAGCCTTCTCACCCGAGCCGTCAGTGGAGCCATCATCGACGAGGATGATTTCCAGAGATGTCAGCGTCTGAGCCAGCAAAGACTGGATAAATGTCTCAAACATGGCACCAGCGTTAAACATTGGTGTGATTATTGATAATAAAGGCAAATTCTGTGACACGGCATCATGAGTTCAAATGAAAATGGAGCAAGTTTTTAACAAAATTATTACTCAAGCACTCAGAACTTTTTTTACATTACGGGTCAAATACTCTGTGTAGCAGAAATTTATTTTTTCGCCACTCTCAATGCCGGGTGCTTTACAGCCAGGACAGGTATCCCTAAACCGAGTATTGTATGAAAAATATCCTCGTCATCAGGCGCGACAACATTGGTGATATGGTTTGTACCACGCCGTTGCTCGAAGGCATCAAAACGGCCTTTCCCGAAGCTAAACTGACGCTGTTGGTAAATAAAGTGGCGCAGGATGTGATACTGCATAACCCCCATGTTGATGCGCTTCATGTCTATAAGAAAGCCAAGCACCGTGGCAAGAATGAGACCGCAATTGGCGTTTACTGGCACCGTTTAAAAATTTTTTGGGCTTTACGTAAAACGAAGTTTGATGCGGCGGTACTGGCGAACCCGGTCCCCTGCAAATACAGCTTACGTCTGGCGCGTATGGCGGGAGCCACCCATATTATTGGGGCGGGCGAAGCCAGTAACGGGCTGACAAGAATCTTTGGCAGAGACGATTTTTCTGGCAACCACCAGGTCGAACACACTTACTCGTATCTCTCAGCGCTGACCGATCATTTGCCTGCAGTTCCGCCGGTAAGAGTTTATTTAACTCATAAAGAGCGAGAGCAGGCAAAAAAACGTGTCAATTCCATGTTTTCCGTATCCGGCCAAACTTACGGTATACACATCAGCAGCCGTAGCCCGAAGCGACGTTGGGATCTGGAAAGCTATGCGGCTTTTATCCATTATCTGTTAGAGGATGAGCAAGCGAGTGTGCTGATCTTTTGGTCTCCGCAGGGTGCACTGGGGCCGGATGACAGGGGGGATGATGCCCGTGCAGAGAGCCTCCTTGAGTTAATCAATTCCTCTCGTGTCGCCGCCTACTCGACAACGTCGGTGCGTGATTTAATGGCGGGCTTTAGTTGCTGTGACCAAATTCTGTGTAGCGATGGTGGCCAAATGCATATCGCTGCAGGTTTACATAAAAAGCAGGTGGTGTTTTTTGGCGATACTGATGCCCCCGGATGGCACCCATGGTCAGGTGAATATAAAATCCTGCAGACGCCTTCCGGGGAATGTAATGACGTGACGCTGGAAAGCGTTATTGATGCGTGGCAACAGCTCAAAGGCAGTCCTGAAGCCGTTGTCGCGTAGCGATCTTATCATTTACTGAACGTCTGAGACTAAAGGCGTCTTTTGTTGCGCAAACAACGGCCAAACCTGCCGTTCCCTTAATCTGTTCGGTGATTTAAGGAACGGCTGGTTAACAGGATGTGTGCTCAACGGCAGAAATGTGGGCGTTCAAATCAGGTGTCAGCCAGATGCAAATATTGCTGGCAAATAACCGACAGGCTGTAGATGTTCAAATCAAGTTGATGCAAATCAGGGGGATTATCGTGGATTTCACGCATTTTTTCCGCTAAAGAGGCTGCATTCATCTCAGACAGTCCGCGTCCCAGGTCACCGGTTAAAATACTTGCTGGTCCGCCAGGACAACGCGTACTCACCACCGGTGTTCCACAACTCATCGCTTCAATCAAAACGTTGCCAAACCCTTCACTGTCTGAGCTCAGAATCAACATCCTGGCATGACGAATCCAGGGATAGGGATTACGCTGGAAACCTTCAAAGCGCACGCGATCTGAAATGCCCAGTTGTTCAGTCAGTCGATGTAACTTCTCTTTCGTTGCAGGGCTGCCTTGCCCCAGTAAGACCAGAGGAGCCTGGATGCCACTTTGTGCGTAAGCTTCCAGCAGGCGATCATGCCGTTTTGTTTCATGAAAACGACCAACATGTACCAGAAAATCTGTGCCTGCGAGCGGACAAGGTTCCTGAGAAAGCTGGCGGATTTCATCAAAATCAAAAGGGTTAAAAATCACGTTGGTTCGCGAGGGTTTCACGCCGACACAACGGATCAAATCATCCAGTACATATTGAGAAACCGCGACCACCTGACGATTACGGTAGACGTGACGGATTTTCTGGCGCTTAAGCCAAAACGCAAAACCTGATTTGCGCGCCAGATAAGAGGCCGAAAAAACGCCATGGATGCAGTACCAGGTTTTTAACGGATCGAGCGCACGCGAGGAAGATACAATGCGGTCAGTTTTATGCAGATGGGACAGTACCAAATCAAATTTGCCATACCGGGTCTCACTGGCACGGACGGCCTTATCCAGGAGTCTGGCGCGACGCGATGTTTCAGTGAGCTTACGCCATGGGCTACGGCTAGCGTCGTTAATTATCTGGTAATCGAGTTCTGCAGGTAGGGGGTAATCGCAGACGTTACGCAAAGAAAAAAGTGCTACCTGGTGCCCGTCATTTATCAGGCCCTGTGCCAGCGTCAGCACGACCTTTTCAGCACCGCCGCCTGGCAGCCCGTCAATTATCATCAAAATACGCTTGGACAAATTTTCACCTCAAAGACTCGCCTGCGCTGTGCGTGGTCTTAATTATGTGACTCACAGGCATTAAACAAGTCGTAACAGAGTAAAATAGTGAGTGCAGTTTCAAATAATTTTTCAAATATAAAAAACATTACAACGCTCTGTTATTCAATGGCTTATAAACGAAATGCCCCTTGGATTAAGATAATGATTTTAGGTTATCGGCGCATAGATGACTACGAATAAAAACCAAACTCACCGCAATTATATTTTTGCGCGGATTGCGCACCCTGCGTAACATGGTAAAGAGAATCTCTACTGATTGTTGGATAAGTCATGGATAAACCAGCATTTTTAATTACCCTTGATACAGAAGGTGACAACCTCTGGCGCAATCGCAGCGGCAATGTCACCACGCATAATGTTCGCTTTTTACCGCGTTTTCAGTCGTTGTGCGAAAAATATGCGTTCAAACCCACCTGGCTCACTAACTATGAGATGGTCAGCGATCCTGCCTATGTGGAGTTTGGCCGCGACCTCCTTGATCGTAATCAGGGTGAAATAGGCATGCATTTACATGCCTGGTACAGCCCTCCTGATTTCGCACTCACGGAGGATGACTGGCGTTACCAGCCTTATCTGATTGAGTACCCAGAGGCGGTCCTGCGCGATAAAGTCGCCTACATGACTGATCTGCTTGAAACGGCATTTGATACCAAAATGCGCAGTCATCGTGCTGGTCGCTGGGCCTTTAATGAAGTTTATGCGCGCGCATTGATCGACAATGGTTATCTGGTTGACTGCTCCGTTACGCCGCGTGTCGACTGGCGTGGCTCACCTGGTGCACCCCAGGGTAAAGGTGGTACAGATTACAGCCGGTTTCCGGACTGTGCCTATTACGTCGATATCAACGATATTTCAAAACCTGGCCACTCAACCTTACTGGAATTGCCGATGAGCATTCAGTATCGACATGGCCGATTGAAAAATCAGTTTAAAAAAGCCTGTGACACTGTTCGGGGTAAATCGAGAGGGGCTCGGGTCAACTGGTTACGACCCATAGGCGGAAATCTGGCGCAAATGAAGCAGGTCGTTGAACAAACACTGTCGCAGGGAAACGATTATGTTGAATTTATGCTGCACTCTTCTGAGTTTATGCCTGATGGCAGTCCAACGTTTAAAAATGACGCAGATATTGACCGTCTTTATGATGATTTAGAGCAGCTGTTTAGCTGGCTTCAGGTGCGCACTCAGGGCATGACATTAACCGAATATGCCCTGAAGAAAAAAACGGCACTCGGAGCCGTCACCGATTCACACCAGTAGCCGGTTTACGGGTTTTAAATCGCAACCACGAAAAAAGCGTGTCGACTTCGGGATAGCGCATTTGCCAAAACTTTTTCGTTTTGCAATGGCCCTTACAAAGGCGTGCTGCTGACTTAAGCGCCAGTTTTGTTTGTTTATCGTAATGGTAATAGCCAAAAACCGCTTTCGACATGCTTTTTACTTCATTAAAACAGTTCACTATCATGCCTGCCGCCAACCGACGCCGTTCACTGTTTGTCTGCGCGATGGCACACATTTTATTCATGGCGAACAGCATGTCCTGAATATCGCTCTCACGAACATTACGCGTAATACCTTGCTGATTATCGCGGTAATAGTAGAGCGTATTCTCAAGATGAGCGATCTTTTGCGTCTTAAGATACTGAAAAGGCGTAAAGATAACGTCTTCATAGCGCCTTCCCACCTCAAACGCGTCTCCTTCCAGTAAGCTATTTCTGTATACCCGGTTCCACAGATGCCACATCGATCGGATAAAAAGAGGATGAAGACAATCCAGTCCCCGCCCTGAAAAATCATAAGCAACACGCTGAGGCGATTCGTTTTCTGACGCTTCAGGCACCGTATGTTCAAATCGGGCATAATTAAAATCAATCAGATCGTCCTGATCGGATAATAATAATGGCTTGATAATCGACAGATAGTTTTTACTGAGGAGATCGTCAGCGTCCAGGAAGGTAATGAATTTTCCTCTGGCTTTGAGCAGTCCGGCATTCCGGGCTGCGGCAACGCCCTGGTTAGCCTGTTGGATGAATTCGACAGAAGCTGAGGGATAACCGCTCAGAAAATCTTTTACGCGCTGCGAAGAAAGATCTGTCGAACCATCGTCGATAATGATGACCTGAATATCGTCATCGATCTGCGTAAATAGTGAATTCAGGCAGGGGATAATATAACGTTCACTATTGTACAAAGGGATAATTACGCTTAGCAGCCAGTCGCGGGTTTGCATTATGCTGCGTCCTGTAATGTAACGGAGGTATTGACCAACAAGCCGCTAATAATCACAGCCAGACAATAGGCTAGTGTGCCCTCAGTACTAAAAAAGATCACGTCGCTCAAGCCATATGTTATTAATGATACAGTCACGGCAAGGAGTGCAGGATTATGGCAAGGTGTGAATGCATTACGCACTAAGCAGAGATATAAACCGACCATCGCCAACAGCCCCACAATACCTTTAATTGAGAAATTTTCCATCAGTTCATTGTGCATGTGAACGGTAAGATAGGTTAACGCCCCATAAAGCGAAGGCTCTTTTGCCACGATTGCCTTTGCCTCTTCCGCGCGTTGCTCAGCGGACTCTCCCCATGGGGCCTCTGAGCCGGTACGAAATGCAATGATTTGCATGCTTAAGCGAGAAGCTATTGAATTCTCACCAGTTTTCTCATGCATGTGAGCAATGTCCTGATTGAACTGCTGTATACGTGTCGCAATGAGGTTATGAAATAGCGCGGCGCTCAGCAAAATCATCACCGGCACCAAAGTGAACAGCGTCATTTTATGTCGACGACTAATGACATGTGTACTCATCAGTACAATCATTAAGGTCAACACAGGATAAGCCAGCATCGCTGCACGCGTTCCGGTCAGCACAATGGAAGCATAGGTAAAGGCGAAAGCGGCTAAAAAAAGCAGCACACTATGTCGGTTCTTTAAGAGTAAAACGGCTTTAATAAAAATTAGATTAACCGAGGTAATAATATAGGCGGCAACCGTCGCCCGATCAAAATTAAGCTCTACACGGTCTATATGTAAGAAAACACCCTGGTAAATGGCATAGCCATTTACCGCAAGTCCGCAAATAATGGCGGTCAACACGGTGTGTTTTTGCAGTGCGATTTTAATATTGAGCATTGTCAGTAAGATAAACGCTGCGGCGATCTGCAATCTTCCGGTTGACTGATACTGTCGGTAAAGGCTGATGAAATCGCCAGGCTGTTTATATATGGCTGTCCAGATAATACTGATGATACCGACAACCAAAAGAGCACCGGGAAGAATCAAATTTTTTTTATTGGTGGTGTAAAATCTGAAATGGAAAATGACGACCAGAAAGGCCAGATAGCTCGATAGATAAAAAACATTCTTGCCAAAATCTCCCCCAAATGGCGATGTAATAAAGGCTATCGCACATCCGATAAAAATCAGCTGGTTAAGAACGTTGGCAGGTGCATCTTTTTTTAAGATTAAATGATTAAGTTTCATTTTTTACTGATTACGTCCATCAAAGCATCATTGAATTCTGTCTTAAACAGCGCATAGTCGAAATGCTCTGCTGTCCAGGCTTTGGCGGTTTCACTAAATCGTTGGTAGGTTTCATGTCCGGATAATATTTCAACCGCGTTGGCGCAATCAATATGAGAAACCAGTTTGGCCTCTTCCATAACATCGTGGACAGGATCGTAGATCTGATAAGGGAAATCAACGCGTATGCCAGTTAATTTCTCATGTTCATCAATCGTCACTGAGGGCATTAAACCTATTCCACACTGTTGATGGCTGACTACTTCTGGTTGGCCATCGATCATTGGAAAAATGACCGGTACACCAAAATAAAGCGCTTCCATACAAGAAAGACCAAATGGCTCAGTGACGGGCGTACTGAGATAGAGATCAATGCGGTTGAAAAAGGTGCTTATGTCATGCTGAAAACCGCTAAAGGTGACAAACTCACTAATATTTAAGCGCTCTGCGAGCCCCACAAAGGCGTCGTGGTCAGGTCCTTTACCCGCGATTTCCAGCACAACATTGTGCCCACGTTGACGTAATTCTTTTAACGTCAGTAGCGCTACGCTAATACCTTTAAGGCTAACCTGGCGTGATGCGGTCCCCAGTTTGATCGGATTTTTCAGCGTTCTGGTTGCGGGGTTAATTCCCTGTGGCACCATGATTCGGTTAATAACGACATGATGTGGGCAAGGCAAATTAAAACGATGCTGCATCACGCGGTTTGAAGCATAAGAGGCTGAAATAACGCCATCCAGCATCGCCATAAAGTTAAGCGTTTTTTTATTCTTGGGATAGCGCCATGAGCAGCCGTGGTCGTAATAGACCAGAGCAGCGCGCCTGGGTTTGGCTGCCAGTCCCGGAATCAAATCCCAAACTACAATCACATCGGCATCGCTGGCTTCTATCCGTTTTTGTAGTACATATTTCCGAAGAAATTGTGGGACTTTTAATTTCAGGCCATTAATCCAACGATTGGCAAAGGTGATTTTTTGTTGAGGAATATGGCGACGAATGTCGTCGTCTATCTCATTGCTGATGCAAATCACATCGTCATGCCCGTCAGAAAAGTCATTGATGTACTGCAAGAACAGACGCTCAACGCCACCCATTTTGCCAAGATTAATTATGTGGAGTTTCTTCATGCAAGAATCTCAAAGACCATATCTGCGACGTCCTTCGCGCTGATGTCTGCTAATTTGCTGCCCTCAACAGGGCGCAAAATATGCTGATTTTGCCCGTAACCGCCAATCAAACCCGGGTCGGTCGGACCATATAAAGTGATATTAGGCCTGTCCAGCGCGGCTGTCAGATGACTCAGGCCCGTGTCCACTGACACCACGGCATCCGCACCTGCCAACTGCTGTGCCACAGCTTCAAGAGAAAGCTTTGGCAAGACTTCTACGTGCTCAAAACCTTCAGCCAGACGTAGCGCACGCTGGTGCTCATGTTCGGCACCCCACGGCAACTTCACGCGTAAACCTGTTGGCTGGATGCGTTCAATTAAGTCTCGCCAATGGGCTTCAGGCCAGTGTTTATTATCACGTGTCGTAGCATGAAGAAATACCAGATAAGGGTTTTCACGCGATGCTACGTGTTTCTGGAAATGTTCGGCAATCGCATAATCGCCCTGAGTGTGCGGTTTATCGTAACCCAGACTTTTTGCAAACAGCTCACGCGTTCTTTCAACCGCATGTTGCTTCTTGCTGACATCATGTTTTTTGTCATACCACCAACTGGCAAAAGGTTCACGCGCGCTGCGATTGTCCAGGCCGTGCTTAACGCCTTTAGCCAGTCGGGTGACGAGCGCGGCACTTTTAATCAGGCCCTGAGCATCGATCACCACATCATATTCATGAGACTGCAGCTCACGTTTAAACTGAACGCGTTCTTCACGCTGTTGGCTGCCAAACCAATGTTTACGCCAGCGACGGATGGCGACGGGCAGAACCTTGTCCACTGCCGGATGCCAGGTCGGGATTTGCGCAAAGTTTTCTTCTACCACCCAATCAAAGCGTATGCCGGGTAGGGCATACATGGCATCGGTCAGTGCCGGAAGCGTATGCAGCACGTCGCCCATAGAAGAGGTTTTAACAATCAGGACGTGCATGTCCCCTCCTGGGCTTCACGCAATAGCGTGCTCAGTGTTTCATGGACCTGTGCGGGCTGAATATCGATAAGACTTTGATGGTAGCCTTGCTCAGCATCCCCTTTACGTACGCGGTGATAGCCGCTAATCAAACGGATAATCCGCGCCCGATCGGAGAGTGGTGGCGTGAAGTCAGGGCTGCTGGGGCCATATAAGGCGACCAGCGGTCGATTTAACGCTGCGGCGATGTGCATCAGGCCCGAATCATTACTGACGACTGCGCGGCACAGTGCCAGAAGAATAACGGCCTGCTCAAGCTGAGTTTCGCCGGCCAGATTACGGCAGTGTGCCCGGCTATCTTCAGGCAGAGAAGAGATGATATCTTCACCGGTCGGATGATCTTTCGCCGAACCGAATAGCAAGACCTGAAAACCTTCGCTGATTAACTGCTGCGCAAGGGCAGCATAATGAAAATGTGGCCAGCGCTTCGCCGGGCCAAACTCTGCACCGGGGCAAAAACCAATCGTCGGGCGCTCAGCAGCGAGCTGAAACTGCGCGGCAGTTTCTGTTTTTTCCTGTTCGCTAACCTGCAGTTGAGGCGTTAGCAAGGGCTGTGGCAATTGCCGGGCTGAACGGACTGGCGCGTCATAAGCTAAAGCCACATACCGCTCGACCATCAGCGGAAACGCCTCTTTATCCAGCACCCGAAGATCGTTTAACAGGCCATAACGCATTTCTCCGCGCCAGCCGATACGGCGTTTAATCCCGGCAAAAAAGGGCACCAGCGCGGATTTGAAAGAGTTGGGGAGAACATAGGCGCGATCGTAACCGCTGGCGCGCAGCGATTTGCCCAGTCGGCGGCGTTCGCCAATCCCCAATGCGCCATGACCCAGCGGCATCGCCAGTGCCTGATTGACTTCAGGCATCCGTGAAAGTAGCGGACGGCACCAGGCCGGTGCCATCACATCGATCACCGCATCAGGATGTTCGGCCTTGAGCGTACGATAGAGACTTTGCGACATCATCATATCGCCGACCCACGATGGGCCGATCACCAGAATTTTCATCGCGGGTATCCGTTCCTTTAGACGTTACGGTTTAACCAAACCATATATTCAGACACACCCTGTGCCACGGTTTTAAACGGTTTGTCATAACCCGCTGCGCGTAATTTTGACAGGTCGGCCTGTGTGTAAGCCTGGTAGCGGCCTTTCAATTTGTCAGGGAATGGAATGTATTCAATCTGGCCTTTCTGGTGAAAGTTAAGCACGGCATCGGCCACTTCCTGGAAGGATTCGGCACGGCCTGTTCCGCAGTTATAAATGCCGGAAATCCCATTCTCCCAGCACCACAAATTCACGGACACCACATCATCAACATGGATGAAATCACGTTTAAAGCTGTCGCTGCCTTCAAACAGTTTTGGATTTTCATCATTACTGATCTGCGTGTTCAGATGAAATGCCACGCTTGCCATGCTGCCTTTGTGACCTTCACGCGGGCCGTAAACGTTGAAGTAGCGAAAACCGCATACCGGCGAGGTGGCTTCAGGCAGGATCTGACGAACATAGTGGTCGAACAGCATTTTGGAGTAGCCGTAAACGTTTAGCGGCTGCTCATACTGACGCTCTTCAATAAAATTCTCGTTACGTCCGCCGTAGGTGGCGGCCGACGACGCGTAAAGGAACGGAATTTCACGCTCCAGACAGAAGTGCAGCAGATCTTTAGAGTACTGATAGTTGTTGTCCATCATGTACTTGCCATCCCACTCAGTGGTGGCTGAGCAGGCACCTTCATGGAAAACCGCTTCAATCGGACCGAGGTCTTCACCGGACATGATGTAGGTCAAAAATTCTTCTTTATCCATGTAATCAGCGATGTCCAGATCGGCAAGATTCACGAACTTGGTGCCATCTTTCAGGTTATCCACGACCAGAATGTCGTTGTGACCGCGATCGTTCAGCGTTTTAACGATATTGCTGCCGATCATTCCTGCGCCACCGGTGACGATAATCATACTGTTACCTTTGAAGTTTTGGGGTGAAACGGGACGTTTCACACGTATTGCTTACATCATAACATTTCATCCCGTCACAGACAGCCAGATGACTCTGTAAGGCGTTACTCATACCTCTTAACGACGTGAACTATGCTGCAAAATTAACATTCTGTTGGTCGATTAAGCGTAGAAAGGCGATATGTTCAGTAATATTTGCCTAATTCCTACCTTATCAGGAGCAGAATAATGCCAGTGCATTTTTACCAACATATCCGACAGCAACTCGACGCCGCCCAGCGTGAAGGTTTATTTAAAAAAGAACGCATCATTACCTCCGCGCAACAGGCGGAGATTGAGGTCGGACATAACCATCCTGTCATTAACTTTTGCGCCAATAACTATCTTGGCCTGGCTAACCATCCAGCCTTAATCCAGGCCGCTAAAGAGGGCATGGATTCACACGGCTTTGGCATGGCGTCGGTGCGCTTTATCTGCGGTACGCAGGATATGCACAAACAACTGGAAAAAAAACTGGCTGACTTTCTTGGCATGGAGGACGCCATTCTTTATTCCTCCTGTTTTGATGCCAACGGTGGGCTGTTTGAAACCTTACTGGGCGCGGAAGATGCCATCATCTCAGATGCGCTTAATCATGCGTCGATTATCGATGGTGTCCGCCTGTGCAAAGCACAGCGCTATCGTTATGCCAACAATGACATGACCCAACTGCGCGCCCGCCTTCAGGAAGCCAGGGATAACGGTGCGCAGACAGTGATGATTGCGACGGATGGTGTGTTTTCAATGGACGGCGTGATCGCCAATCTGAAAGCCATTTGCGATCTGGCAGACGAATATTCAGCGCTGGTCATGGTGGATGATTCCCATGCGGTGGGTTTTGTGGGTAACGCCGGTCGTGGAACCCATGAGTATTGCGAGGTCATGGGCAGGGTAGACATTATCACCGGCACTCTGGGCAAGGCGCTGGGCGGTGCATCGGGCGGATACACCGCGGCAAAAGCAGAGGTAGTGGAATGGTTACGCCAGCGCTCACGACCTTACCTGTTCTCTAACTCCCTGGCACCGGCGATTGTGGCGGCCTCTATTCGCGTACTGGATTTATTAAGCGAAGGCGACGGTCTGCGTCAGCGCCTGTGGGACAACGCACGCTTCTTCCGTGAAAAAATGACATCGGCAGGTTTTACGCTGGCTGGTGCCGATCACGCCATCATTCCCGTCATGCTGGGAGAAGCCAGCGTCGCGCAGGAATTTGCTCAGCTGTTACAACATGAAGGTATCTATGTTACCGGGTTTTTCTATCCGGTTGTGCCAAAAGGTCAGGCGCGAATCCGAACCCAAATTTCAGCAGCACACAGCCAGCAGCAACTGGAAACGGCGGTGGCGGCTTTCACGCGTATTGGTAAACAACTTGGCGTCATCGCCTGAGGATTGACCATGAAAGCACTGGCTAAGTTGAAAAAAGAGCAGGGCATCTGGATGGTGACTGATGCGCCGGTTCCCGAGCCGGGTCATAACGATTTATTGATAAAAATTCGCAAAACCGCCATCTGCGGGACTGACGTACATATCTATAACTGGGACGACTGGTCACGTAAAACGATTCCGGTGCCTATGATTGTCGGCCATGAATATGTGGGCGAGGTCGTCGCTATTGGTCAGGAGGTCAAGGGATTTAACATTGGCGATCGGGTTTCTGGCGAAGGCCACATAACGTGCGGGCACTGTCGCAACTGCCGTGCCGGTCGTACCCATCTGTGTCGCAATACTCAAGGCGTGGGCGTTAACCGGCAAGGGTGTTTTGCTGAATATCTGGTTATTCCCGCCTTTAATGCGTTCAAAATCCCTGACAATATCTCCGACGAACTGGCGGCGATTTTTGATCCTTTCGGCAACGCGGTACATACCGCTTTATCTTTCGACCTGGTCGGAGAAGACGTGCTTATTTCCGGTGCCGGCCCTATCGGTATTATGGCCGCGGCCGTGTGCCGGCATGTCGGTGCGCGTAATGTCGTGATTACGGACATTAATGATTATCGCCTTGAGCTGGCCCGCAAAATGGGTGTAACCCGTGCAGTCAATGTCGCAAAACAAGATCTGCGTGAGGTCATGCAGTCACTGGATATGAAAGAAGGCTTCGACGTGGGATTAGAAATGTCAGGCGCACCACCTGCTTTTCGAACCCTGCTTGAGGTGATGAATCACGGCGGTCGGCTCGCCTTGCTGGGCATTCCTCCCGGAGAAATGGCCATTGACTGGAACCAGGTGATATTCAAAGGGCTGTTTATCAAAGGGATATACGGACGAGAGATGTTTGAAACCTGGTATAAAATGGCTGCACTGATTCAGTCAGGGTTAGATCTTACACCAATCATTACCCATCGTTATGCTATCGATGATTTCCAGCAGGGGTTCGACGAAATGCGCTCGGGGCAGTCGGGAAAGGTGATTTTGAACTGGGCATAATTGAGCCCGCGAGTGCTCATCAAACACAGGGTGAGATGACGTAAGTTTGCGTAGTGTAAATATGCTGCACCCGGTTTAATGCCGGGTGCAGCATATTTCAGAAGAGTTCATCGAGCCGGTGATAAAGCGGACTTTCTGTGATGCTTTCTCCAATCACGCCCAGCGCGCGCGTAGCCGGTACGGGCGCCAGCGGCTGCTTCACTTTACATTCACCCGGCGGCTGGAAACCCTGCGATGGCTTGCTGCGTGGCGGAGTGTTAGTCGGCGAGGTGTTGCCGTTGCGCATCGGCTCATTCAGTAACTGACCCGGTGTCACCAGGGTGATATCCGCCGGCAAGGAGGGCAACATTTGTTGCAGCACACGCACGGTATTAGGATGCGGATGACCGATCGCAATAGCGTAGCCATCCCGCTGGGCTAGCTTGACTGCCCGGCTAAATTGCTGACGAATAGAATTGATGTCCTGACTGTCATCCAGGAATACGCGGCGCTTGAGTACTCTGACGTGCGTTCCCTGCGCGGCCTGCAGTGACTGGCTGTTACCAATCGTCATGCTGTCGAGGAAATACAGGTTGTACTGATTAAGCACCTGCATGACTTTTTGCATACCGGGCAGGCTGGAAGTCATTTTGCTGCCCATATGGTTATTCAGCCCCACCGCATAGGGGACATTATTCACCGCACTCCGAATGATGCGCTCAATTTCCGCGCTGCTCATTTCGGGCGTTAAGGTGTTTTTTTCCAGCGGTTGCTTACTTAACGGTGCCATAGGCAGGTGAATCAGCACTTCACGCCCGCCGTTATGCGCTTTGGTCGCCATCTGGCGGGCATAAGGCGCATCGGGAAGCACGGCAATAGAAATCGCCCGCGGCATTTGCAGTACTTTATTCTCTTCCGTTGGCCGGTAGCCGAAATCATCAATAACGATGGCGAGCTTAGCAGCCTGGGCCGCGCAACTGAGCAGCAAGCCGCACAACAACGCGGTGATCTTATGACGATGATGTAGCACTTATTTCCCTAACCACGGAATGGGGTTGACCGCCTTGCCCTGACGTCGGATTTCAAAGTAGAGCGAAGGCGTTCCGCGACCACCGCTGGTGCCGACCAGCGCAACAGGCTGGCCTGCTTTCACTTGGGCACCCACGCTGACCAGCGCACTTTGGTTATAACCATACAGGCTCATATCCCCTTTACCATGCTCGATGACCACGACCAGGCCATAACCTTGCAACCAGTCGGCCATCAACACACGACCATCGGCAATGGCTTTGACTTCTGTGCCCTCTGGGGCGGCAATGACCAGGCCTTTCCAGCGTAATTCACCCTGGAGCTCCTCGCCAAAGCGATGCTCGACGCGGCCCCGTACTGGCCAGATATCCTGACCGTTGGGACGGCCCAGTCCACCTGTTCGCGCCATCAGTTCGCGCTCGCTTTGTGTTGGCTGATAGCTGGAGCCTTTGGCTTTAGCCTGCACCTGACGCTGACGCACTTTTTCTGCCTCGCGTGCTTCACGGGCTGCGCGCTCACGGGCTTCACGTTCGGCACGGGCAATTTTATCTTGCAGACGGCTTTCGTTCTGACGCATCTCAACCAGGTCAGCCTGATCTTTCTGCAGGGCACTTTCCAGAGAGGTCAGGGTTTTTTTACGGGCTGCGCTGGCTTGCTGGAGTTTGTCTTGTTGTTCTTGCTGCTGTGTTAACAACGATTTCTGTTGCTGCTGCTTTTGTTCCAGTGACGCGCGCTGTTGGGCTAATTCCTGACGGGTGGTTTGCAGGGCGGTGATATTTTCCTGGCGTGCGGTATTCAGATAACCAAAGTAAGCCAGAATACGTTCGCTGCGCTGGCTCTCTTCGCCCCCTAACAGGAGTTGCAGGCCTTTATGCTGGCCCTGGCGGAAAGCCGCGTCCAACTGTTCTGCAAGCAGCTTTTCCTGTTGAGCCTGCTGTTTCTCAAGGCGGGAAACCGAGGCGGTGACCTGCGTGATTTCACCATTCAGGGCCGACAGGCTGTTACGGGTTTCCCGCAACTGTCGACTTGCCTGAGCAATGATTTTTTCCTGACTCTGCAACTGATTGAGCAACTGACTACGCTGAACTTTTTGCGCTTTTACGCTTTTTTCTTTTTCTGCAATTTCTTGCTGAATAGATTTCAGTTGCGCTTTATTGTCATCTGCGGCTACGCCGGGCGCAGGGAAAAGCAACAGGCCCGCATAAAGCAGGCTAAAAGACAGGGCGGACAAGCGGGTGAACAACGGCAGGATGCGACCGTTGTAACGAGTCCATGTTGGTAGAACGGTTATCTTTCCCTTCATAGGTCGATGATTATTCCACGATGAACAGTTGCTTACCAGCATTGCCGACCGGCTTTTGCTTTCCCAGAGTGATCCATTTTCATCAGGACAAGGCACCAGCGTCACGTCATTTTTGCCATTCCGCTCATTTTTTTGGAAAATGACGCACAAATCTTCACTCTGTCCGCTTAGCGTCTGTACATGCGAAGTGGCGCAGGTATACTCAGAAGCCTTGTTTTAGCTTATTAGCCCGGTCTGGAGTCGTTACCCCTCATGCAAGAAATTATGCAGTTTGCAAGCAATCACCCCGTCCTGAGTCTGGCATGGGTCGTATTACTTATATTGGTGATTGTGACCACCGTTAAAGGAATGTTCTCTAAAGTAAAAACGATCAGTCGAGGTGAAGCAACCCGACTTATTAACAAAGAGGACGCGGTGGTAGTAGACGTGCGTTCGCGTGACGATTACCGCAAGGGTCATATTTCGGGCGCGATTAATGTGGCTGCCGCAGATATCAAGAAAGGCAGCCTGGGTGAGTTGGAAAAGCACAAACCACAGCCCATAATTGTGGTATGTGCAACCGGACAAAGCGCAGCCGAACCTGCTGCAAATCTGAGTGCGGCCGGATTCAACCAGGTGTCCGTTCTGAAAGACGGTATCAGCGGTTGGAGCGGCGAAAATCTGCCGCTGGTTCGCGGTAAATAATCATCCTGAGGTCCCTATGGCAAACGTTGAGATTTACATTAAAGCAACCTGTCCTTATTGCCACCGGGCAAAAGCGCTACTGAGTCAAAAAGGCGTGGCGTTCCAGGAGATTCCCATCGATGGGGACATGGCAAAACGCGAAGAGATGATTAAGCGCAGTGGCCGGACTACCGTCCCGCAGATTTTTATCGACGGTCAGCATATTGGTGGCTGCGACGATCTGATGGCGCTGAACGATCGTGAAGGTTTAGATCCGTTACTTCAGGCGTAGTTTTACGCCAGACATTTTAACTTACAGGACTTAGTCACATGTCAGAACATAACACTAACGAAATGCAATTCCAGATTCAGCGCGTTTACACGAAAGATATTTCTTTTGAAGCGCCGAACGCGCCACAAGTGTTTCAGAAAGAGTGGGAACCAGACGTTAAGCTGGATCTGGATACTGCTTCTTCGCAGCTGGCTGATGAAGTGTATGAAGTGGTGCTGCGTGTGACCGTAACCGCGACCGTTGGCGAAGAGACCGCTTTCCTGTGTGAAGTTCAGCAGGCCGGTATTTTCACCATCGGCGGCATTGACGGTACTCAGATGGCGCATTGCCTGGGCGCTTACTGTCCGAATATCCTGTTCCCGTATGCCCGTGAATGTATCACCAGCCTTGTTTCCCGTGGAACGTTCCCGCAACTCAACCTTGCGCCAGTGAACTTTGATGCGCTGTTCATGAACTATCTGCAGCAGCAGCAAGGCGAAGAAGGTGCTGCGCAACATCAGGATGCCTGATGAGTACTCACGCTTCGATTAGCGTCATCGGTGCCGGTTCATACGGCACCGCTTTGGCGATTACGCTGGCCCGCAATGGCCATCCGGTGTTGTTGTGGGGCCACAATCCCGCTCATATGGCACAACTGCAGTCCGACCGCTGCAATCTTGCTTTCCTGCCTGATGTTCCTTTTCCCGATAATCTGACTGTTGAACCCGATCTGGCGAGTGTCATCGCTGCCAGCCGCGATCTGCTGGTTGTCGTGCCCAGCCACGTTTTTGGCGATGTGCTGACGCAGATCAAACCCGGTTTGCGCGATGACTCACGCATTGTCTGGGCGACGAAAGGGCTGGAAAAAGAAACCGGTCGTCTGCTGCAGGATGTTGCACGGGAAATCCTGGGTGAGGCGATTCCACTGGCGGTGATCTCCGGCCCAACGTTTGCGAAAGAGTTGGCTGCGGGTTTACCGACGGCGATTGCTCTGGCGGCCACCGATTCACAATTTGCGGATGATTTGCAGGCGCGACTGCACTGCGGCAAAAGCTTTCGCGTATACAGTAATCCCGATTTTATTGGGGTTCAGCTGGGCGGCGCAGTGAAAAACGTGATTGCGATTGGTGCCGGGATGTCAGATGGCATCGGTTTTGGCGCAAACGCCCGAACAGCCTTAATCACCCGCGGACTGGCTGAGATGAGTCGTCTTGGCGCGGCGCTGGGTGCCGATCCGACGACGTTTATGGGCATGGCCGGTCTGGGTGACCTGGTGCTAACCTGTACCGATAATCAGTCGCGCAACCGCCGTTTTGGCATGATGCTCGGACAGGGCGAAGATGTTGATGGTGCGCAGCGCATTATCGGACAAGTTGTAGAAGGTTACAGAAACACCAAAGAAGTCAAAGCACTGGCCGCACGCGTCGGGGTCGAAATGCCGATTACCGAACAGATTTATCAGGTGCTCTATTGCGGAAAACCGGCACGAGATGCAGCATTAAGCCTGCTGGGGCGTTCAAGGAAGGACGAAAACAGTACAAACTAAAGCAGGAAGCCAGGCATCATCACCTGTAGCGCCGGTTAAGGCGCTTTTTTTATCGGGAGAAAACAGCATGTCGTCTGATGAGTTAGAACTGGTCTGGAATAATATCAAGGCAGAAGCACGAGCGCTGGCAGACTGCGAGCCGATGCTGGCCAGCTTTTACCACGCGACATTGCTCAAGCACGAGAATCTTGGCAGTGCCCTGAGCTATATGCTGGCGAATAAACTGGCTAATCCAATTATGCCTGCTATCGCGATTCGTGAAGTGGTCGAAGAAGCATACCGTGAAGATCCCTCAATGATTGCCTCTGCGGCCTGTGATATTCAGGCGGTACGTCTGCGCGATCCCGCGGTTGATAAATATTCCACGCCACTGCTTTATCTGAAAGGATTTCATGCTCTTCAGGCACATCGCATTGGACACTGGCTGTGGAATGAAGGTCGACGCGCCTTAGCGGTTTATCTGCAGAACGAAGTGTCTGTCTCGTTTGCGGTGGATATTCATCCGGCTGCAAAAATCGGTCACGGGATCATGCTGGATCATGCGACCGGCATTGTGATCGGTGAGACAGCCGTTGTGGAAAACGATGTCTCAATTTTGCAGTCAGTCACGCTTGGCGGCACCGGTAAAACCAGCGGAGACCGCCATCCGAAAATTCGTGAAGGCGTGATGATTGGTGCAGGTGCAAAAATCCTGGGCAATATCGAGGTAGGGCGCGGTGCCAAAATTGGGGCCGGTTCTGTCGTATTGCAATCTATTCCACCGCATACGACTGCTGCCGGTGTCCCTGCCCGCATCGTCGGTAAGCCCGGCAGTGAAAAGCCGTCAATGGATATGGATCAACACTTTAACGGCAATGGTGCCGGCTTCCAGTTTGGTGATGGCATTTAGGATTTGATCAGTGCGCCAGCATAGTCGAGTTGGCGCCACGCTTCGTACACCACAACCGATACCGCATTAGACAGGTTCATGCTGCGGCTTTCCGCCATCATGGGAATGCGTATTTTTTGCTCTGCAGGCAATGCCTGCAACACCTCTGCAGGTAACCCACGGCTTTCCGGGCCAAACAGCAAATAATCACCTCGCTGATAGCTGACCGCACTGTGTGCCGGTGTGCCTTTCGTGGTTAGCGCAAACAGGCGCTCAGGCTGCTCTGTTGCGAGAAAAGCCGGATAATCAGCATGAAATTTGATGGCGGTAAATTCGTGGTAATCCAGCCCCGCACGGCGAAGACGTTTATCGTCCCAGGCAAAGCCAAGCGGCTCAATCAGGTGGAGCTGGAAACCGGTATTCGCACACAGGCGAATAATATTGCCTGTGTTAGGTGGGATTTCTGGTTCAAATAATACGATGTTAAGCATAAGGCCCCCGATAACGAGGGCCGAAGCATAGCAAATTATTGCCTTGCAGAGGAGTAGAGTGGGAGCCAGATAGTAAGACGCAAGCCACCGAGTGGGCTGTCATCCGCTTTGACCCATCCACGATGTTGCTGTATGGCCGTTTCCACAATCGCCAGCCCCAGACCTGTGCCGCCGGATTCCCTGTCCCGGGCTTCATCCGTTCGGTAGAAAGGGCGGAATATCTGCTCGCGATCTTCCGGGCTCACGCCAGGACCATCGTCATCAACGTGCACCGTAATGCCCGAAATATCGACTGAAAAACTGACGCTGATATGCGTATGTGAGTAGCGTAAAGCATTACGCACAATGTTCTCCAGGGCGCTTTCGAGCGCATGCGGATTACCGTAAAGCGGCCAGGGGCCAGGAGGATAAGGAATCTCCAGGGTTTTACCCATTTGCTCCGCTTCAAACCTGGCATCTTCCAGCACGTCGTTCCAGAGTTGATTCGCCTTCATGGCTTCGCTCACCAGCGCATTCTTGTGCTGCGTTCTCGACAGCACAAGCAGGTCATTAATCATGCCATCCAGTCGCTGAGCTTCCATCTCAATGCGCTCCAGCTCTTTGCCTTCGCCATGACGGCGACGCAGCAGAGCCGTAGCCAGCTGTAATCGCGTCAGTGGCGTACGCAATTCGTGGCTGATATCGGACAGTAAGCGTTGCTGACCGTTCATCATACGTTCCAGCGCACTGACCATCTGGTTGAAGCTGGAGCCCGCGGCCAGAAACTCCTGCGGGCCAGATTCCAGTTCTGGATGCTGGCGCAGGTTGCCGCTGGCGACTTCATCCGCCGCGTATTTGAGTTTTCGCGCTGGACGCGCCAGGCTCCATGCCAGCCAGAGCAGAAGCGGTGAGCTAATCAGCATGGTAACGATAAGCAACAGTAGAGGCCGGTCAAACAGCAGGTTAATAAAGTCCAGTTGAGAGCTGCTGGCGGGACGGATCAGATAGAGCTGATAATTATCTTCCCCATCGCGTACAGCGAAGGGGCCGACCATCTCGACCCGACCATACTTTTTCTTCTGCGGATGGTCGGCATTATCTGATTGACCGATAAAGTTACGGATAACCTGCATTTCATTATGCTGCGCGCCAATGACCCGGCCTTCGCTGGTGACTAACAGCAAGCGCTGACCGGGCGGTGCCCATTTCTCAATAGCCCGAAATAAGCGCCGCCACCACATCAAATCATTCGGGGGATCGCGCGATAGCTCTGCTTCAACGTGCTGCTCTATCATCGTCCCCTGACGCTGCTCGCTTTCCAGTAGCGCCGTCATCTGACGTGAGTCGAGCTTGGGTACCATGAGCACCAGCATCAATACCAGCGCCAGCGTCAGCCAGAAGATAGCAAAGATGCGGGTAGTCAAACTTCCTATCATGATGCAGAAACCATCAGGTAGCCGCGGCCACGTAAGGTTTTAAACCACGGGTGGCCGTCACGGCGTTCGGGAAGCTTACGACGCAGGTTGGAGATGTGCATATCAATGGCGCGGTCAAAAGGCGTAAGGCGCTTACCCAGAACTTCCTGGCTAAGGTGCTCGCGAGAGACAACCTGGCCCAAATGCTGTGCCAAAAGATAAAGCAGGGTGAATTCCGTGCCGGTGAGATCCAGCGTTTCACTGTCGAAACTGGCTTCCTGACGACCCGGATTCAGGCGCAGACAGTCAACTTCGAGCGTCGGTGAACTGTTGTCGTGTTGCTGCTGTTGTTCACTCCAGTTCGAGCGGCGCAGGATAGCGCGGATACGCGCGACCAGCTCACGATCGTTGAAGGGTTTTGGCAGATAGTCATCAGCACCCAGTTCAAGGCCCAGCACGCGATCCAGCTCGCTTCCACGTGCGGTGAGCATAATGACGGGCGTCTGGTATTGCTGGCGTAATTCTTTCAGGGTGTCGATGCCGTTTTTCTTCGGCATCATGACGTCCAGTAAAAGCAAATCAATTGAGTTATCGAGCAGGTTCAACGCTTGCTCACCATCACTGGCGACCACAACTTCAAACCCTTCCATTTCTAACAGCTCTTTCAAAAGCGAAGTTAATTCGCGGTCATCATCTACCAACAGGATTTTATTCATTTTTGTAGCCCTCCGCAGGCAAAATAGCGTGTTCCTATGATACCAATCCATCGCTTTACGTACTTTTACACCCCCTGACGGATGTTTGCAGCTGTCGCCGTACACTGGCTATCGTTGAATCGCAAAACAGAACGAACTGGAGTAAACGATGCGCAAATTAACCGCCGTCGTTATTGCCTCAGCGATGGTTCTCTGTAACGCCAGCGCAAGAGCAGCAGAGTCGATGGCGCTTGATGAGGTGCATCACGGCGGATTTACGACAGGCAGTATGACGCAAAATTCGCAAAGTCACATGTTCGACGGCATTGAGTTGACGGAACATCAAAGACAGCAGATGCGTGACCTTATGCAGCAAGCCCGACATGAGCGTCCTGCAACGAACATTGATGATATCGCAGCCATGCACGATCTGGTGACTGCAGATAAATTTAACGAAGCGGCCATCCGCAATAAAGCCGAAGCCATTGCCAGAGTTCAGGTCGAACAGCAGGTTGAGATGGCGCGGGTCCGCAATCAGATGTATCGCCTGTTAACGCCTGAGCAGCAAGCCGCGTTACAGAAGAATTACGAGCAGCGTTTAAACACATTACGCAAGCTCTCGAATCTGCAGCCAGCATCATCGCTGCAACCCGTGAGTCGTACCAGTAGTAACCAGTAGTAAATAGTATCCCTGTTTTCCTTGCCATAGACACATCCCTGTCTTCCCCCTCATGATGAGGGGGTTTTTTTATCTGTTATTTATCATTTACGATAAACTTACAATTCCTGCCCCGAACCGGGTAAATATGAAATGCCTTTGGTTTTCTTCCTGTTTTTTATTCATTCCGCTTTTTGCTGCTTTCCCTCAGTGCGCATATTTCATTTTTCTTTAAAGTTTTCAACTTGCTGATATTTATGTGTTATTTTCGAATTCGATTTAATTTCATTTATATTTCAATTAGCTGGAAATATCCCGTTCCGCTTGCACGTTAATTGCCCCCACCTACACTTAAATTGTCTCAGCATGGACGCCGATGTACTTACGAAATTAACGGAGAGCAGCAACCACATCATGTAGTCCGAATTAATCTATTAACGGAGTAAATTATGGCAGAGCATCGTGGTGGTTCAGGTAATTTCGCAGACAACCCGCAAAAAGCGTCTGAAGCCGGTAAGAAAGGCGGTAAGAGCAGCGGCAATGGCGGCGGCGGTAATTTCAAAAATAACCCCGAAAAAGCCTCCGAAGCGGGCAAGAAAGGCGGCAAAAAGTAACGGCTGCTAAGCACTGAACCAAATCTGCACGTTGATTTGGCGCCTGTTCAGACAGGCAATTCGCCCCGTCTTACATCAGGATGGGGCGAAGTACCAGGCTAATTCCCTTCCGAAATACACCTTCCTCATGACTCTCCATGGCAGTTGAACAGTCAGGCGCGACGCTGCCTATGGTGTTAAACTTATCCCTTCTCTCATTCTGCTTTACGTTCTCAGTAATGATGTCCATGGAGTGATGGCATGCAGGCTTCGTACGGAAAGTTAATACAATCTGCGGCAGTTGCGGCGACGCTGCTTGCTTCCATCCTGTTGATCGTGAAGATTTTTGCCTGGTGGTACACCGGATCGGTGAGTTTGCTGGCAGCGCTGGTGGATTCATTGGTTGATATCGCCGCTTCTCTTACTAACCTGCTGGTGGTGCGTTATTCCTTACAGCCTGCCGATGCGGACCATACGTTTGGTCATGGTAAAGCCGAATCACTGGCGGCACTGGCACAAAGCATGTTTATTTCGGGTTCAGCACTCTTCCTCTTTCTCACCGGTATTCAGCATCTCGCGTCCCCCAATGAACTGCGCTCGCCCGGCATCGGGATCATTGTGACCCTGGTGGCTCTGGTTTCGACGTTATTTCTGGTCACCTTTCAACGCTGGGTCGTGCGAAAAACCCGCAGCCAGGCCATTCGGGCAGATATGCTGCACTATCAGTCCGATGTGTTTATGAACGGCGCTATTCTGGTGGCGCTGATATTAAGCAGCTACGGTTTCACGCGTGCCGATGCGCTGTTTGCGCTCGGCATTGGTGTCTATATTCTTTTTAGTGCATTGCGTATGGGTTATGAGGCGGTACAGTCGTTACTCGACAGAGCCTTACCCGACGAAGAGCGGCAACAAATCATTTCGATTTCATCCAACTGGCCGGGCGTGCAGGGGATACACGATGTGCGAACGCGTCAGTCTGGCCCGACAAAGTTCATCCAGCTTCACGTTGAGCTCGAAGATCAACTACCGCTCGTCCAGGCACATCGTATCGCCGATCAGGTAGAGAAAGCGCTGCGAAAAGCTTTTCCCGGTTCGGATGTCATTATTCATCAGGATCCCTGTTCTGTGGTACCGTTTGAAAAGCAGGATTCTTTTAACTTTTAACTTACATGAATTAAGTTAACAAAATGGAAACGGCATATCGTTAACATTACTGCAAAAAATTAGTGAAAAGTTGTCTGACCTGAATCAATTCAGCCGCAGGCCTTTGATATACTATCTGCCATCATATGTCGCGCTCATCACAATCGTGTTTATCAGCGTTGAACAGGCCGGATTAACCCTTAGCTTTGAACAATCCAGAGGTTGTCATGATCAAAAAAATTGGTGTACTGACCAGCGGCGGTGACGCCCCAGGCATGAACGCAGCCATTCGCGGCGTAGTTCGGTCCGCATTAAGTGAAGGGCTGGAAGTTTTTGGTATCTATGACGGCTATCAGGGTTTGTACGAAGATCGCATGATCAATCTCGACCGTTACAGCGTGTCCGATATGATTAATCGCGGCGGCACTTTTCTGGGTTCAGCGCGCTTTCCTGAGTTTCGTAATGATGATGTTCGCCAGGTGGCCATTGAAAACCTGAAAAAACGCGGTATTGATGCGCTCGTCGTTATTGGCGGAGATGGCTCCTATATGGGGGCGAAGCGACTGACCGAGATGGGGTTCCCCTGTATTGGCCTGCCAGGCACTATCGATAATGATGTTGCCGGTACTGATTACACCATTGGCTACTTTACGGCACTGGAGACGGTGGTTGAAGCCATTGACCGCCTGCGCGATACCTCTTCATCACACCAGCGTATCTCCATCGTCGAAGTGATGGGCCGTTATTGTGGTGATTTGACCCTGGCTGCCGCCATTGCCGGCGGGTGCGAATTTATTGTGTTGCCAGAAATTCCATACACCCGCGAAGAGCTGGTGGCAGAAATTAAAGCCGGTATTGCGAAAGGCAAAAAGCATGCGATTGTTGCCATCACTGAGCACATTTGTGACATCGACGATCTGGCGCGCTTTATTGAGACTGAAACCAAACGCGAAACGCGCGCCACGGTTCTGGGCCACATTCAACGTGGCGGCGCGCCTTGTGCCTATGACCGCATTCTGGCGTCCCGTATGGGTGCCTATTCCATCGAACTGCTCATGCAGGGCTACGGTGGCCGTTGCGTAGGTATCCAGAACGACAAGATGGTTCATCACGATATCATCGATGCGATTGAGAACATGAAGCGTCCGTTCAAGCGTGACTGGATGGATACGGCGAAACAGCTTTACTGATTTTCTCAGCCTTAACGGGCATGCTTAACGGTATGCCCTTACGCCTTTCCTATATTCCCCAAAGTTATAACCGCTTATTTTTAATTCTTTTAGCTCTGAAAAAGTTTATGTCACGCTTGTCCCATAATGAACTGGGAGAGTGCGTAATGAATAAATGGGCCATTGGTATTAGCTTGTTACTGGCATCAGGCAGTGTTCTGGCGAAGGATATCCAGCTGTTAAACGTTTCTTACGATCCCACCCGTGAACTGTATGAGCAATACAACAAGGCCTTCAGTGCGCACTACAAACAGGAAACGGGCGATGACGTGGTGGTCCGCCAGTCGCATGGTGGTTCAGGCAAACAGGCGACATCCGTCATAAACGGCATTCGCGCTGACGTTGTGACGCTGGCGCTGCAGTCTGATATCGATGCCATTGCTGAACGCGGTCGTATTGATAAGAACTGGATTAAGCGTCTGCCGGATAATTCGGCACCTTATACATCCACGATTGTGTTCCTGGTTCGTAAAGGCAACCCCAAAGGGATTCATGACTGGAACGATCTGATTAAACCCGGTGTTTCCGTCATCACGCCTAATCCCAAAACTTCAGGTGGTGCTCGCTGGAATTACCTGGCAGCCTGGGGCTGGGCGCTGGATCACAACAACGGCGATCAGGCAAAAGCACTGAGCTATGTGAAAGCCCTGTTTAAAAATGTCGAAGTCCAGGACTCCGGTGCGCGCGGCGCGACCAACACCTTTGTTGAGCGCGGCATCGGTGATGTTCTCATCGCCTGGGAAAATGAGGCGTACCTGGCCGTGAATAAGCTGGGCAAAGACAAATTTGAGATCGTCACCCCAAGCGAGTCTATTCTGGCAGAGCCAACGGTTTCCGTGGTGGATAAGGTGGTTGATGAGAAGGGAACTCGTCCCGTGGCTGAGGCCTATCTGAAGTACCTCTACTCGACCGAGGGACAGACGATTGCCGCCGAAAACTACTATCGTCCGCGCAATGCTGAGGTTGCGAAGAAGTTCGCCAGCACCTTTGCCCCTGTAAAACTGTTTACCGTGGACGACAAATTCGGGGGTTGGGCTAAAGCACAAAAAACCCACTTCGCGGACGGCGGCACCTATGACCAGGTCATGAAGCCGTAACGATTGACTGACACAATCTAAGCCAGCGGAAACGCTGGTTTTTTTATGCGTGACATTCCGGCACTGTCAGGCGAGGATGCTGACTGATTCAGTATGGAGAGGGTAACTATGCAGGCAAATCGTCGGGCCTTCATCATCATTGCGTTTCTGCTGGTGCTTGTCGTGACAGGAATGGGGATAGCTTCCCTTCATGTTAAAGGCAATGCCGATGCGCTTTGGCAGATCGTCAGCGAAAAGTGCGTACCCAATCAGCAGAATAACGGGCAACCCGCGCCTTGCCAGCGAGTCGATCTGCAGCAGCGTTATACACTGCTCAAAGACCGTAACGGCCCCTTGCAATACCTGTTAATTCCCGTTGATAAGATAACCGGCATCGAAAGCCCGCGGTTGCTCAGCACAGCCACACCCAATTTTTTCAGCTTTGCCTGGCAGGACAGAGGCGTAGTGGCGCAGAAATTCGGTTCGCCCATTAAAGACACTGTGCTGTCGCTGGCGATCAATTCCGAATACGGGCGTACCCAAAACCAGCTGCATATTCATATTTCCTGCTTACGGCCCGATGTCCGTCAGCAACTGGATGCACTGGCACCGACTCTCAATGCGCAGTGGAAGGATGTTACCTTTCTGAACCATCACTATATTGTGCGGGTGCTCAGTCAGGCGGAACTGGATCAACAGAGTGTCTTTATCCGGTTAGCGTCTGAAGTCCCGGATGCTAAGAATGCAATGGGGAAATTCGGCATGGCACTGACCGGCTTATCAGATGGTCGTCTGGTGCTGATGGCGGTAGAGCGCAACTGGCTTTTGCTGAATAAGGGATCGGCAGAGGAGGTGCAGGATCACGACTGCGCCCTGCTACAACCCATAAAAAAAGCGGCCTGATGAGGCCGCTTATGCTGTGCTCAATCGCCGGTTAGCGTTGTTTAGCCGCCGCAGCGGCTTTAACGATTACGGCAAACGCATCGGCTTTCAGTGACGCGCCACCAACCAGTGCACCGTCGATGTCCGGCTGAGTAAACAGCTCGGCAGCATTTTTATCGTTAACTGAACCACCGTACTGAATAATCACTTGCTCAGCGATGGCAGCATCTTTTTTGGCAATATGGTCACGAATAAATTTGTGAACCGCCTGCGCCTGAGCAGGTGTGGCTGACTTCCCGGTACCGATCGCCCATACCGGTTCGTAAGCGATGACCGCGTCTTTAAACGCTTCAGCGCCTTGAGTGGTCAGCACAGCATCAAGCTGACGTGCACAGACTTCTTCCGTTTTGCCCGCTTCGTTTTCTGCTTCGGTTTCACCGATGCAAAGAACCGGCACCAGGCCCGTCGCTTTCAACACGGCATATTTTTTCGCAATGAACTCGTCACTTTCTTTATGATAAGTGCGACGTTCTGAGTGACCAATGATGATGTATTTCGCGCCGATATCTTTCAGCATTTCAGCGGACACTTCGCCGGTGAATGCGCCAGAGAGGTTCACATCAACGTTTTGAGCACCCAGTGCGATGTGGCTACCGGAGATGGCATGTTTCGCCTGATCAAGATAGAGCGCGGGCGGGGCGATAGCAACGCCACAACCCTCAACGCCCGACAGTTCTTTACGCAGACCGTCGATCAGTTCGGCTGTCATATGCTTGCTGCCATTCAACTTCCAGTTACCCATAACCAGTGGATGTCGCATTCTATCCTCCGCATAACGCGATACATGAAATGGCGCTGCCCCGGGGCAACGTTGTCTGCCAGACAGTATAGAGATCAAATAACGTCGTGGCTTTGCTTTTCGTCATTTTTGCCCCGACCATCAGGGCGCGGCGAGCGCAAGTTTTACCGGCTCAATGGCAAAGGTTAATCCTTTATCCCCGTTGTCGGAAACCACAAAACGCAGTGCACCTTCAACGTGCTCGTAGTATCGTGAGCCTTTGCCCGATTTAAGCAGCGTTTCCAGCTTTTTACGTCCCTCTTCTGGCGTGAGTCCCGGCACAAAAAAACGTAACAGAGCGGTCATATAATCCATGGCTTTGGCCTGGGACGCACTCTGATCAGGGCCAGGTACCGGGAGCCAGGTGATCTGCAGCGTTTTAATTTTACCCGTGCCAGGCTCAAGCGCCGTGGAAGAGTAAAGCGTTTCGTTAATCTTGGTGGCTGCCCGCGTCAGATCGGTTTTTTCATCGCGGGAATCAATGGCGCGGTACTCCAGCAGCGGCAGTTGTGGATTCGCCAGATTATATTTTTCACGAAACTGGCCGATAGTCATATCCAGCGTGGGCGCACCCGTTAACAGGTAGGGCGCGGTAGGCATATGTTCTGCCTTGTCGAGGGGTGACGGATCGGCAGCAAAAACCGGAACCGTTAGCGCAAGACTCAGCAACAGTACGCCTGGCAAATTCTTCATGTTGTCGGCCCTGACCAATAAACTCGATATCAAATTAGAACGGTTTTTACCTTCAAGGTCAAAAGCGTGCAGCGTAAAATTTTGTCTGGAGGAACGTGCATGATATTACAGCAATGGTTTTTCTCTTTTCGGGGCCGCATCGGGCGCCGGGATTTCTGGCTCTGGCAGGCGATCTGGTTATTGTTAACCAGCGTGCTGTTTTTTCTGGCCGGTAACGATCTGGTGGATACACAAATGGCCGCGTTTGGCATCGTGTGTTTATTGTGGCCCGCCAGCGCCATCCTGGTTAAGCGCCTGCACGATCGCGATCGCCGGGGTTATTGGGCGCTGTTACTGATTGCCGCCTGGCTGCTGATGGCGGGCAACTGGAGCATGACCGGCGATATCCTGCAGTGGGTGATCGGGCGCGTGCTGCCTTTTATCATTCTGGCAGGATTCATTCTGGACCTGGGCGTGTTTCGTGGCACCGCTGGCGACAACCGCTTTGGTGCCACGCCGGTGCCTTTACGTCTGAAACGTGCGAGTTACCAGTAGTTCTCACTGGTGATATGACCGGGCTTGCGCTTGAGGTGCTTGCGCATGCCACGTGTCTCTTTCAACAACTGCTGCGTGTCACGTACCATCTGCGGGTTGCCGCAGACCATCACGTGGCTGGTTTCTGCCTCTATAGGTAAACCGGCCGCCCGCTCCAGCTCGCCACTTTCGATTAATGCCGGCACACGACCGGTCAATGAGCCCATACTTTCTTCACGGCTGACGACCGTAATTACCTGCAGCTTGCCGTTGTAGATTTGCTGAAGTTGCTGCATGAGGGGCAAAAAGCTGAGGTCGGCTGCGTAACGCGCGGCATGCACTAACACGATGTTATCGAAGCGATCCAGACCTTCGCCCTGCTGCAAAATCGACAGATAAGGACCGACGGCCGTACCGGTTGCCAGCATCCATAAGGTCTGACAGTCCGGCACTTCATCCAGGATAAAAAAGCCCGCAGCATCTTTGGTAATCATGACCTGCTCGCCGGGACGCAGCGCCTGAAGATGGGGGCTTAGCTTACCGTCAGGCACGGTGACTAAGTAGAACTCAAGCAGGTCGTCATTCGGTGCATTGACGTAAGAGTAGGCACGTTGCACGCGTTCGCCCTCGATCTCCAGCGCCAGCTTTGCATACTGGCCAGCGCTAAACGGAGCAATGGGTGCCTTAATCCGTAGGCTAAACAGCGCGTCGGTCCAGTTTTTCACTTCCTTTACTTGAGCATTGATCCACTCGGCCATGGTTACTCCTTCAGCGTTGAATCGTCAGGCGAATAAGCATCTTCTCTACTGCACTGGCAGATTACCAGTGTGTCAGGCTGCAAAGGCTCTAATCGACAAACTGTATTGTTAAGTTTACAACCTGGTAGCCATTATTGACGTGAATTGAACACTCACTTTTCATTAATGACTCGCTTTGTCATGAAATCCTGATATTTTCCTGCCACAACCCGTTTCAGCCGTTATTTGTGCTGCTTAAACGTTCATGTTCATACAGACCTTTTGTTCAATCATGATGAAAAAAATAGAAAATCGTCCGTTGCTGGTCATGCTCATTGCGCTGGTTGCAGTAGGGCAAATGGCGCAGACCATCTATGTGCCCGCCATGGCGGCGATGGCGGATGCGCTGCAGGTGCGTAATGGCATGATGCAGCATGTGATGGCGGCGTATTTAATCACCTATGGCGGATCGCAGCTGATCTACGGACCGCTGTCTGACAGCGTTGGACGTCGCCCGGTGATCCTAGCAGGAATGGCGATCTTTATGATCGGCTCGATCACCGCCATGATGGCCTCGTCGCTGGATATGCTGGTGCTCGGCAGTGCGATTCAGGGCGCGGGCACCGGCGTGGCTGGCGTGATGGCGCGTACTATGCCGCGCGACCTCTATAACGGTCATGCCTTACGTCAGGCGAACAGCTGGCTCAACATGGGCGTGCTCGCCAGCCCCTTAGTCGCACCGGTTATTGGCGCGCTGTTAACGCAGCTGTTTGGCTGGCATGCCTGTTTCGCTTTTCTGCTGGTGCTGTGTCTGATCGTGACGATTGCTATGGCGCGCTGGCTACCGGAAACGCGCCCCGTCACTACCGAAGTCACGCCGTTCTTTACGCGCTATATCCGGTTGTTACGCGATGCGAATTTCGTTCGCTATCTGCTGCTGTTGGTTGGCGCGCTGTCGGGCATTGCCGTATTTGAGGCCAGCTGTGGCGTACTTCTCGGTGGCGTGCTTGGCCTGAACAGTTTCACCGTGAGTATTTTGTTTATCTTGCCTATCCCGGCCGCCTTCTTTGGTGCCTGGTTCGCCGGGCGCGAGCAGCGTTCCTGGCACAGCCTGATGTGGTTTGGGGTAAACAGTTGCCTGCTGGCGGCGGTGCTCATGTGGGTACCGGCCTGGTTTGGCATCATGACTATCTGGACACTGTTGGTACCGGCATCGCTGTTCTTCTTTGGTGCGGGTATGTTGTTTCCCCTGGCGACATCCGGCGCAATGGAACCTTATGCCTGGCTGGCAGGAAGCGCGGGCGCATTGATTGGTGGTCTGCAGAACCTGGGTTCCGGGCTGGTGGCTTCGCTGTCGGCGCTCATGCCACAGCGCGATCAGTTCAGCCTTGGCATGCTGATGTTTATTACTGCCCTGGTGATGTTGCTATGCTGGCTCCCGCTTTCACGGCAGCCAGCCGGCGAAAATCATGCGGTTACAGGATAAAGGGGTGCAGTGCGGGATCTTTGCGGTCAAGATAATGCACTGACTGGATGCGGCGAATCGTGCGCGATTTGCCGCGAATTAACAGGGTTTCGCTGGTGGCCATATTGCCCTGACGGGTAATGCCTTTCAGCAGGTCGCCGCTGGTGATGCCGGTGGCGGCAAAGATCACGTTATCGTTACGCGCCATCGCCTGGAGTGGCAGCACCTTGCCGGCTTCAATCCCCATGCCGGCACAACGCTTCAGCTCATATTCCCCAATCCGCCGGTTCTCTTCGCTGTCACCTTTTACATCATGCCGGGCCAGTAATCTGCCCTGCATATCCCCATCCAGCGCACGAATCACCGCAGCGGACACCACGCCTTCAGGCGCACCGCCAATGCCGTACATCACGTCAACTTCACTGTCGGGCATACAGGTAAGAATGGAGGCCGCCACGTCCCCATCCGGGAAAGCGAATATCCGTACGCCCAGCTGCTTAAGCTGTTGGATAACGGCGTCATGGCGCGGCTTCGCCAGAATGGACACGGTGAGCTGTGACAACGGCTTATTCATGGCGATGGCAATATTGCGCAGATTGATCTCAAGCGGCAGATCCAGATTGATATGACCGCGCGCCGCCGGGCCGACGATAAGCTTCTCCATATACATGTCAGGCGCATGAAGAAAACTGCCTCTGTCCCCGACAGCCATAACGGCAAGCGCATTCGCCTGTCCCATGGCCGTCATACGGGTGCCTTCAATAGGATCAACGGCAATATCCACCGCATCGCCCTGGCCGGTACCGACTTTTTCGCCGATGTAGAGCATCGGGGCTTCATCAATTTCCCCTTCGCCAATCACAATCTGGCCGTCGATCTGGATGGTATTTAAAACATGGCGCATGGCGTGGACGGCTGCACCGTCGGCTTCATTCTTGTCGCCGCGCCCTAACCATTTATAACCAGCCAGTGCAGCAGCTTCGGTTACGCGGGAAAATTCAATGGCAAGTTCTCGTTTCATTGCATGTACCTGACAAAAAACAGGCTGGCAGTTTAGCGGAGGGAGGAGGCGGGGAAAAGACCCGCGACGGTGGACGTCGCGGGCGTAGTGCGTATTACTCTTGTTCTTCCCACGCTTGCGCGCGAGCAACCGCTTTCTTCCAGCCAGCATAACGGAAGTTACGCTCTGTGGTTTCCAGGGTTGGACGGAATTCGCGCTCAATAACGGCTTTGGCGCGGACTTCTTCCAGATCCTGCCAGAAGCCCACGGCCAGACCCGCCAGATACGCGGCACCCAGTGCAGTCACTTCACGCACTTCAGGACGCTCAACGCGTGTACCAAGAATGTCTGACTGGAACTGCATCAGGAAGTTGTTGGCAACCGCACCACCGTCCACACGCAGTGCCTGCAGGCGCGTGTTGGCATCATTCTGCATGGCTTCCAGGACGTCACGCGTTTGGTAAGCAATGGACTCCAGCGTTGCACGGATGATGTGGTTAGCATTGGCACCACGAGTCAGGCCGAACAGCGCGCCACGTGCATAGGGGTCCCAGTAAGGTGCGCCCAGGCCGGTGAAGGCGGGAACCATATACACACCGTTAGAATCTTTCACTTTCATTGCAAAGTATTCAGAGTCAGCGGAATCGCTGATCAGCTTCATCTCATCGCGAAGCCACTGAATGGCCGCGCCACCGATAAAGACCGCGCCTTCCAGTGCGTAGTTGACTTCGCCACGCGGACCGCAGGCGATAGTCGTCAGCAGGCCATGCGTTGAGGTGACCGCTTCGGTGCCGGTATTCATCAGCATAAAGCAACCGGTACCATAGGTGTTTTTCGCCATACCCGGCTGGACGCACAACTGGCCGTAAAGCGCCGCCTGCTGGTCGCCTGCAATACCCGCGATAGGAATACGCGTACCGCCTTTACCACCAATGTTCGTCTGCCCGTAAACCTCAGACGAGGATTTCACTTCTGGCAGCATCTCACGCGGAATATCAAGGATCTCCAGCATGCGCTCATCCCACTCAAGCTTATGGATGTTGAACAGCATGGTACGTGAGGCGTTGGTGTAATCGGTGATATGGACACGGCCCTGGGTCATCTTCCACACCAGCCAGGTGTCAACCGTACCAAACAGCAGCTCGCCACGTTTTGCACGATCACGCGCGCCTTCAACGTTATCCAGAATCCACTTAACTTTGGTGCCGGAGAAGTAAGGGTTAATCACCAGACCGGTGGTTTTCTGAATATACTCTTCCAGACCTTCTTTCTTAAGCTTATTACAGTAGTCAGCAGTACGCGGGTCCTGCCAGACGATGGCGTTGTAGACCGGCTTACCGGTTTCTTTATCCCAGACAATGGCGGTTTCACGTTGGTTCGTAATACCAATGGCCGCAATTTCATCAGAACGAATATCGGCATGGGCAAGGACTTCAACCAGTGTAGAACTCTGTGATGCCCAGATATCCATTGGGTCGTGCTCTACCCAGCCCGCTTTCGGATAGATTTGGGTAAATTCGCGTTGCGATACCGCCACAATGTTCGCGTCATGATCCAGCACAACAGCACGTGAACTGGTAGTGCCCTGATCGAGAGCGACGATGTATTTTTTATCGGTGGTAGTCATAAATTCATTCCTGATGATAAAAAGTGTAACTTACGCTTTACGTTCATGCGCGGACGCAATCGGTTTGTCACTGGTTGGTGTGGCGATCACCGCACCCGGTAAATGGCGGCCAATCAGGGCGCGATAACCAAAGGCACCCAGGCAAGCACCGACCAGTGGGCCAAAAATTGGCACAAGGAAATAAGGAATCTGATGACCGCCAGTGAAGGCAATGGTGCCCCAGCCAGCCAGCCACTCAAATACTTTCGGACCGAAGTCACGTGCCGGGTTAAGGGCAAAGCCGGTCAGGGGACCCATAGAGCCGCCAATAACGGCAACCAGAAGGCCAATCAACAGCGGTGCCATCGGGCCACGCGGTACGCCATTGCCATCATCGGTCAGCGCCATAATCACGGACATCAAGACAGCAGTGATCACCATCTCTACCAGGAAGGCCTGACCTACGCCAATCTGTGGATTAGGGTAGGTAGAAAAAATGCCCGCCAGGCTCAGGCTTTCAACTGAACCCCGTACCATGTTATGACTTTGTTCGAAATTGATAAACAAGCTGTAGTAAAGTCCGTAAACCAGCGCCGCGCCACAGAAGGCACCCGCAACCTGAGACAGGATATAAGGCAATACCTTACGACCTTCGAAATTCGCGAAAAGGCAGAGTGCGACAGTAACGGCGGGGTTGAGATGGGCACCTGACACACCTGCGCTGAGGTAAACCGCCATAGAAACGGCCAGCCCCCAGATGATACAGATTTCCCATTGGCCAAACGTGGCACCAGCCAGCTTAAGCGCGGCAACGCAACCCGCGCCAAAAAACAGGATCAAACCGGTACCCAGAAATTCGGCAATACACTGACCTTTGAGTGTGGTTGTAGTCTGACTCATGATAGTTGTTCCTGAAGCGAGGTTAAATTTTATCAGTTTTTGTTCTCATTCCTTGAGCCGCCCATCTTTAATGTAGGGCTGATGTTAATTTATCGTTAACGAGCATAAACGAGAAATAGCGAAATCGATTTTTGTGTGGTCTGTCAAAAAAATGCGCGTTTTCGCGTGTTTTGGTTTTCCTTAAGCGCCATTCAGGCCGTTTTCAGCAGCGTTATTCCGGCTTCGCTAAGCAAACGTACGGAAAAGGAACATTTTAGGGATAGGCTGAAAAATGTTACTGACGGCGGTCTGCAGGCCCGCGTTGCTGGACTTGCGTGATGAGGCTACATACAATCGGGACAACGTTGCTGGTAAACGCCTTTTGTGCGAAAGCTGGCATCATCAACGCCTTGCAGGATTTTAGGAGAGGTCAGAAAGATGTCATTTGAAGTGTTTGAGAAACTGGAAGCAAAAGTACAGCAGGCGATTGATACTATCACCTTGCTGCAGATGGAAATTGAAGAGCTGAAAGAGCAGAACAACAACCTGCGTAACGACGCGCAGAATGCTGCTGGCAACCATGAAGCACTGGTGCGCGAAAATCAGCATCTGAAAGAGGAGCAGCATGTCTGGCAAGAACGCCTGCGTGCGCTGTTGGGAAAAATGGAAGAGGTATAAGCCTCAACTAATGCGAAAAACGGGTGCTAAGCACCCGTTTTCGTTTGCCGACATTATTCTATGTCGAGCGGATCTTCCGATAAAATCATACCGGTATTATCGGCATAGAGATGGTCGCCTGAGAAGAAGGTGACGCCACCAAAATTGACGCGCACATCGCTTTCGCCAATGCCTTCACCTGCAGCGCCTGCCGGAATAGCGGCGATAGCCTGAATGCCAATCTCCAGCTCTTCCAGCTCGTCCACCTGACGCACTGAACCGTAAACCACGATGCCTTCCCACTCGTTTTGCGTCGCCAGCCGGGCAAGTTGTGCGTCCACTAAGGCGCGGCGTACCGAACCACCGCCATCAATCAGCAACACGCGGCCCCGACCGTTTTCTTCCAACAGATCGTAAAGCAGACCGTTGTCTTCAAAACATTTCACTGTGGTTATCTGACCGCCGAATGAGGTCCGCCCACCGAAATTTGAAAAAAGCGGTTCAACAACATTCACGTCTTCGTGGTAGATGTCGCAGAGTTCAGAAGTATCGTATTTCATAAGGGTTTCGTCTGTTTGCCACAGGAGCGCTAAGTATATCGCTTTATGTCAATTGTTGGCAAAATCATCAGCTTTAAAAGACCTGTATTGCATCAAGCGCATGCAGAAAAAAGCCCAACCAAACGGGCTGGGCCTTGATACAACACATGGACAGGCGAGCGTTACAGAATAAAGCGGCTCAAATCTTCATCTGCCACCA
Source organism: Pantoea sp. Fr+CA_20 (assembly GCF_024520835.1). Lineage (NCBI taxonomy): Bacteria > Pseudomonadati > Pseudomonadota > Gammaproteobacteria > Enterobacterales > Erwiniaceae > Pantoea > Pantoea sp. Fr+CA_20. The sequence continues at coordinate 88,216 of NZ_JALNPN010000015.1, forward strand.
GTTCATCCAGATGCTTGCCGACGTACTCTGCGTCGATGGTGACGGATTCGCCGCTACGATCGCTGGCGTCATAGGAGACGTCTTCCATCAAGCGTTCCAGCACGGTATGTAAACGACGTGCACCGATATTCTCGGTGGTTTCGTTTACCTGCCATGCCGCTTCGGCGATACGGCGGATACCGTCATCCGTGAAATGGATACTCACGCCTTCGGTATTCATCAGTGCTTTGTACTGTACCGTAACCGAGGCATTAGGTTCGGTCAGGATGCGTTCGAAATCATTAACCGTCAACGCCTGGAGTTCAACACGGATCGGTAAACGGCCTTGCAGCTCAGGAATCAAATCTGACGGGCTGGCAACCTGGAACGCACCCGACGCGATAAACAGGATATGGTCAGTTTTGACCATGCCGTGCTTGGTCGATACGGTACAGCCTTCCACTAGTGGCAAAAGATCGCGCTGTACACCTTCACGAGATACATCCGGGCCGCCCGCGTTTTGTCCGCCGCGCTTACAGATCTTGTCTATCTCATCAATGAAGACGATGCCGTGCTGTTCAACCGCGTCGATAGCATCCTGTTTCAGCTCTTCCGGGTTCACCAGCTTGGCGGCTTCTTCTTCAATCAGCAGCTTCAAGGCTTCTTTGATTTTCAGCTTACGCGGCTTCTGTTTCTGACCGCCCAGATTCTGGAACATCGACTGCAACTGGCTGGTCATTTCTTCCATTCCCGGCGGTGCCATGATTTCAACGCCAGGGCCGGTTGCGGCTAAGTCGATCTCGATTTCTTTGTCGTCGAGTTGGCCTTCACGCAGTTTTTTACGGAAAGCCTGACGAGCAGAAGAGGGCTCGCTGGCTTGTTCGGCTTGTCCCCAGTTGTTTTTAGCCGGTGGAATCAGCACATCAAGGATGCGTTCTTCCGCCATTTCTTCTGCACGGTATTTGTTCTTTTCGATAGCCTGGCTGCGCACCATTTTGATGGCGGAGTCAGTCAGGTCACGAATAATGGAATCAACTTCTTTACCCACGTAACCCACTTCAGTGAATTTCGTGGCCTCAACCTTGATAAACGGCGCGTTGGCCAGCTTCGCCAGACGACGGGCGATTTCGGTTTTACCGACACCGGTCGGGCCGATCATCAGAATATTTTTGGGTGTCACTTCGTGACGCAGCTCTTCGTCCAGCTGCATACGGCGCCAGCGGTTACGCAGGGCAATAGCCACGGCGCGCTTGGCGCTGTCCTGGCCAATAATAAAGCGGTTCAGCTCGCTGACGATTTCGCGTGGAGTCATCTCAGACATGTTTAGATCCTTACGACTTGGACGTTAATTCTTCAAAATTAACGTTGTGGTTGGTGTAGATGCAAATATCGCCAGCGATATTCAGCGATTTCTCAACGATGTCGCGTGCGCCTAAGTCAGAGTTTTCTAACAGCGCACGCGCAGCTGCCTGGGCGAAGGGACCGCCAGAACCGATAGCAATAAGGTCGTTTTCAGGCTGAATGACGTCACCGTTACCACTGATAATCAGTGATGCCGATTCGTCCGCCACTGCCAGCAGGGCTTCCAGACGGCGCAACATTCTGTCGGTGCGCCAGTCTTTGGCCAGCTCAACGGCTGCTTTCACCAAATGGCCCTGATGCATTTCAAGTTTGCGTTCGAAGAGTTCAAACAGGGTAAAGGCATCTGCGGTGCCGCCAGCAAAGCCGGCAATCACTTTATCGTTGTAAAGACGACGCACTTTTTTGACGTTGCCTTTCATTACGGTATTACCGAGCGTAGCCTGGCCATCACCGCCAATCACTACCTGGCCGTTGCGTCGAACACTTACTATTGTTGTCACGGGCAGACCCCTTTTACTGTCGGAAAAAAGCTCCGCGCCCAAGGCGCGGAGGATCATGCAGACAGATATGGGGTAGGTTTGACGGGTTTCAACCCCCAACGGCGAGCGGAATGCAGCCGGAATGTCCTGAAGCGCGCAGACGTTTTAGCGTGCTGTCTGCGCTGGCGCGGTCTTTGAAGGGCCCTACCACGACACGATTCCATCCGCCGCCGGACGTCAGACGGCTTTCAAAACCTTCAAACGCCAGCGCAGCGCGCACCGATTCCGCCTGTTCTGTTCCCTTGAAAGAGCCACACTGCACCATCCAGCGCTGCGTAGCGGCTTTTTCGGCCGGTTTCGCTTTCGCGGTTTCCTGCGTTTTAGGCTGAGCGGCAGGTTCACGCGTGACAGGAGCAGGTTGTGTCTGTTGCACGTTCTGCGTGGGCTGTTGCTGACGCTGAGTATGCTGTTCCTGCAACGGCTGCTGATGCTGCTGCTGTACCTGTTGCTGGCGTTGTTGTTGCTGTTGTTGTACCTGCTGCTGGCGTTGCTGCTGCTGTTGTTGTATCTGCTGCTGACGCTGCTGCGACTGCAGTTGCTGCTGTTGAAGTTGCTGTTGTCGCTGGAGTTGCAGCGTTTGCTGACGTTGTGCAGGCGTCTGCTCGTTCCACGGCACTTCATTCAGTTGGGTGGGTTGCTGGCGCATATCCGCCTGCATTTGTTCAAGCAGCTGGCGTTGCTCATCGGTGAGCTGTGTATGTGACTGCACTTCGCCACCGGAGGTCGGTTCACTTGGCGTCGGTACAGTGACCTGGCGGTTTTCCAGCTCTTTTATGTACTTCCAGCGCTCTTCAGGCTTTGGCGGTAAGCCATTCCCGTTGGCTTTATGATCCGTAATAACCGGCACATCTTCTTTTTTATGATGCGCCAGGAACCATAAACCACCGGCAAAGGTCACTAATACAGCAACCGCCAGTACAATCATTATTTTAGAGGTGCCTGAACCGCTTTTTGTTTTTTTGCCACGGCTGGGGCTTTTTTTGCGACGCGTCCCTGTTGAACGCCCGCGGCCTACATAATCTTTTTGTGCCACTCTCGTCCTGATACCCTTGAAAATATGATGCCACGTAGGCGAATCCGTTGTTACTGCACGCCCGGCAAGGAGCCCGCCATGTTACTTAAGGGCTGGAACTTTGACCAGCAATGATAGCCTTAAGAATCCCCTGAAAATAGCGGAACATTTTACTTATCACTCATCCTTTTTTGCCAATGTTGTGCTACCACGGACCACCAGTTCAGCATCCAGCAATGTCGAACCATTGTGAACGCCATGACCCTGTAATTCATTCAGTAACAGCCGTACGGCTTCACGACCAATTTCAAAACACGGTTGTTTCACCGTGGTGAGCGGTGGCTCGCAGTAGCGCGACAGTTCAATATCATCAAAACCCACTACCGACAGGTCTTCGGGCACGCGCAGGCCCATGCGTTTTGCCTGACTGATAGCGCCAATGGCCATGATATCGCTATGACAAAACAGGGCGCGCGGCGGTTGCGGTAAAGCCAGCAGCTGATTCATGGCGGCAACACCCGATTCAAAGGTGAAGTCGCCTCGGACGATATAAGTCGGTTCCACGCTGATCCCACTGCGGCGTAACGCCTGTACATAGCCCTGCAGGCGATACTGACAGAGCGCAACGTCTTCCGGGCCGGTCAGACAGGCAATACGTTTATGACCAAGCTGCAGCAGATGATTGACTGCTACAAACGAGGCCGTCAGGTTGTCGATATTGACTGTTGGCAATGACATTTCGGGCGCAAATTCAATCGCCATCACCATCGGTGGGAGATTGCGCTGTTCATCAGGACTCACATCGAAAGGTAACTGCGCGCCGAGCAGCACAATGCCGTCGATCTGACGAGTCAGCATCAGGTTTAAAAACGTCCATTCCTGCGGTTTTTGATGAGCACAGTCGCCGATAAGCACCAGATAGCCGGCCTTCGACGCGGCTATCTCGACGCCCCGAATAATTTCACTAAAAAAGGGATCGCAGATGTTGGGGACGATCAGCAGAATAGTTTGTGTGTCGTTGCGTCGGGCATTGCGGGTTACACTCTGAGCGGTATAACCGACGGCAGCGACGGCCTGTTCGACTTTCTGACGCGTCGCCGAAGAGACTTTTTCCGGATTCATTAGCGCACGCGACACGGTGGCGGTCGAGACGCCGGCTTTTTCTGCGACGTCTTTCATCGTGGCGGCGGCCGACGGTTGATTCTGATCCAACACATGCTCCTGATGCGTAATCGCGCATTCAACGTTCGTATCGTCTGATGTGAAAACAAGCCTGGCACTATTGTTATCGATTGGGCGGCAGGGCCGTTACTTAATTTGCATAAAAATTGTGACTTATGCGACGTATTTCGATCCCTCTCACAACCTCACCGGACTCAGCTTTCGGTCGGATCAACATCCAGCGTCCACTTTACCTTGCGCGATGCAGGTAACGTACTTATCAGCGGTAACGAACTGCTCAACAGCTGTTGCAGGCGTTTCCGGGACGGATGTTGTACCAGTAACTGCCAACGCCAGCGGCCACTTCGCTTAGGTTGCAGCGCAGGCAGCGGCCCCATGAACCACATTGACGCGTCCTTAAGCGGGCTGGATTCCAGCATATTGCGTAGCTGTTGCAGAAATTCTGCAGCCTGATGATTATCTAAATCTTCTGCACGGAACAGGGCATGATGCGTCCACGGTGGTAAAAACACCGACTGACGTTCCAGCAGGGTTTGTTGTGCGAAAGCGAAGTAACCCTTGTGAAGCAGGGTTTGCAGAAGCGGGTGCTCAGGATGGTGAGTTTGCAGCAAGACCTCGCCCTGCTTACCGGCTCGCCCTGCGCGGCCGGCAACCTGAGTATAGAGCTGAGCGAAGCGTTCCGCGGCCCGGAAGTCAGCGGAAAACAGTGCACCATCCACGTCCAGCAGCGACACCAGGGTGACATCAGGAAAATGATGCCCTTTTGCCAGCATCTGCGTCCCCACGAGAATACGCGCGCCGCCGCGATGCACATCGGCCAGATGCTGTTCGAGCGCGCCTTTACGGCTGGTGGTATCACGATCGATACGCGAAACCGGCACGCCGGGGAATAATGTTCCCAATTGTTGCTCAAGCTGTTCCGTCCCGACGCCCACGGGGAGTAAATGGGTGGAACCACATTGTGGGCACTGATTGGGCAACGGCCGCTGGCTGTCGCAATGGTGGCAGCGCAGTTGGCGATGATGCTGATGCAGGGTGTAATAGCGATCGCAGCGTTGGCACTCAGCAATCCAACCGCAATCGTGGCAGAGCAGCGCTGGTGAAAAACCACGGCGGTTAAGAAACAGCAATACCTGGTTATCTGCTTTCAGGTGCTGACGCATTTTAGCGATCAAGGCAGGTGCGAGGCCGCCGACCAGTTGTGCGCCTTTCAAATCGATAAGCTGCTGCAGAGCAGGTTTGGCATTACCGGCGCGTTTCATCAGGTCAAGCTGACGGTATTTCCCGTTACGAACGTTATGCAGTGTTTCCAGCGCCGGTGTGGCGGACCCCATGATAATAGGAATATTTTCTTCATGGGCGCGGAACACGGCCAGATCGCGTGCCTGATAGCGCCAGCCTTCCTGCTGTTTGTAAGAGCTGTCGTGCTCTTCATCAATAATGATCACGCCCGGACGTGCCATCGGTGTAAACAGGGCTGAACGTGTGCCAATGATGATGGCATTTTCGCCCCTGCGCGCCCGCAACCATACAGAAAGGCGCTCGCTGTCATTCAGGGCGGAATGCAGCACATCCACCGGGGCATCAAAACGCTCGCGGAAACGGGCAATCGTTTGTGGCGTCAACCCAATCTCCGGTACCAGCACCAACGCCTGCCTGCCTCTGGCCAGCACGTTTTCCAGTACGCTGAGATACACTTCGGTCTTACCTGAACCGGTAATCCCTGCCAGCAGCCAGGCCGCATAGTGTTCATCTTCACTTCGCATCGCGCCGACCGCCGTCGCCTGATCGGTGTTCAGCCGAAGACGTTCACCTTTAACGGCAAAGCTGCTGCGCCAGTCATGCATCTGTGGCTGATGCTCATGCAGTTCACACAATCCTTTGGCGCGCAGTGCCTGCATGGCAGCATCGGTAAGGTCATGCTCACTCACTTCGTGGCGATAAAGCGGCTGCTGTCTGAGCGTTGCAAGCCCTTGCTGTTGTTTAGGCGCCCGCTTAAGGCTTTCCGGCGCGGTGGCGCGGCCCTGCTCGGTAATTTCCCAGCGCCATAAAGGATTATCCTGAGCGGGTTTACCTTGCCTCAGCAGCACCGGTATGGCATGGCTCAGTACCTCGCCGAGAGGCGAATGATAGTAGTTCGCGGCCCAGTGAAGAATCCGCCACAGCGAGGGCGGAAATAGCGATTCGCTGTCCAGTACGGCAATGACCTGCTTGAGCTGTGCTGCCGGCAGGTCGCTTTTGTCAGGTAACGCGACCACAATGCCGGTCATTTTTCGGTTGCCAAAAGGCACGATCACCCGACCACCGATGACTGGCTGCACGCCGTCAGGAGGCAGATAGTCAAACAGGCGAGGAAGGGGAACGGGCAGGGCAACCTGAACAACGGGCATAGCAATCTCTTTCCGGTTCATCTAGCAGGGCGGTTAGTGTACACGCTGGCACGCGCGGGGTGTATCTCAGGTGACATTTGCAGCATCAAACATTAGCCTGTATAATATGCCGCCTTCGGTAAGAAAGACCTTGCCGGAGTACACCATTAATGTTCAATCGCGTGTGGTGCTGCGCAGGTTCAAATCCTGGCGCGGAGAGCGACACGGCCTTATATGAGGTTTCCCATGAAACAAGGTATTCACCCAAAATACGAAGCAGTTACCATCAACTGTACTTGCGGCAACGTGATTCACACTCGCTCTACGCTGACTCACGAACTGAACCTGGACGTTTGTGGTAAGTGCCACCCGTTCTACACCGGTAAGCAGCGTGAAGTTGCCACTGGTGGCCGCGTTGACCGCTTCAACAAGCGTTTCAGCGTGCCAGGCACCAAAAAATAAGAAACGGCATTCGAACATCTGTTCGGCGGCAAGAAAAACCCAGCTCAGGCTGGGTTTTTTTATGTCTGAAAATCAGTATTCCCAGGTATCCGGGTCGATGCCCATGTCGCGCATGATTTTTTTCGCAGCTTCCGGTATTTCATCGTTACGTTCTTTACGAAGATCGACATCATTGGGTAACGGTTGCCCGGTAAAAGCATGCAAGAAGGCTTCGCACAGGAGTTCACTGTTCGTTGCGTGACGCAGGTTATTGACCTGACGACGTGTGCGTTCGTCAGTCAGAATTTTCAGCACGCTTAACGGAATTGACACCGTAATTTTTTTAACCTGTTCGCTCTTTTTGCCGTGCTCAGCGTACGGGCTGATATATTCGCCGTTCCATTCAGCCATGGGATACCTTAATCAATAAATGTTAAAAGTTACGAAATCAGCCGATTATGCCTGATTTTCTTCTACCTGACCCCTTCTCTGGCGGGTTTCTTCGTTCAACTTCTGCGACAAATGTGGTTGAACGCCAAGTATGGGCGCATAATTTTAGCGGTTATTGCGACGATGCTCAATCTATACGCAAAGACATTTGGATGTCCAGATGTATTGACGTCTAAAAGCAAGGTGATATCCTGTCGTCAGATTATTTCACACTTCAGGAACAGTTAGCCCTATGACGCGTAAACAGGCAACCATCGCAGTGCGCAGCGGTTTGAATGACGACGAGCAATACGGCTGCGTTGTCCCGCCCATCCACCTTTCCAGCACCTATAACTTTCATGACTTCAATGAACCCCGTGCCCATGATTATTCCCGGCGCGGTAACCCAACGCGCGATGTGGTGCAACGCGCGCTGGCAGAACTGGAAGGCGGAGCGGGGGCGGTACTCACTAATACCGGCATGTCGGCCATTCATCTGGTCACCACGGTGTTCCTGAAGCCAGGCGATCTGCTGGTTGCGCCACACGATTGCTATGGTGGCAGCTATCGTCTGTTCGACAGTCTGAGCAAACGCGGTGCCTACCGGGTGAAATTTGTCGATCAAGGCGATAAAGCCGCACTGCAGGCGGCGCTGGACGAGAAACCTAAACTGGTGCTGATTGAAAGTCCCAGCAATCCTTTGTTGCGCGTCGTTGATATTGCCTCGATTTGCGAAGCTGCGCAGGCTGCGGGTGCCGTCAGCGTTGTGGATAACACCTTTATGAGCCCGGCCCTGCAAAATCCGCTGGCACTGGGTGCCGATCTGGTGATTCACTCCTGCACTAAATACTTAAATGGTCATTCCGATGTGGTGGCCGGTGCCGTGATTGCCAAAGATCCGCAAGTGGCGACTGATTTAGCCTGGTGGGCAAATAACATTGGCGTCACCGGTTCCGCCTTTGACAGCTATCTGCTGTTGCGCGGAATGCGCACCCTGGGGCCGCGTATGGCAGCCGCGCAGCGTAATGCGTTAGCCATTGTTGATTATCTCAAGCAACAGCCACTGGTGAAAAAGTTGTATCATCCGTCACTGCCTGAAAACGTGGGTCATGAATTCGCCGCGCGTCAGCAGCGCGGATTCGGTGCCATGCTCAGCTTTGAGCTGAAGGGTGACGAAGCCCGGTTGCGCCGTTTTCTTAAAGCACTTGAGTTGTTTACGCTGGCGGAATCGCTGGGTGGCGTTGAGAGCTTAATTTCACATACTGCGACCATGACGCATGCAGGCATGTCTGCAGAGGCCCGTGCCGCAGCAGGTATCTCTGAAACCTTGCTCCGTATTTCAGTAGGTATTGAAGACCACGACGATTTAATTGCCGATTTGGATAATGCATTCCGGATCGCAGCCGAGGATTGATCATGACGATTTCAGCAGGCGCAGGAACGCCAAACAACAGACAGCTCCACAAGTTTGGTGGCAGCAGCCTTGCAGATGCACGCTGCTATCAGCGTGTTGCCAGCATCATGGCGGATTACAGCCAGCCTGGCGATATGATGGTGGTATCGGCCGCAGGGTCGACGACCAATCAGCTGATTAGCTGGCTGAAACTGAGCCAAAGTGACCGCCTGTCCGCACATCAGGTGCAGCAGACATTACGTCGCTATCAGAGTGAGCTAATCAGTGCACTGTTGCCTGCTGAAATAGCCGAGCCCTTAATTACCGCCTTTATTCGCGATCTCGAAAAACTGGCCGCGCTACTGGATGGTGACATCACAGAAGCGGTGTATGCGGAAGTGGTTGGGCATGGTGAAATCTGGTCGGCACGTTTAATGTCAGCGGTGCTGAACCAGCAGGATCTCCATGCCTGCTGGCTGGACGCGCGCGATTTTCTGCGGGCGGAACGTGCCGCGCAGCCTCAGGTGGACGAAGGTAAATCCTGGCCCTTGTTACAAACGCTGCTGGCCCAGCATCCGCATAAACGCATCGTGGTGACCGGTTTTATCAGCGGCAACGATGCCGGTGAAACGGTCCTGCTGGGGCGCAACGGGTCTGACTATTCAGCCACTCAGATTGGCGCGCTGGCGGGCGTGGGACGCGTCACTATCTGGAGTGATGTGGCGGGCGTTTACAGCGCCGATCCACGCAAAGTCTCTGATGCCTGTCTGCTGCCGCTGCTGCGTCTGGATGAGGCCAGTGAGCTGGCGCGCCTTGCCGCGCCAGTGCTGCACACCCGCACCTTACAACCAGTTTCGGGCAGTGATATTGATTTGCAACTGCGCTGTAGCTATCAGCCTGAGCAAGGCTCAACCCGCATCGAGCGCGTCCTTGCGTCCGGTACGGGTGCCCGCATTGTCACCAGTCACGACGATGTGTGCCTGGTTGAGATCCAGCTTCCCGGGCAGCACGATTTTGCTCTCTTCAAAAAAGAGATCGATCAACTCCTGACGCGCGCGCAGATGCGGCCGCTGGCGATGGGCATCCATCCTGACCGTCAATTGCTGCAACTTTGCTACACCTCTGAAGTGGTAAACAGTGCCTTTGCCCTGTTGCAGGATGCAGGCTTGCCCGGACATTTGCAGTTACGCGAGGGTTTAGCGTTGGTCGCCCTGGTCGGAGCTGGCGTTACCCGCAATCCGTTGCACACGCACCGTTTCTGGCAGCAGTTGAAAGATCAGCCAGTGGAATTCATCAGCCAGTCGCCGGAGCACATCAGCGTGGTTGCGGTGCTGCGCGTTGGCCCCACTCAGCATCTCATTCAGGGGCTGCACAGCTCGCTGTTTCGTGCGGAAAAACGCATTGGCCTGATGCTGTTCGGCAAGGGCAATATCGGTTCACGCTGGCTGGAGTTGTTTGCCCGTGAGCAGGAAACGTTGTCGGCACGCACCGGTTTTGAGTTTGTGCTGGCAGGTGTCGTGGACAGTCAACGCAGCCTGCTGAGCTATGACGGTCTGGATGCCAGCCGTGCACTGGCCTTCTTTGACGATGAAGCCGAAGCGCGCGATGAAGAATCGCTGTTTCTGTGGATGCGGGCCCATCCGTATGATGACCTGGTGGTGCTGGATGTGACGGCCAGTCAGCCGCTGGCACTGCAGTACCTGGATTTTGCCAGCCATGGGTTTCATGTGATCAGCGCGAATAAGGTGGCGGGCGCATCGGATACGCAAACCTGGCGTGAGATTCGGGATGCCTTTGAAAAAACCGGTCGTCACTGGTTGTATAACGCCACCGTGGGAGCCGGGCTGCCGATAAACCATACGGTGCGCGATTTACGTGAAAGCGGCGATACCATTCTGTCGATTAGCGGCATTTTCTCCGGCACCCTGTCCTGGCTGTTTTTACAGTTTGATGGCACGGTACCGTTCACCGAGCTGGTGGATCAGGCGTGGCAGCAGGGATTAACAGAGCCGGACCCGCGCGTCGATCTGTCGGGTCAGGACGTGATGCGTAAACTGGTTATTCTGGCCCGTGAGGCCGGGTATAACATCGAGCCGGATCAGGTGCGCGTCGAATCGCTGGTCCCACAGAATTGCGAAGGTGAATCAGTCGATCACTTTTTCGAGAATGCGGATGAGCTGAACGAACAGATGCTGCAACGGTTTGAAGCCGCGCAGGAAATGGGGCTGGTTCTGCGTTACGTGGCGCGGTTTGATGCCAACGGCAAAGCACGCGTGGGCGTCGAAGCGGTGCGCCTGGAGCATCCGCTGGCCGCATTACTGCCCTGCGATAATGTGTTTGCCATCGACAGCCGCTGGTACCGCGATAACCCGTTGGTGATTCGCGGGCCTGGTGCGGGCCGTGATGTCACTGCCGGCGCTATCCAGTCTGATATTAATCGCCTCGCACACCTGCTCTGACCCCACTTTTCTTCAGGCGCTTCGGCGCCTGTCCTGCAATGAATCCTCCTACATGAAGCCTTTTCACGTTGCGTGAAGATTTGTCACCTGCAGTGATGATTTATATGTTGACGCTAATGCGTGAATCGTTCATTTTGAATGTCTGGACGTCTAAACGTATAGATGTGTTCGGGTGAATAGTTAACCGATGTGGTCGGAGGTAGCAGGATGAGTTTCTTTCATGCCAATCAGCGCGAGGCACTCAATCAGAGCCTGGCAGAGCTAAATGGTCGGATTAATGTCTCTTTTGAGTTTTTTCCGCCACGTACCAGCGAAATGGAAGAAACGCTGTGGAACTCCATCCATCGCCTGAGCAGCCTGAAACCCAAATTTGTCTCCGTGACCTATGGTGCGAACTCGGGTGAGCGCGACCGCACGCACAGCATTATCAAAGGCATTAAAGATCGTACCGGCCTGGAAGCGGCACCGCATCTGACTTGTGTTGATGCCAGCCGCGATGAGCTACGTGATATTGCTCAGGATTACTGGAACAACGGCATTCGCCATATTGTTGCGCTGCGTGGTGATCTGCCTCCGGGCAGCGGCAAGCCGGACATGTATGGCTCCGATCTGGTGTCTCTGCTCAAAGACGTGGGGGAGTTTGATATATCCGTTGCAGCCTACCCGGAAGTCCATCCGGAAGCGAAGAGTGCGCAGGCCGACCTGATCAACCTGAAACGCAAAATCGATGCTGGCGCTAACCGTGCCATCACCCAGTTCTTTTTTGATGTTGAAAGCTACCTGCGTTTTCGTGACCGCTGTGTTTCCACCGGTATTGATGTCGAGATTGTGCCGGGCATTCTGCCCGTCTCTAACTTCAAACAATTGCAGCGCTTCGCCACCATGACTAACGTGCGTGTGCCGGGCTGGATGAATGCGATGTTTGCAGGGCTGGATGACGATCCTGAAACGCGCAAAATGGTGGGGGCGAATATCGCCATGGACATGGTGAAAATTCTGTCACGCGAAGGCGTAAAAGATTTCCATTTCTATACTCTCAACCGGGCAGAAATGAGCTATGCCATATGTCATACGTTAGGTGTACGTCCTACACTGGCGGCCTGATAGTGGCAGACGCATACAAAACGACGCGGGTGCGTCGGTTTAGAAAGGCAGCAACAGAGAGATAAACCGCATTAAGGTATGAATAAAAGACGGGCAGAACCGATGGCCGTCTTTTATTCATAGTGTCTCCCACCGCGAGTGCCGTGCATTAAAAATGCGTCCAGCCCTCATCAGTCAATGGCTGATTCGATTTTGGCAATGTTGGTGTTTTACTCGTTTGCGGGACATGAACTCGCTTCTGATCGTAGTTGAGGCGGAAAACAGAAACCGCCTGCAACAGCTGTTTGGCCTGTTCCCTGAGGCTGTTAGCGGCCGATGCGGACTCTTCAACCAGCGCGGCGTTCTGCTGCGTCGTACTGTCCATCTCGGTTACGGCAATGCCTACTTGTTCCACACCTCTGGCCTGCTCAGCGCTGGCAGACGTAATTTCTTCTACGGTGTCACTGAGATGCCCAACGGCAGTCACAATGCTCTGCATCGTTGCGGAGGCATTGGCAACCAGCTCATCGCCCTGTCCCACACTGCGAGCATTAGCCTCAATTAACTGACGAATCTCGCCAGCTGCGGTGCTGCTACGTTGAGCCAGCGTCCGGACTTCGCTTGCCACCACGGCAAAGCCCTTGCCATGCTCACCTGCTCGCGCAGCTTCAACCGCAGCGTTTAAGGCAAGAATATTGGTTTGAAAAGCGATACTGTCAATAACCGTGGTAATTTCCGCGATTTTTCCCGAGCTGTCTTTGATTGTTCGCATCGTGCCAGTGATAGCTTCTGTCGCTTCGTTGCCTTTGTGCGCGACATTACGGACGTTAGTCGCAAGCTGGCTTGCCTGTTGTGCGTTGCTGGCATTGTTTTTCACCGTCATTCCCAGCTCCGTCATCGTGGCGGCAGTCTGTTCCAGCGCGCTGGCCTGTTCTTCTGTTCGCTGCGACAGATCGGCATTGCCCTGGGCTATCTGGTTACTGGCAGAGGCAACGCTCTCCGCATTGGATCTGACCAGACTGACGGTTTGAACCAGTGCATCCTGCATATCACGTATCGCCGACAGCAGCTTGCCCGTCTCATCGTTGTGAGTCACCAGTACGGGCTCACTAAGGTCACCGCGCGCCACGCGCTGTGCGGCAACCAGCGCCATATTAATCGGCCGTGTAATGCTGCGGGTGATGAGCCAGGCGGATAACCCGGCCAGTACCAGAGCAATCGCACCGGCACCCGTCAGTAACCTCAGCGCGTCGGTCCTGTCTTCATGGGACGTTTGTTCAGCAACCTGCATCCGCGTTTCCTGATGCTGTTTTAATGCCTGCAACGACGCCATATATTCATTCTGAATCGTGTCTCCAGAGTCCGACAGCAGCTTCTCCGCTTGCTCTTTTTTACCCTGTTGGGCAAGCGCGACAACCTTGTCCATAAAAGGCTGATAAAGCGCAGCGTGGGACTGCAGCTGTGTAAAAAGTTGTCTGCCGGAGGCTGAGGCGACTTCTTTATCAAGCCGTTGAATAAGACTGTTGGCTTTGTTTCTTTGTGACTGATAGCTGGCGACGGTCTTTTCTACCTGCGCGGGATCATCCTGCTGGAGCACCGCAATGCGCGCAAGACGGCTCATGTCCTGTGTATAAAAGCCCAGTAAAGCAGAGGCCGAGGCTTTTGAGTACAACCCTCCGGCGATCTCGCTGTTTGCATCTCCCAGCGAACTTGTTTTCGTAATGCCAATCAGGACCATGAAGATGACGAGCATGCCCATGAAGCCAAATGCTGCCACGAGCCTTATACCTATTCTGATGTTATTCATAATTTTTTCCTGATATTAATCGCCAGCATGGAGAAGCTACGACACCTGTTCAGCCCTCAACAGAGAGGGCTGTAAAGAATGTTTTGGTATTTATTCATCGAACGGGTGTTTTTTAACCCGTAGAAAGAGTAACGACCTCAAAGCAGGAAGGTTTATATTTGAGTTGTAATTAAATTGTAATAATTGCTGAGTTAAAATCTCAGGTAAGAACGTTCTGTTGATACTGAAAGGTGGCCTGGGCTTCGCGGGGCATATCAGAGAAGTAAGGTGAACACGAACGTAAGAGTAACCTGCAGTGTGGTTTGCCCGTTTAAGGCCATCGTAAAAAAGGGCGGTCACGCAGCAACCGCAACCGCCCTGGCGGGTTTTTAGCCCGTATTACGCATACCCGCCGCGACGCCGGCAATGGTCACCATTAACGCCTGCTCGACGCGGGCATCGGGCTCATCGCCGCGCGCTTCCTGCGCACGTGAACGGTGTAGCAGCTCAGCCTGCAGCACGTTGAGGGGATCGGTATACACGTTGCGCAGGGCAATGGATTCGGCAATCCACGGCTGATCCGCCATCAGGTGGGAATCGTTAGCGATGGTGAGTACCGCTTTAATATCCGCATCTAACTGTTCACGTAGCTGTTTACCCAGCGGCCACAGCGACTTATCCACCAGGCGCTGGTCGTAATATTCCGCCAGCCACAGGTCGGCTTTGGAGAACACCATTTCCAGCATACCGAGACGGGTGGAGAAAAACGGCCAGTCGCGGCACATCGCTTCCAGCTGATCCTGATGACCTGCCAGCATTGCCTGCTGCAGTGCAGCACCCGCACCCAGCCATGCCGGGAGCATCAGACGGTTTTGTGTCCAGGCGAAGATCCACGGGATGGCGCGCAGAGATTCCACACCGCCGGTAGGACGACGTTTGGCCGGGCGTGAACCCAGTGGCAGCTTGCCCAGTTCCTGCTCTGGCGTCGCTGAACGGAAGTAGGGCACGAAGTCGGGATTTTCGCGCACATAGCCACGGTACATGGCACAGGAATCGGCGGAAAGCTGATTCATAATGCTACGCCACTCCGGTTTAGGTTCCGGTGGTGGCATCAGGTTAGCTTCCAGTATCGCACCGGTATAGAGCGACAGGCTGGCGATGGTCACTTCCGGCAGGCCGTACTTAAAGCGAATCATTTCGCCCTGCTCGGTAACGCGCAGGCCGCCTTTCAGGCTGCCTGGCGGCTGAGACAGCAGCGCAGCATGTGCCGGCGCGCCACCGCGACCAATAGTGCCGCCACGTCCGTGGAACAGCGTCAGGGAAACCCCGGCTTTCTCACAGGTTTTAATCAGCGCGTCCTGCGCCTGGTACTGCGCCCAACTGGCGGCCATCACCCCGGCATCTTTTGCTGAGTCTGAATAGCCAATCATGACCATCTGTTTGCCCTGGATAAAACCGCGATACCAGTCAATGTTAAGCAGCTTGCTCATCACGTCATTGGCATTATTCAGGTCATCAAGCGTTTCAAACAGCGGGGCGACCGGCATCGCAAAAGGAATGCCGGCTTCTTTCAGTAACAGATGCACTGCCAGCACGTCTGACGGCGTTTTGGCCATCGAAATCACATAGGCAGCGATAGAACCCTGCGGTGCTTCGGCGACGACTTTGCAGGTTTCCAGCACTTCGCGGGTTTCATCACTGGGTTCCCAGCTACGCGGCAGCAACGGGCGTTTAGAGTTCAGCTCACGGATAAGAAATGCCTGCTTGTCGGCTTCTGACCAGCTTTCATAATCTCCCAGCCCCAGATAGCGGGTAATTTCCGCAATCGCTTCGGTATGACGGGTGCTTTCCTGACGAACGTCCATACGGACCAGCGGAACACCAAAGCATTTCACACGGCGCAGCGTGTCCAGCAGCTGACCGTTGGCAATGATGCTCATGCCACACTGCTGCAGGGACTGATAGATCGCGTACAGTGGCTCCCAAAGCTGAGCGTTAGAAACCAGTAAGTCAGCAGGGCGCGGTAAACGTTCGCCTTTGAGGCGACGTTCCAGGTAAGCCTGTGTGGTCATCAACTGGCTACGCAGACGCTTTAAAATCACCCGATATGGTTCCAGTGCTTCAGGATCGCCACTGAGATCGGCCACTTCCTGACTGCATTCAGACATCGACAGTTCTGAAATTAAGACGCCAATGTCACGCAGGAACAGGTCAGTGGCTTTCCAGCGGCTGAGCTGCATCACATGGCGGGTAATGGATGCGGTGACATTTGGGTTGCCGTCACGGTCACCGCCCATCCAGGAGGTGAACTGCACTGGCACGAAATCCACTGGCAGCTTGATGCCAAATGTCTCTTCGACCTGCTCATTCAGCTCACGCAAAAATGCAGGTACGCCTTCCCACAGGCTGTTTTCAACCACGGCAAAGCCCCATTTGGCTTCATCCACAGGCGTTGGGCGATATTTACGGATCTCATCCGTATGCCAGGCCTGAGCAACCAACTGGCGCAGGCGGCGCATAATCTGGTTACGTTCGTAATCAGAAATATCGCTGTGGTCGAGTTGTTCAAGACAGCTGTTTACCTCACCCAGTTTATGAATCAGCGTACGACGGGTGATTTCGGTAGGATGGGCGGTCAGCACCAACTCCAGTGACAGTGATTCAATCGCGGCGTGAATGGCACTTTCACTGAGATTGTTTTGTTTGAGCGTTTCAAAGGTCTTTTTCAACAGTTCGGGATGGTTTGCGCCGTCGCCGCTGCGGGAAATGGTTTGATACTGCTCCGCCACGTTAGTGAGGTTAAGGAACTGACTGAATGCACGTGCCACGGGCAATAACTCGTCGTTTGACAGGTTTTGCAGTGTGTTCAGCAACTCCTTACGATGAGTGTCATTGCCTGCACGGGATGATTTAGAGAGCTTACGGATGGTTTCCACCTGGTCCAGGATATTCTCTCCCAGCGCATCCTTGATCGTATCCCCGAGCAGTTTGCCGAGCATACTGACATTACTTCGCATTGCGGAATATTGTTCGTTCATGTGACCCTGACACCCTTATCGTCTTGATAAACCTCTATACCCGGCCTTTTCAGGCAGCACAAAAGCCAGCAACGTTGTCCTCTCGGCTCTGACCGAGGTTCTTCAGTTGCTGCCTGTCGCAAGCTGAATAAAGTGGGATGATTGCCCTGCGGGTATAACATCGTCTTTTATCTAGCCACGTAATCTTCCGTTCGTCAATTGACTTAAAGTGAAGGAAACGTGCAGCTAACTGCCGGAAATTCATGGAATTTGATGGGGGAGAAGTGGGATAAGTTATTCTTATTATTAAATCCCGCAGAATGGCGGGGCATTTTGCTGTTAATTCAGTGAAATGCCCCGATTGATGACAATTAGTGACAGAAATGCTGCACAACCTGGCTTATCAGTGCGCGTGTTGGCTTAATAAATGCGGTATCGATAAATTCATCTGGCTGATGGGCCTGATTGATCGAACCCGGGCCCAGCACCAGCGTCGGACACAGTTGCTGAATAAAAGGCGCTTCGGTGCAGTAATTGACCACTTCCGTCTGGATACCCAGCAGTGTTTCGACGACCTTGACCAGTTTATGGTCAGCAGGGCACTCGTAGCCGGGGATCGGTGGATGCAGCTCTTCAATGGTAATCCGTCCCGGCCAGCGTTCGCTAACGGGAGCCAGTGCCTCATTTAACAGGCCGTCGAGATCGCTCAGGGTCAGTCCCGGTAGTGGTCGGATATCCATATGCAACTCGCAGCAGGCACAAATACGGTTTGCCGCATCGCCGCCGTGAATATGACCAAAGTTCATGGTTGGGTAGGGGATCGCAAAGCCATCGTGGTGATAACGTGATTTGAGCGTATTACGCAACTGCATAAGTTCGGTGATCGACTCATGCATCAGCTCAATGGCATTGACGCCGCGTCCGGGATCGCTCGAATGGCCTGATTGCCCCTGAATACGAATTGCATTGGAAATGTGGCCTTTGTGCGCCCGTACCGGCTTCAGCGAGGTCGGCTCACCAATGATGGCGCAGTCGGGACGGAGCTGTGTGGATTCTGCAAAGTATTTTGCGCCCGCCATCGTCGTTTCTTCATCTGCGGTCGCCAAAATATAGAGCGGCTTACTCAGGGTTGTCACATCCACATCACGGAGTGTGTCCAGAATAAACGCAAAGAAGCCTTTCATATCGGCGGTGCCCAGACCGTAAAGCTTATTGTCGTGCTCGGTCAGGGTAAAAGGATCGCGGGTCCAGCGACCATCATCAAACGGAACCGTATCGGTATGTCCGGCAAGCAGCAGGCCGCCCGCACCGCTTCCCGTACGGGCCAGCATATTAAATTTATGACGCGTTCCCGGTACGGGCTGCACGTCCACAGTAAAACCCAGGTCGCGGAACCAGCCCGCCAGTAAATTGATTAAAGTTTCATTGCTCTGATCGAGCGCGGCATCGGTTGCGCTGATTGACGGCGTTGCGATCAACTGGCGGTATAGTTCGATAAAAGGCGGTAATTTTGTCTTCACTGTTGACGGTCCTTGAGTTAGGATGTATCAATATTCATGCATTAATAGTGAATAAAAATACATTAACGTCGTGTGCATGTGAACCTTAAATCGCTGCAAACGACATCGTGGGCAACGGGGCAAGGCCGCGACCCGGAACGTGTGACTGTAATAAAGGTATACAGCCTGATGTTGAATACGCTGATCGTTGGTGCCAGTGGTTATGCTGGCGTAGAGCTTGCCACCTTCCTTAATCGCCATCCACATATCAACATAACCGCTTTGGCGGTGTCTGCGCAAAGTCCCGATGCGGGTAAGCGCCTGTCTGATCTTCATCCACAGCTGAAAGGCGTGGTGGATTTGCCACTGCAGCCGTTGAGCAATGCCGCCGAATGGGCAGACAAAGTGGATGTGGTGTTTCTGGCGACCGCCCACGAAGTCAGTCACGATCTGGCCCCTGAATTTCTCAAAGCTGGCTGTGTGGTGTTCGATCTGTCAGGCGCGTTTCGCGTCAACGATGGCGACTTTTACACGCAGTTTTATGGCTTCACTCACCAGCATGGTGACTGGCTGGATAAAGCCGTTTACGGCCTTGCAGAGTTTCAGCAGGAAAAAATCAAAGAAGCCCAGCTGGTGGCCGTGCCGGGCTGCTACCCAACCGCCTCCCAGCTGGCGCTGAAGCCCGTGTTAGATGCGGGTTTGCTGAATGACGCGCAGTGGCCGGTGATTAACGCCACCAGCGGCGTGAGTGGTGCGGGACGTAAAGCCAACATCGGCACCAGCTTCTGCGAAGTCAGCCTGCAACCTTACGGTATTTTTAATCATCGTCATTATCCTGAAATTGTGGCGCACCTGGGCACACCGGTGATTTTTACGCCGCATTTGGGCAGTTTCCCGCGTGGGATTCTGGCGACGGTCACCTGCCGTTTGAAGGCTGGTGTAAGCCGTGATGATGTGGCTGAAGCTTTTCACAATGCCTACCACGATAAGCCGCTGGTACGCGTTTACGAACAGGGCGTGCCGGCACTGAAGGCAGTGGTCGGACTGCCGTACTGCGATATCGGTTTTGCCGTTCAGGGCGAACATCTGATTGTCGTGGCTGCAGAAGATAACCTGCTCAAAGGGGCGGCTTCCCAGGCGGTGCAGTGCCTTAATATTCGTTTCGGTTTCCCTGAAACGCAGTCACTGATTTAACGGACGAGTAAACCATGACCAATCCATTGATTATCAAGCTGGGCGGCGTGCTGTTAGACAGCGAAGAAGCGCTGGCCCGTTTATTTGACGCGTTGCTGGCCTATCGCTCAGCGCATCAGCGCCCACTGATCGTCGTTCACGGCGGCGGCTGCCTGGTTGATGAACTGATGAAAAAACTGGCGCTGCCAGTGCAAAAAAAGAACGGCTTACGCGTGACGCCTGCCGACCAGATTGACATCATTACCGGTGCGCTGGCGGGTACGGCAAACAAAACCCTGCTGGCATGGGCAAAAAAATATGGCATTCATGCGGTTGGCCTTTGCCTGGGTGATGCGGGCCTGGTGAATGTGACGCAGCTGGATGAAGCGCTGGGCCATGTCGGTCATGCCACACCGGGTAATCCTGCGTTGGTCAACACGCTGCTGGCTGCGGGATATATGCCTGTGGTCAGCTCAATCGGCATCACCGATGACGGCCAGTTAATGAACGTCAATGCCGATCAGGCCGCAACGGCGCTGGCATCTACGCTGGGTGCTGATTTAGTCTTGTTATCGGATGTCAGTGGCATTCTTGACGGTAAAGGCCAGCGCATTGAAGAAATGACCGCTGACAAAGCAGAGCAGTTGATTGCGCAGGGCATCATTACCGATGGCATGATTGTGAAAGTGAACGCCGCGCTGGATGCTGCGCGCACACTGGGCCGCCCGGTCGATATCGCCAGTTGGCGTCATGCCGAGCAACTGCCTGACCTTTTCAACGGTGTGTCCATTGGCACCCGGATTCTCGCTTAACGACTCAGATTCAAGGATTACGAAATGCAAACGCAAAACATCAAAAAAATCGTTCTGGCTTACTCTGGTGGTCTGGATACTTCCGCCATTATTCCATGGCTGAAAGAAAACTATGGCGGCTGTGAAGTGGTCGCGTTTGTGGCTGATATCGGTCAGGAACGCAGCGATCTGGAAGGCGTTGAGAAGAAAGCGCTGCAGTCGGGTGCATCAGAATGTCACGTTGTTGATCTGCGTGAAGAGTTTATCAGCGAGTACGTTTATCCGGTGCTGCAGACCGGTGCGCTGTATGAAGGAACTTACCTGCTGGGCACTTCAATGGCGCGTCCTATCATCGCTAAAGCGCAGGTTGAGCTGGCGCTGAAAGTGGGTGCGGACGCCCTGTGCCACGGTGCGACCGGTAAAGGCAATGACCAGGTCCGTTTTGAAACCACCTATACCGCACTGGCCCCTCAGCTGAAAGTCGTTGCGCCATGGCGTGAGTGGAACCTGCGTTCACGTGAAGCGCTGCTGGATTATCTGAAAGAACGCAATATCCCTACCACCGCCTCGCTGGAAAAAATCTACAGCCGTGATGAAAACGCCTGGCATATTTCTACCGAAGGTGGCGTGCTGGAAAGCCCGTCTAATGCACCAAACAAAGATTGCTGGGTCTGGACCGTTGATCCACTGGAAGCCCCCGATCAGCCAGAAGACGTGACCGTGACCGTTGAAAAAGGCCGCGTAGTCGCAGTGAACGGCGAGAAACTGAGTCCGTTCCAGTGCCTGGAAAAACTGAACGTGTTGGGCGCTAAACACGGTGTGGGTCGTATCGATATCGTTGAGAACCGTCTGGTAGGCATTAAATCACGCGGCTGTTACGAAACCCCGGGCGGCACCATTATGGTTAACGCGCTGCGTGCAGTTGAACAGCTGGTTCTGGATCGTGACAGCTTTAAATGGCGTGAGCAGTTGGGCCATGAAATGTCGTATGTGGTTTACGATGGTCGCTGGTTTGCACCGCTGCGTAAGTCTATTCAGGCGGCGGCAGAGTCGTTGGCAGAAGAGGTGAACGGCGAAGTGGTACTGCAACTCTACAAAGGCCAGGCTACCGCGACCCAGAAACGTTCAGCCAACAGCCTGTATTCTGAAGAGTTCGCGACCTTCGGCGAAGATGAAGTGTACGATCATCGTCATGCAGGCGGCTTTATCCGTCTGTTCTCGCTCTCTTCACGCATCCGCGCACTGAACGAGCAGAAGAAGTAATAAGCAGGCGAGGATCGCCTCGCCTCTCGGTATGACATCAGGGGCGGCTATTATGCCGCCCCTGGTTTAACGACTTGAAGGAGATTCACATGGCACTTTGGGGTGGACGCTTTACCCAGGCAGCAGATCAACGTTTCAAACAGTTCAACGACTCGCTGCGCTTTGATTATCGCCTGGCTGAGCAGGACATCATTGGCTCTGTGGCCTGGTCCAAAGCGCTGGTGACCGTCAACGTACTGACCCGTGATGAGCAGCAGCAGTTGGAAGCGGCGCTCAACGCGTTACTGGAAGAGGTACGTGCTAATCCTGAGCAAATTCTGCAAAGCGATGCCGAAGATATTCACAGCTGGGTTGAAGGCCAGTTGATCGATAAAGTCGGCGCGTTAGGCAAAAAACTGCATACCGGTCGGAGTCGTAATGACCAGGTGGCGACTGACCTGAAACTGTGGTGTAAAGAGCAGGTTGCCGCGTTATTGGGCGCTACGCGTGAACTGCAGCAGGCGCTGGTGGCCACCGCGGAAGTGAACCAGGATGCGGTGATGCCGGGCTATACGCATCTGCAGCGTGCGCAGCCGGTGACCTTTGCTCACTGGTGCCTCGCCTATGTTGAAATGCTGGCGCGCGATGAAAGCCGTTTGCAGGATACGCTAAAGCGTCTTGACGTCAGTCCGCTGGGTTGTGGCGCGCTGGCCGGAACCGCTTATGATATTGACCGTGAGCAGTTAGCTGGCTGGTTAGGCTTTGCCTCTGCCACGCGTAACAGCCTGGATACGGTGTCCGATCGCGACCATGTTCTGGAGCTGCTCTCTGATGCGTCAATCGGTATGGTACATCTGTCGCGCTTTGCGGAAGACATGATTTTCTTCAACACGGGCGAAGCTGGCTTTATCGAACTCGCGGATAAAGTCACCTCAGGTTCATCCCTGATGCCACAGAAGAAAAATCCCGATGCGCTGGAGCTGATCCGCGGCAAGTGTGGTCGTGTTCAGGGCGCATTAACCGGCATGATGATGACGCTGAAAGGTCTGCCGCTTGCCTACAACAAAGACATGCAGGAAGACAAAGAAGGGCTCTTTGATGCGCTTGATACCTGGCTGGACTGCCTGCATATGTCGGTACTGGTCCTTGATGGCCTGCAGGTAAAACGTCCACGCTGCAAGGAAGCGGCAGAGCAGGGCTATGCCAACTCAACCGAACTGGCTGATTACCTGGTTGCCAAAGGCGTGCCTTTCCGTGAAGCGCACCATATTGTGGGTGAAACGGTCGTTGAGGCAATTAAGCAGGGCGTAGCACTGGAAGCACTGACGCTGGCGCAGTTGAAGCAGTTCAGCACTGCGATTGAAGACGATGTTTATCCTGTTCTGGCCCTGAAATCCTGTCTGGATAAGCGTAATGCGCAGGGTGGCGTTTCGCCCGAACAGGTTGCCCGTGCTATTGCAGAAGCCAAAACGCGTTTAGCGTAAACGGCAGGCAAAAAAAGAGCGGGCATCAAATGCCCGCCAACCTCTAGCTTCAAAAACTACTTTTATTTTAGGCACATCATCAGAACAGCGGCGCTCCCGGCCGATGCTCAGATTCGTTACGTTTATCCTCTGCCTGTTGTATGAAAGCCGGATAAGGCTTTCTGTCTTTTTGCGTTTTGCAGAAGGTTTCACGCGCGTTGAAAACAGGGATAAGCACTGCCTTCAACGTTCAGAAATACATTTCCCTGGGTGGCCATGATTCTGAATTTGATGCGGGCATTATTCCCATCCGCTCTTGATAGGGCCAATCGTTGGTTGCTATTCTATCTATCGCCACGAGCTATCGTGGAATGGAGGGTAATAATGAATATCCGTGATCTTGAATATCTGGTTTCGCTTGCTGAACATCGTCATTTCCGACGTGCTGCGGATGCCTGCCATGTCAGTCAGCCCACGTTGAGCGGACAGATCCGTAAATTAGAAGACGAATTAGGTGTCATGCTGCTGGAACGCACCAGCCGCAAAGTGCTGTTTACTCAGGCTGGCCTGTTGCTGGTCGACCAGGCGCGTACCGTTCTGCGTGAAGTCAAAGTGCTGAAAGAGATGGCCAGTCAGCAAGGTGAAGCGATGTCAGGGCCACTGCATATTGGGCTTATCCCCACGACCGGTCCTTATTTGCTCCCGCAAATCATTCCTATGCTGCATCAGACCTTTCCAAAGCTGGAAATGTATCTGCATGAAGCGCAAACGCAGCAGCTGCTGGCTCAACTCGACAGCGGTAAACTGGATTGCGCGATTCTGGCGCTGGTCAAAGAGAGCGAAGCCTTTATTGAAGTTCCGCTGTTTGATGAGCCGATGAAGCTGGCGGTCTATGAGGATCATCCATGGCGTGATCGTGACCGCGTACCGATGTCCGATCTGGCCGGCGAAAAACTGCTGATGCTGGAAGACGGTCACTGCCTGCGCGATCAGGCGATGGGCTTTTGCTTTGAAGCGGGCGCGGACGAAGATACGCATTTCCGTGCCACCAGTCTGGAAACATTGCGCAATATGGTCGCGGCGGGAAGCGGGATTACGCTACTGCCAGCATTAGCCGTGCCCCAGCAGCGCATTCGCGACGGTGTTTGTTACCTGCCGTGTTACAAGCCAGTACCACAACGTACTATCGCGCTGGTGTACCGTCCCGGTTCACCCCTGCGCAGTCGTTATGAACAACTGGCAGAGGCAATCCGAACGCACATGCAAGGCTATTTCGACACGACGTTAAAACAGGCGGTTTAAGCCGTTTAATGCAGCAACGCGGTAGGCTTCGGCCATAGTCGGATAGTTAAAGGTGGTATTCACAAAGTACTCAATTGTGTTGCCACCATTTTTTTGTTCCATAATCGCCTGGCCGATGTGAATGATCTCCGCCGCACGTTCCCCAAAGCAGTGAATCCCTAAGATTTCTTTGGTGTCGCGATGGAACAGAATCTTCAGGCTGCCCACATTCATCCCGACGATTTGCGCACGCGCCAGATGCTTGAACTGCGCCCGACCGACTTCATAGGGGACTTTCATCGCGGTCAACTGCTGCTCGGTTTTACCTACAGAGCTGATTTCCGGAATGGTATAAATACCGGTCGGGATGTCTTCTATCAGATGCGCCGAGGCTTCACCTTTCATGATCGCCTGCGCGGCAATACGGCCCTGATCGTAAGCGGCTGACGCCAGGCTTGGATAACCAATCACGTCGCCCACTGCATAGATATGCGGCTGTGCTGTCTGGTACATGCTGTTCACTTTCAGCAGGCCACGTCCGTCCGCTTCCAGACCGACATTGTCCAGCGACAGTGAGTCGGTATTACCGGTACGACCGTTCGCGTAAAGCAGGCAGTCCGCTTTCACTTTCTTGCCCGATTTAAGGTGCATGATCACGCCGTCATCAACGCCTTCAATCTTCTCAAACTCTTCGTTGTGACGAATCACCACACCGCTGTTCCAGAAGTGATAAGACAGCGAATCGGACATCTCCTGATCAAGAAACGCCAGCAACCGGTCACGGGTGTTAATCAGATCAACTTTGACATTGAGCCCACGGAAAATTGACGCATATTCGCAGCCAATCACGCCAGCGCCATAAATAATGACGTGGCCGGGTTCATGATGCAGGTTGAGAATCGAATCGGAGTCGTAAATGCGTGGATGCGTAAAGTCGACGTCATGGGGATGATAAGGGCGTGAACCGCAGGCAATAATAAACTTCTCGGCGGTCAGTTTTTCGCGTGTCCCGTCGTGATGTTCCACCTCAACAGTATTGGCATCAACAAAGTGGGCATCGCCCTGAAAAAGTTCACAGCGGTTGCGCTCATAAAAGCCCTGACGCATCGCCGTTTGCTGGCTGATCACGCTTTCTGTGTGATTGAGGATATCGGCAAAGGATGAGCGAAGCAGTCGGGTATGGTCGCTGTAAAGGGGATTCTGGTTGAATTCGATGATGCGGCTAACGGCGTGACGGAGGGCTTTTGAGGGAATGGTTCCCCAGTGAGTACAGCCGCCGCCAATGTTGTGATAGCGTTCGATAACCGCGATGCGTGCGCCTTGCTTGACCAGTCCCATCGCCGCACCTTCGCCGCCCGGTCCTGAGCCAATCACTATGACATCGTAATCGTAAGACTTTTGCATACCGATACGTCCTATTATTTATACATTTTTACAACGAGATTCTAACATCTCGCCGCGCACTTCTAAATTCTAACAGCGATTTTCATCACGTTTTGCCTTTCAGTGGTGTTTAACAAGCCGTCACAAAGTTTGCCCGACTGTACGCTGAATATTTTGTTATAGTGCTGTTTCAGAACCTCACAAGGCAGACAGAATGGGCGTCAGAGCGCAACAAAAAGAACGTACACGGCGTACACTCATCGAAGCCGCTTTCAGCCAGCTCAGCGCCGAACGCAGTTTTGCCAGCCTGAGTTTACGTGAGGTCGCCCGTGAAGCCGGTATCGCACCCACCTCTTTTTATCGGCATTTTAAAGATGTTGATGAGCTGGGTCTGACGATGGTCGACGAAAGTGGGCTGATGTTGCGCCAGCTGATGCGCCAGGCGCGCCAGCGTATCGCCAAAGGCGGCAGCATCATTAAAACCTCCATCGCGACGTTCATGGAGTTCATTGAGAATAACCCTAACGCGTTTCGTCTGCTGCTGCGTGAGCGTTCCGGAACCTCTGCTGCCTTTCGCGCGGCCGTGGCACGTGAAATTCAACATTTTATTGCTGAACTGGCTGATTATCTTGAGGTCGAAAATCGCATGCCGCGCAGTTTTACCGAAGCGCAGGCTGAAGCGATGGTCACTATCGTTTTCAGCGCGGGTGCCGAAGCGGTGGACATCGATATTGAACAGCGACGTAAGCTGGAAGATCGTTTGGTACTGCAGTTACGTATGATCGCCAAAGGCGCTTATTACTGGTATCGCCGGGAGCAAGAACGTCTGGCGGTAACCCTGGATAAACCTGAAGAGTTATGAATAAGGACCCCGACATGACCCACCCAAGCTCCCGTGATAAAGGCACGATGTTGCTGGCTTTTATTACCGGCCTTGCTATGAACGGCTCGTTCTCCGTGCTGTTTAGTGCTTTTGTCCCTTTTTCTATTTTCCCACTGATTGCGCTGGGGCTGTCGGCCTGGTGCCTGCATCAGCGCTATCTGAACAAAAGCATGCCGGATGGCGTACCAGGCCTGGCAGCCGCTTTTTTCCTGCTGGGCATTCTGGTGTATAGCGCGCTGGTCAGGGCTGAATACCCGGAAATCGGTTCTAATTTTATCCCGACCATCCTGATGGTCGGGCTGGTGTTCTGGATTGCCCTGCGTTACAAGCGCAACCGCAATCGGTAATAACGAAAACGGGAACCATCAGGTTCCCGTTTTTTTACGCTTTACGCGTCAGCAGCACGCCGCATTCCATATGATGGGTGTACGGGAACTGGTCGAACAGCGCCAGCCGTGTCACATCATGGGTTTGCGCCAGCACCAGCAGATTGTCACACAGGGTTTGCGGATTGCAGGAAATGTAGAGGATGGCGGGGTAAGCCTGCACCATCTTAACGGTTTCGTCATCCAGCCCACTGCGCGGCGGATCGACAAAGATCGTCTCGCAGTCATAGCTGTTCAGGTCGATCCCTTCCAGCCGGTTGAAGCTGCGCACCCCGTTCATCGCCTGCGTAAACTCTTCGGCCGCCATTCGAATAATCTGGACGTTATCTATCTGGTTCGCCGCAATATTATATTGTGCTGAAGCCACAGAAGGTTTGGCGATTTCCGTTGCCAGGACGCGACGAAAATTTCTGGCCAGCGCCAACGAGAAATTGCCATTCCCACAGTAGAGCTCCAGTAAATCCCCACGAGAACCCGTGGTGACGTCCAGTGCCCATTCCAGCATTTGAATGTTCATGGCGGCGTTGGGTTGAGTAAAGCTGTTTTCTACCTGACGATAAATCATCTCTTTACCGGCCACGGGCAGTCGCTCATCCACATAATCCCGATCGAGACAGATTTTGGTCTTGGTCGCGCGGCCAATCAGTTGGACATCTATACCTTCAGCCCGTAATTGATCGCGTAATGTGCTGGCGGCCTGCTGCCACTCATCATCCAGCTTGCGATGGTAGAGCAGGGAAATCACGATTTGATCACTCATCGTGGACAGATAGTCGATCTGAAACAGCTTGTGGCGCAGCAGACGGTTATCCCGAATGGCCGCCATCATTTTTGGCATCACCAGGTTGATCAATTCACTGGCAGCAGGAAACTGATCGACGCGTATGCGCTGCTTAGTCTCCTGATCGAAGATAATGTGGTAGAGGTCATCGCCATCGTGCCAGATACGGAATTCTGCACGCATGCGGTAGTGACTGACGGGTGAACGAAACACCTCCACGGCGGGCGCAGCGTACGGCGTCATCATCGTTTCTAACCGACTGACTTTTTCCGCCAGCTGCGCGTCATACTGTTCAACAGGGAGATGTTCGGGTGTCATGTTTAATCCTGGTTAAGAGCTTACTTGCCGGGCGATTGTAGGCATTCACCTGCCGATGTCCAGTCTTGTGCGCTGGCACAAAGATACGATGTGTGGAGGTCTGGACTTGCCCATGCGCTCTTCGTAGACTGCTGGCACCGGCCTCAGCCTTGAGTTAATAGGGAATCCAGTGTGAATCTGGAGCTGACGCGCAGCGGTAAGGAATGTCAGGGTGATTGCAATTGCAGACACTGTCCTGCGGGATGGGAAGTCATCACCTGCTATGGTTCCTAGCCCGAAGACCTGCCGGTGTGACGTCGCCACTCGTACAGTCATCGCGTGCTATCGATTGTATGCCTGCGGCATCCTTTTTCTTTTGGATGCGATAAAAATGAGTAAAACAAAAGCCTCGCTGTTTGCCTTTAGCGCAACGGCGATTTCCCTCTGGGCGCAAAACGGTGTTGCGCAGGGAAGTGATGATACGCAAATCGTGACCGCCAACCGCTTTCAACAACCGGTTTCGTCGGTGCTGGCGTCTACCTCAGTGGTGACACGGGATGAGATTGAACTGTGGCAAGCGAAAAACCTTGTCGAGGTCCTTCGTCGCCTGCCGGGCGTTGATATCGCGCAAAGTGGCGGTATTGGGCAGAGCGCTTCAATGTATGTGCGCGGCTCCGAAGCCCGCCAGACATTGATTCTGGTTGATGGCGTCCCTTTTGCTAAGCCTGGTATTACAGGGGTGGCAGACTTCAATCAGATTCCGGTCTCCATTATCCAGCGCGTGGAGTTTATTCGTGGGCCACGATCGTCAGTATACGGTGCGGATGCCATTGGCGGTGTGGTTAACGTCATTACCCAAAATCCAGAGAATCATAATGAACTTTCAGCAGGGATGGGTTCGAAGGGATACCAGGAGTACAGCGGAAGCGTAAACCAGAATGTGACCGATCAAACTCGTCTTACCGTCGCAGGGTCTTACCAGGCGACAAATGGCTATAATATTCAGCCAGATTCGACATCGCCAACTGATCGCGATCGTGATGGCTGGCGCAACAAAGCTTTCTGGGCAGGTGTTGAGCACACGTTTAATGACCTGTTTTCCGGCTTCTTTCGGGGTTATGGATACGCTGCGAATGCTGACTACGATGCCGGTTTTCCAGGCGGAACGGATGAGCAGCAAATTTATAACCATTCCTTCGATACCGGCTTGCGCTTCAATAAAGGTGATTATTCATCACAGCTGGTGGCCAGTGACCAAAAGTACAAAATTTATAACTATGTCGGTGCTGACGGACGTTACGCGGATTCTAATACGCTGGATGATATGGAGCAGCGTAACCTGCAG
Source organism: Pantoea sp. Fr+CA_20 (assembly GCF_024520835.1). Taxonomy (NCBI): domain Bacteria; kingdom Pseudomonadati; phylum Pseudomonadota; class Gammaproteobacteria; order Enterobacterales; family Erwiniaceae; genus Pantoea; species Pantoea sp. Fr+CA_20. Next base: position 117,791 of record NZ_JALNPN010000015.1, read on the forward strand.
TGGGGGAACGCTTTCGCGATAGGTTATGGCACCGTAAGTGCCGGCCTGGACTGGCAGCGTCAAACGTTGAGTTCGGTCGGGCAGCTTTTTTCTGGTCAACCCAGAGATACGGACAGCTATAAGCAAGATAACACCGGCGCTTATCTGACGACGCAGCAGCAGTTGGGCACGGTTACCCTTGAAGGCGCTTTACGGGGAGACGATAACCAGGATTATGGTCGTCATGGTACCTGGCAAACGGCGGCGGGATGGGAATTTGTGCCAGGCTACAAGGCTTCGCTCTCCTACGGTACAGGCTTCCAGGCACCCACTCTGGGTCAGTTGTATGGTCAAAAACATTTTGGCATTAGCGCTAATCCCGATCTTCAGCCAGAGAAGTCAAAGCAGTGGGAAGCCGCGCTTGAAGGGTTAAGCGGACCGGTTAACTGGCGCGTTGCGGCTTATCGTAATAGCGTCACGGACTTGATTGACTATGCTTCAGATCCGGTGACATTCCAGGGCGGCTATTTCAATCAAAAAGCGGTCACGCTAAAAGGTATCGAAGCAACGGCTGACTTCGATACTGGCTTCCTGCACCATCAAATAACCTTAGGCTACCTTGATGCCCGGCGGGATGCCGATGACGAAGTCCTGGCTCGCCGTGCTCGCCAACAGATGAAATATCAGTTAGGCATCACGGTTTATGAAGCTGATATTGATGTCATTTACCAGTATTTTGGCAAGCGTTATGACAATAACACCAGCCAGTACGCAAGCGAGCAACGTCGTTTACCGAGTTACAGCACAGTTGATCTCGCGGTATCGTATCCGGTCACATCACATCTGACCGTTCGTGGTAGAATCGCCAACCTGTTCGATAAAGATTACGAGACAGCGTATGGCTATCAGACTCCAGGAAGAGAGTATTACCTCAACGGAAGCTACAGCTTCTGACCTGCGTCCTACTGTGCTGGTGTTTGACTCCGGCGTAGGGGGGCTTTCTGTCTATGATGAGGTTCGGCAGTTACTGCCGAACCTGCATTATCTTTATGCGTTCGATAATGCCGGTTTTCCTTATGGAGAAAAAACCGAGACCTTTATTGTCGAACGTGTGGTCGCGATTGTTGATGCCATTACTCGCCGCCATCCCATTTCCCTGGTCATTATCGCCTGTAATACCGCCAGCACCGTAACCTTGCCCGCATTACGTGAACGCTTTGCCTTCCCGGTCGTTGGTGTTGTTCCGGCTATTAAACCTGCAGCACGTCTTACGCGTAATGGTGTGGTGGGGCTGCTTGCAACCCGCGCGACGGTTCGGCGCTCGTACACGCATGAACTGGTGTCGCAGTTTGCCAGCACCTGCAAGATTGAAATGCTGGGTTCAGCCGAACTGGTTGAGCTTGCCGAGGCCAAGCTCCATGGTAATGATGTGTCGCTGGATGAAGTCAGGCGCATCGTGCAACCCTGGTTACGCATGGCCGAGCCGCCGGACACGGTGGTATTAGGATGCACGCACTTTCCTTTACTGCGCGATGAGCTGCAGCACATCCTGCCGGAAGGCACGCGTTTAATTGATTCCGGGGCGGCCATTGCCAGACGTACGGCCTGGTTACTGGAAAATGAAGCACCTGAAGTCCGTTCGTCACAGCAAAACGTGGCGTTTTGTACCGAGCTTGATGGTGAGGCCGTACAATTATCACCGGTTTTGCAGCGTTATGGCTTCCCATTGCTTGAAAAACTGGCGCTTTAGCGGCTTTTCGCTGAAAAAAACAGCACTCGGAAAATTAATTGAAATTAGCCCTTGTCAGCCGAAAAGAACTCCCTATAATGCGCCTCCACTGACACGGCACAACGGAATACGAAGCGCCGGGTTAAGTAGGGTTCAGAACGATTCGAACCGGTCAGTTAAGCAAAAATAAGTGCTTGACTGATAAAGCGGAAAGCGTAATATATGCAGCCCGCGCCACAGAGAAGTGTGGCACTGCTCTTTAACAATTTATCAGACAATCTGTGTGGGCACTCGCAGGATTGATATCAGCGTCTCCGGACGTAAAA
>NZ_JALNPN010000016.1:0-118437 GCF_024520835.1 Pantoea sp. Fr+CA_20
TGCGGGGGCCGGATTTGAACCGACGACCTTCGGGTTATGAGCCCGACGAGCTACCAGGCTGCTCCACCCCGCGTCCGTGGATGCGCACTATACTCCGCACGATGATTGTTGCAACCCCTTTTTGCCCTAAAAGGCTAAATTTGCTGTTAATTGCTGAAGGATTCCCCCGTTTGATGATTTATTGAACCGATATCCATTATGACCAAACAGGATGGATTTCATTATGATGACGGCTTTGCTATCGTCGCGTGGCGAACAGTCATAAAAAGAGATGAAGATGAAAGGACATTGGGCGAAGTATGCACTTACTGGCGCATTTTTAGCGCTGCTGGCGGGCTGTAGTTCTAAGCCAACCGATCGGGGTCAACAGTATAAAGACGGTAAACTGGAGCAGCCCCTTGCCCTGGTCAATCAACCTAACGCCAAAGGCCGTCCGGTTAATGGCAGAGATTTTGGCGAACAGGTGCGGCAGATTCAGTCCACGTCATCTGCCCTGTTTGGTCGCAACAACAGTACGTACAGTGCGGTCGAGAACTGGTTGATAGCCGGTGGCGATACGCGTCAGCTGCGGCAGTTTGGTTTGAATGCGTTTCAGATGGAAGGCACCGATAATTACGGCAACGTGCAGTTCACGGGCTATTACACACCGGTGGTCGAGGCGCGCTACACGCGACAGGGCGAGTTCCAGTACCCTATTTACCGGATGCCGCCACGCAAACGCGGACAAAAGCTGCCCAGTCGTTCTTCTATATATAGTGGTGGGTTAGACGATCGTTATGTGATTGCCTGGAGTAATTCACTTATTGATAACTTCATTATGGATGTGCAGGGCAGTGGCTACGTCGATTTCGGCGACGGTCGTCCGATGAGCTTTTTTGGTTATGGCGGGAAAAACGGCTGGGGTTATCATAGCATCGGTAAAGAGCTGATTGACCGTGGCGAAGTTAAGCGTGAAGACATGTCCATGCAGGCGATTCGCCAGTGGGCGGATGAGCATTCCCCAGAGGAAGTGCGTGCGCTGTTAGAAACCAATCCTTCATTTGTCTTCTTCAAACCTGAATCCTATGTGCCGGTACGCGGCGCCAGCGCTGTACCGCTGGTGACGAAAGCCTCTGTGGCATCAGATCGTTCACTGATTCCTGCCGGAACGGTGTTGCTGGCAGAAGTGCCGCAGCTGAATGAAAAGGGCAAATTCAACGGTAAATATGAGATGCGGATGATGGTGGCGCTGGATGTGGGTGGTGCAATTAAAGGCCAGCACTTCGATATTTATCAGGGCGTAGGGCCGGATGCTGCTCATCTTGCCGGTTTCTATAACCACTATGGTCGCGTGTGGGTGCTGAAGTCTGCGCCTGGCGCTGGGCAGCCGCTGTTCAGCAATGCTCAGAGCGGTAACAACGGCACCATGCTGTTAGGTGCTAACTAATTCTTGATGCTGCGGGCGCGCTGGCCCGCACTCTGTAACAGGTTTAATTATGAAAGTGTTAAACGATGCCTGGCACCAGCGTTTTGGTGGTACGGCACGTCTTTATGGCCGGCAGGCGCTGCAGCTGTTCGCCGATGCGCATTTCTGCGTCATCGGTATTGGTGGCGTTGGCTCCTGGGCCGCAGAGGCGCTGGTGCGCACCGGGATTGGCAAAATAACCCTGATCGATATGGACGATGTCTGTATCACCAATACCAATCGTCAGATACATGCGCTTAGCGGCAACGTGGGCAAAGCCAAAACGGAAGTGATGGCGGATCGCCTGCGCGCAATTAATCCTGATTGTGAGGTGGTGTGCATTGATGATTTTATTACCCCGGACAACACGGCCACGCTGCTGGCGGCCGATTTTGACTATGTGATCGATGCCATCGATAGCGTCCGCCCCAAGGCCGCGTTAATTGCCTGGTGTCGACGCAATAAGATCCCACTGATCACAACTGGCGGCGCGGGAGGTCAAATCGATCCGACGCAAATCCAGGTGAGCGATCTGGCCAAAACGATTCAGGACCCTCTTGCGGCCAAACTGCGCGAGCGTCTGAAGCAGTCAGGCGTGGTAAAGAACAGCAAAGGCAAGCTGGGCATCGACTGTGTGTTTTCTACCGAGGCGCTGGTGTATCCGCAAGCGGATGGCACGGTTTGCGCCTCACGTAGCACGGCAGAAGGGCCGAAAAGAATGGACTGCGAATCGGGATTTGGCGCGGCAACCATGGTGACGGCCACCTTCGGCTTTGTGGCGGTATCCCATGCGCTGAAGAAGTTTCTGGCGCGCGCGGCGCGCCAGGCTTAACCCAGCAACCGCTGTGCGCTTTGTTGCACGGCGTCAGCCAGCGCTTTCAGGCCACTGCTGCGTGAGGCGCTGAGCTGGGCGCGCAGGCCCAGTTCTTCAAACAGGTCCAGCGGATCGGACGCCAGCAATTGTGCGGGCGTTTTGCCTTCCACCGCGGTCAGCAGCACGGCCAGCAAACCGCGCACGATGCGACCTTCGCTGTCACCATAAAAGTGCAGAGCACCCTTTTCGCACAGCTGACTGCCGAACCAGACGCGGTTTTCACAACCGCTCAGCTCGATATCCGGCGTTTTTAACGCGTCGGGTAAAGCGGGCAACTGCCGACCCAGCAAAATCAACTGCCGGTAGCGATCTTCCCACTGATGAAAGCGGGAAAAGGTTGCCTGCAAATCAGCCGGGGTTATTTCCACACCGAACGGGTGGGGCGCTAACAGGGGGGCGGTCATCATCAAAACTCCGATAGCAATGCGATGGTGCTGTGCATGGCGCGCAGCAGCGCATCCACATCCTGAAGATTATTATAAGGTGCAAACGAAACGCGTAACGTGCCTTCAACGCCTAACGCCGCCATGAGCGGCTGAGCACAGTGCTGGCCTGCTCGCAGGGCGATACCGTGCTCTGCCAGTAGCGTCACGATGTCGCTGTGATGAATGCCCTGAATATCAAAGGCCAGCAGGCTGGCACTGCCGCAGCGGAAGCTTCGAAAGCCGGGCAGCTCAGCAAGCTGCTCTTCGGCAAGGCTGGCTAACTGCTGACTCCACATCTCGGCTTTGCGCATATCAAGCTGCTGCAACCAACTGAGCGCAGCGCTTAACCCGGTCACACCCGCAACATTTGGCGTACCGGCTTCAAAACGCCAGGGCACCGGTTGCGGGGTAAAACCGGTAAAATCTACCTGCGTCAGCATCTTACCGCCGCCCTGTAAGGGAATCATCTCTTCCAGCAGTTCGGCTTTCCCGTACAGCACGCCGATGCCCATTGGCCCGTAAAGTTTGTGCCCGGAAAAGGCATAGAAATCAATATCCAGCGCCTGCACATCCGGCGGGCAATGCACCACACCTTGCGCGCCATCCACCATGACTTTTACGTCTGCCGCGTGGGCCAGCGCGATGACCTGAGCTAAATCCGGACAGCCGCCGGTCACATTGGACATCTGTCCGATCGCTAACAGGCGAGTCCGGCTGTTAATCAATCCGGGCAGTTGTGACATATCTGGCAGGCGATCGGGCCCAATCGGCCATTTCACCACCCGGGCACCGCTGGCCTGGGCGACCATCAGCCAGGGCACCAGGTTGGCGTGATGCTCCGCTTCACTGACAATAATTTCATCGCCAGCTTGTAAACGCGGGGCTAACCAGCCGTGGGCAACCAGGTTAATCGCCTCCGTGGTGCCGCGCGTCCACACAATCTGGCGATCGCTGGCGGCATTAAGCCAGTGCGCCACCGTGCCACGCGCCTGTTCGTACTGGGCTGTCAGCTGGCGTGCGGCTGCAAACTGGCTGCGGTGGACCGTACCGGCGCTCAGGCTGTAGAACTGTTGCGTCGCGTCTATCACCGCCTGCGGTTTCAGCGTGGTAGCGGCACTGTCGAGATAAACACCGGCATCGTTTAGCGCTGGAAACTGCTGACGAAATGAAGAAGGATTGAAGGCGCTCATACGTGGCTCATAGGTTGTTAATTTTCAGATTAAGGCTGAAAGATGGCTATCTGTCTGGCAAAGCTGGAAAAGCGGGTTATGCTGAGTATTGCAAGGTATAAACTTAACCCGCATGGCGATACGACATACTTACAGTCGATCCCACTTGACCGTCTCTTTGGTCAGCGTAACGCGGGGGGTTTGGTGCAATCAATCTGCAAGGAGATAGAAGATGAAAAAACTCGCCGCAATGTTGGCCGTTTGTACAATGGCCTTTACTTTGGCTGCCTGTTCAAGCAACTACGTGATGCATACCAATGATGGCCGCACGATCGTCGCAGAAGGCAAACCAAAGGTCGATACTGACACCGGTATGATCAGCTATAAAGATGCGAATGGCAATGAGCAGCAAATTAACCGTTCAGATGTGAAAGAGATGGTTGAAACGAAGTAGTCAGCGCATAAAAAAAGCACCGCAATTTGCGGTGCTACTCAATATCACAATGGACAGACAGGGTAAATCTACAGGAATTAAAAAGCTTGATCTGTAAAGGTCAGATCAAAATTGCAAACACAACATCACGACCACAAGCCAAAAGCTTTCAGAAAATCTGCGAACTCACTCACAAATCTAAAAACTTTTCGTTCCGGCTCTGGAAGTAGCGCAACTATAGGTATTTGCTGGAGCTTCCTCAACGGACAATTTATAATGTCTCGGATTATAAATTCTAATACGTAATGCCTTTGTATTAGTTCGCGTATTTTTTGCCAGGCTGGCTACGGAAAACCATGTCAAAACGTCTTCCTCCCCTTAATGCACTGCGGGTATTCGATGCCGCAGCACGCCATTTAAGCTTTACAAAAGCCGCTGAAGAGCTGTTTGTCACCCAGGCTGCCGTCAGCCATCAGATTAAATCGCTGGAAGATTTTCTGGGATTAAAGCTGTTCAGGCGGAGGAATCGTTCGCTTTTGCTCACGGAAGAAGGGCAAAGCTACTACCTGGACATCAAAGAAATTTTCACTGCCCTCAATGAAGCCACGCGCAAACTGCAGGCACGCAGTGCTAAAGGCGCGCTCACGGTCAGTTTGCTGCCGAGTTTTGCTATTCAATGGCTGGTGCCGCGCCTTTCCAGCTTTAATATGGCTTATCCGGGCATTGATGTCCGTATCCAGGCGGTGGACCGGGATGAAGAGAAACTGGCTGATGATGTAGATGTGGCGATTTTCTATGGCCGGGGGAACTGGCCCGGACTGCGGGTAGAAAAACTCTATGCAGAATACCTGCTGCCGGTGTGCTCTCCGTCGCTGATGACCGGGGAGAATCCGCTTAAAACCCCCATGGATCTTGCCCGCTTTACCCTGCTACATGATGCCTCGCGCCGCGACTGGCAGTCCTATATTCGCCAGTTGGGCGTTCAGCACATCAACGTGCAACAGGGCCCCATTTTCAGTCACAGCGCCATGGTGCTGCAGGCGGCTATTCATGGACAGGGCGTGGCATTAGCCAATAACGTCATGGCGCAAAGCGAAATTGAAGCGGGACGGTTGATTTGTCCGTTTAATGACGTTTTGGTGAGCAAAAATGCTTTTTATCTGGTTTGTCATGACAGTCAGGCAGAACTGGGTAAAATAGCCGCCTTTCGACAGTGGATTCTCGCCAAAGCGGCAACCGAACAAGAAAAATTCCGCTTTCGTTATGATCAGTAATGTTTTTGATTTTTTTGCAGAGACCTGCAAACGCACCTTGAGGATAGGTTGATGTCCAGACGTGCCATGTTTATTTTTGCGGCCATCAGCGGTTTTTTCCTGGTGGCATTTGGTGCTTTTGGTGCTCACGTGTTGAATAAAACGCTGGGCGCCACTGAAATGGCCTGGATTCACACCGGGCTGGAATACCAGGCTTACCATACGCTGGCTGTACTGGGGCTGGGTGCGGCGATGCTGTATCGCTGTAACATCTGGTTTTACTGGAGCAGTGCGTCTATGGCGCTGGGAACCGTATTGTTCAGCGGCAGCCTCTATTCGCTGGCGCTGTCGCATTTAACGTTTTTTGTCTTTATCACGCCCGTCGGGGGATTGTTCTTCCTGACTGGCTGGCTATTGATGTTGATTGGCGCGCTGCGTCTTAAAACCAAGGCAGAACGCCATGAATAAAGTTTTACTGTACTGCCGCTCCGGCTTTGAAAAAGAGTGTGCAGCAGAAATTAGTGCTAAAGCTGCAGAGCATAACGTTTACGGCTTTCCTCGGGTAAAAGAGGATGCCGGTTATGTTCTGTTTGAATGTTATCAGCAGCCTGATGCGGAAAGGCTGATCCGTGAACTGCCGTTCGACACGTTGATTTTCGCCCGCCAGATGCTGGTCGTCGGTGAGCTACTGCGCGATCTGCCTCAGGAAGATCGCATTTCGCCCATCGTTGGCATGTTAAGCGGCGTGGTGGAGAAAGGCGGAGAGCTGCGTGTTGAAGTTCCTGACACCAACCAGGCAAAAGAGCTGACCAAATTCTGCCGTAAGTTTACCGTGCCGTTACGTGCCAGCCTGCGTGAGAGCAACATTCTGCTCAACTACGAAAGCCCAAAACGCCCGGTGGTGCATGTGTTCTTTATCGCCCCCGGCACCTGCTACGTGGGCTATTCGCTGCCAGAAAACAATTCGCCATTTTATATGGGCATTCCGCGTCTTAAGTTTCCGTCTGACGCGCCAAGCCGCTCAACGCTTAAGCTGGAAGAAGCCTTTCACGTTTTTGTGCCAGCCGATGAGTGGGATGAACGTTTAGGCAGCGGGATGTATGCTGTCGATTTGGGCGCTTGTCCTGGCGGCTGGACGTATCAACTGGTTCAGCGCAGCATGATGGTCTATGCGGTGGACAACGGTCCTATGGCTCCGAGCCTGATGGATACCGGACAGGTGTTCCATGAACGTGAAGACGGTTTCCGCTTCCGTCCGCCCCGCACCAACATCAGCTGGCTGGTGTGCGACATGGTGGAAAAACCTGCACGTGTGGCGAATCTGATGGCGGACTGGGTGGTGAATGGCTGGTGCCGGGAAGCCATTTTTAACCTGAAATTGCCCATGAAGAAGCGTTATGAAGAAGTGACGCAGAATCTGGCCATGATCGAGGAGCGCCTCACTGAAAATGGGATCAATGCGCAGATTCGTGCGCGCCAGCTCTACCACGATCGTGAAGAAGTGACGGTGCACATCCGTCGTATCTGGGCTGCCATGGGTGGCCGTCGCGACGAGCGCTAATCACCACCGCCGGGTGCCCTTGCGCCCGGCCTGGTGATGTTAATCGCCATGGTAACGCAGTAAATTCAGATTCCCTTCCAGCACTAAATCCTGCTTCAGCCGGGCAACATCGCGGCTGATGAGCGCCATCTCCTGGCCTGATTGCAGCTTATTACGCCATTTTGTCGGAACCTGATCCAACTGCTGATACAGAGCTTCCAGTGAACCAAACTGTAGCAGTAGCTCCCGGGCGCTTTTAGGGCCAATGCCCGCGATGCCTGGGATTTTACTGCTGCTGATGCCGCATAATCCCCAATAGTCGGGCAGAACGGACGGTGCAACGCCGAACTCGGTTTCAATAAACGGCAAATCCAGCCAGCGCTTCTGAAAATAATCGCGGATGCGAATCGCCGGAGCGAGAAGCTGGCAGTAGCCCTTATCGGTAGAAACAATGGTGGCCTGATGGCCAGCTCGCGCCATTTTTACCGCCAGCGTGGCGGCCAGATCGTCGGCTTCATCCTGTTCGGCAATCCAGCAACTGACGCCCACCGCCCGAAAAGCCTCCTGCAGGGCTGGCATTTCAGCCTGTAACTCTTCCGGCATCGGCGGTCGGCCACTTTTGTAGTCGGGTAACAACTGATGCCGCCATCCCTGATGACGGGCCTCGCCGTCGAACACTGCCACAACATGCGAGGGGCGCGTGTGTCCCAGAAGCTGGCGCAACGCCGCAACGCAGCCCTCCACACAGGGCGTGCCCTGCACGGCATGCAGGCGACGAATTAAATTGAGTGCATCAACAATAAGTAAGTGATGTGACATAAGGTAAGGGCAGCCCGCAGGCTGCCTCCTGGTTTACTTAATGATTTCGTAGCACGGGATATAGGCAGTGCCGGGCAGTTTCATACGCTGCTGTGCCACAAAGCCCTGTAGCAGTTCATCCATGCGGTGCATGATGTCGGCATCACCGTGCAGTTTATAAGGGCCTTTTTCGCGGATTTCGCGGATGCCCATCTCTTTCACGTTACCCGCAACGATACCGGAGAACGCCCGGCGCAGGTCGGCAGCCAGTTTTTCCGGCGGCTGATTGGTATAGAGATTGAGGTTAGCCATATTTTCATGGGTCGGCATAAAGGGCACCTGCAAATCCTGAGCAATGCGAATTGACCAGTTAAAGCTGTAGGCATCACCCGTTTCGCGGCGATGCTCTTTCACCTGCGGCATGGCTTTTCTCATCAGGCGGGCGACCTCGGCGGCATCATCGATAATGATCTGATAATGCTTACGTGCCTGCTCCCCAAGCGTACTGACAATAAAGTCATCCAGCACACGGAAATAGTCTGCGCTCTCTTTTGGCCCGGTCAGGATGAGCGGCAGAACCTGATGTTCGTTTTGCGGATTCATCAGAATACCCAGCAGATAAAGGAATTCTTCTGCCGTCCCCACGCCGCCAGGGAAGATGATGATGCCATGTGCAATACGCACGAACGCTTCCAGACGCTTTTCGATATCCGGCATGATGATCAGTTCGTTCACCAGTGGATTAGGCGGTTCAGCCGCGATAATCGACGGCTCGGTCAAACCAATAAAGCGACTGTCGCGATAGCGCTGCTGAGCATGACCTACCGCTGCACCTTTCATTGGGGCTTCCATCACGCCCGGACCACAGCCGGTACAGATATTCAGTTCGCGCAGGCCCAACTGCGTGCCCACGTTGCGACAGTACTGGTATTCCACCGCGTTAATCGAGTGGCCGCCCCAGCAGACAACGGTATTGGGATATTCGCCCACGTGTAATGCCCGGGCATTACGCAGAATGGAAAACACGGTGTTGGTAATCATGACCGAATCGTTGTCTTCTGCGCAGGGTAAGCGTCCAGAGCTGGCTAACTGGCCGTTAACAAACAGGATATCGCGCAGCACGGCAAACAGGTTGGCCTGCAGTGAACGAATAATATGGCCGTCTACAAAGGCCTCTTCAGGCGGATTGATCAGTTCCAGCTTGATACCGCGCTCGCGGCGCAGCACGTTGATATCGAAGTTCTCAAAACGCGACAGCAGTTCATGGCTACTGTCAGTCTGACTGCCGGAGTTGAGCACGGCGAGCGAGCAGTTACGGAAGAGTTGATACAAATCGCTGCTGGCTGTGCGCTTCAGCATATCTACTTCCAACTGGGAGAGCAGATCCATAGAGCCAAGAGGGCTGACATGTGTAATCAAATGAACTCCTTTGCACCCGCGAGGGTGATGGCTGACACTGCAAATGCAGTGACGAAAATCCCTGGTCGGCAATCCACTGTTTACCGCCTTGCCCAGAGTAGCCTTGTGGGCAGGGCTTGCTCAAGTGGAACCGGATAGTTGACTGACTTCCTGAGAAATATCTCGCAAACTATTGACGTACAAGACGAGAATGACCGGGCGTAAAGGCCACGTTACTGCGCCAGGGATTGATATCCAGTCCGCCACGGCGCGTATAGCGTGCGTAAACGGTAAGCTGTTCCGGCTGACAAAAACGCATCAGGTCATTGAAGATACGCTCAACGCACTGTTCATGAAACTCATTATGCTGACGAAATGAAATGATGTAGCGCAGCAGCGCTTCGCGATTGAGCCGTCGGCCCTTATAGCGAATCATCACCGAGCCCCAGTCAGGCTGGTTGGTGATCAGACAGTTAGACTTAAGCAGATGGCTGACCAGCGTTTCGTCCACCCGCTCCTGACCAGCAGCATCAACCAGATAATCGGCATTGAAGCCATAATCTTCAATCTCGATATCCTGCTCATCAATGCAGTCGCCCGCAAAGTGCCCGACAGGCTGGCCCTCAATTTCATTTAACCGAAACAGCGCAACACGCACGTCACCTTCCGCGCAGACACGCAGATCCTGCTCCAGCGTTTGGCGTACCTCGCCCCAGTCGGCAAAGCGGGTTTGGTTAAAGCTGTTAAGATAGAGCTTGAAACTCTTGGACTCGATAAGATTGTGACTCCGGGCGTCAAGCACCACTTCGCCCACCGCAACCTGCGGAACACCTTTACTGTTGAGCCACGAAAGTTCATATAACGTCCAGATATCAGCACCTGTAAAGGGCAGGTTATCAGGATAGAGGCCAAGCGGCTCGCGGTTCATGCTGCGAGGCACCGCCTGTAACAAGCTGTTGTCGTAGCGATCGTGATAAGCTGTGGGCTTGCCCAGCGTCAGATTGCTAAGCGCCGGGTCCGGCTGATAAGAAGACATAACGGTTACCACTGAGGTCATCAAAGTGAGTAAGTGTAACCTATCAGAAGTGAGAATTTGAATGATGCAGCAAACGGCTGACGCCTTAATCGATTTCACCACCCGATACTGCCAGCACTGGCAGCAGGATTACGGCCATGTGCCGGCCAGCAGTGATTTGTATGGCGTACCCTCGCCCTGCCTGCTGGAGAACCGTGGAGAGCGTGCCCTCTGGCAGCCCCAGCCCTTTAGCCTGCCGCCATCGCTGGATGCCGTTGAGCGAGCGCTGGAGATCCAGCTTGATCCGCAAATCACCGCATTTTATACCAGCCAGTTCGCCGGAGACATGCGCGCCAGCTATGAACAAAACAGGCTGACGTTACTGCAGGTCTGGAGCGAAGAGGATTTTGTTCGACTGCAGGAAAACCTGATCGGTCATTTAGTGATGCAGCGACGTCTGAAACAGGCCCCGACCTTGTTTATCGCGACCACGGATTCTGAAGAGAACATTATCTCGCTGTGTAACATCAGCGGGAATGTCATTCTGGAAACACCCGGGCAGAAAAAGCGCGCCACGCTGGCGTCCGATATCCCCTCTTTTCTCAATAATTTACAACCGCTTAGTGACTAGTTACAGATATCTGCTAGCAGCCGTGTGAGAGATCTCTTACAAACTCTGTGAGAGATCGCTCTATAATTCACGCGTCCTTCATGCCGAAAAGATGTAAAAATATTGTAAATCATTAACTTATTAGCTGCGCTGATGGGCTGCTTCTATAAGGTAAGGTTATAAATCATTTTAACACCTTGTGCCTTGAGTAGTTTCTGACGAGAATATCACTCGCGGACAGGATGTCCTGGACAACAGGAGCCGTCAGGATGACGGTAGCCAGGAGGCCGGAACGTAACGGAGTTTACGTCACAAGGAAGGCTTCAGGATGAAGCAGGACACTCAGGACTGAGTTAACGGACACCTCCAGGATGGAGAATGAGAGCCCCTCAGAAGAGGCGGCGGGCCAGGAGGCTAAGGATTGATCAGGATGATACGCGGATGGAGTTCGCACGGGAAAAGTTGTCACGGATGAGCAGGGAGCACTAACGTAGCCGGAAAGCTGCAAACGAACCGGGAGCACTGTTTAATGACAGTGCTCCCTTTTTTTGTGCCTGCGGGTTATGCTTGCCGCCCATTTTTCCCCAGTCAGAGGTGATGCATGACGCTGGAACACTTAATTATTCAACGGCTCGAGCAGGTCGAAGCGATAATGCACGAGCACAATCTCTGGCAGACCGCTGCACCAGACGCTCAGGCGTTCACCAGCGAGCAACCTTTTTTCCTCGACACACTTCAACCGCTGGAATGGTTACAGTGGGTACTGATTCCGCGCGTTCGGGCCATCATTGATGCCCGGCAACCTTTGCCAAAGAACTTCGCGGTCGCGCCCTATTTTGAGGTCGCCTTAACGCCTGAGCAGCCCGGTCGTTCGCTGCTGCTCCTCACGTTACAGCAGTTGGATGCCCTTCTGGAGGATGAGTCTGCCGGATGTTAGAGATCATTTATCAGGATGAATGGCTGGTGGCGGTGAATAAACCTGCTGGCTGGCTGGTGCACCGCAGTTGGCTCGATCGCCACGAAACCCAGTTTGTGATGCAGACGGTGCGCGACCAGATAGGCCAGCATGTTTTTACGGCGCACCGGCTCGATCGCCCCACGTCGGGCGTGCTGTTAATGGGCCTTTCCAGTGAAGTGGGCCGCCTGCTGTCACAGCAGTTTGAGCATCACCACATGGAGAAAACCTATCACGCCGTGGTACGTGGCTGGCTTGAAGGCAGCGATCGGCTGGATTATCCGTTGGTTGAAGAACTGGATAAAATCGCCGACAAATTTGTCACTGATGCGCGCGTGCCACAGCCTGCTGTGACCGATTATCATGCGCTGGCAAAGGTAGAGATGCCGGTTGCGGTCAGTCGTTATCCCACCGCACGTTACAGCCTGATTGAGCTCAAACCGAAAACCGGCCGTAAGCATCAGTTGCGTCGGCACATGTCCCATTTGCGCCATCCCATCATCGGTGATTCAGCCCATGGTGATTTGCGTCAGAACCGCGGCGCAGCTGAGCATTTTGGCGCTAATCGCTTAATGTTACATGCCAGCAGCCTGGCGCTCAGCCATCCTGTGACTAAAGCACCCCTGGTGATTCGTGCCGGGCTGGATGCTGTCTGGCAAGGCGTTCTGGATCAGTTTGGCTGGCAGGCCTGTTTACCTGATGTGCCACGGGTTGAGTTTATGGCTGGCTCAGGTCAGGATAGCGTGACGGAATAAAGGGGAAGAGAAATGGCGAAAATTGGTATTTTTGTAGGCACCGTATATGGCAATGCATTACTGGTAGCAGAAGAAGCAGAACCGGTTTTGCAGCAGCAAGGCCATGACGTGAAGATTTTTGAAGATCCTGGGTTAGCCGACTGGCAAGGCTATGCAGAGGATGTCGCCTTAGTGATTACGTCAACCACGGGTCAGGGCGATTTTCCGGATACGATTTCTGGCCTGTTCCACGACATGCAGGACAAACTGGGCCACCAGCCGACACTGCGCTATGGCGTCATTGCGCTAGGCGACAGCAGCTACGAAAACTTCTGTGGCGCGGGCAAACGTTTTGACGCCCTGTTGCAGGAGCATCAAGCCAAACGGGTAGGGGAGGTGCTGTTGGTGGATGCCACGGAAGATCCGGAACCTGAATCCGTTACCACTCCATGGGTTGAGCAATGGGGCAAACAGCTCTGATAAGCGCATGTCAGTCTTGCTGTTTCGCTGCCGTCCCACGCTAAACGGACGGCAGCCCATTCTGGCTAACGGGATCAGGCCGTGCGGGCCGTCCCGTTAGCGCAGTCATAACGGCATCTTGCTCAGGTTATCGGCGCGGGATTAAAGACGGCCAGCTGATTACGAATCCCCCAGCGATCTGACCAGGTCTGTTTTCTGCCGCTGGCAATGTCCAGAATCAATTCGAATAACCGCCAGCCAACCTGCTCGATGGTTTCTTCACCTGTGGCAATGGTGCCGGCGTTAATATCCATCAGGTCATGCCAGCGCTCCGCCAGCGCATTGCGGGTCGCCATTTTAATCACCGGAATTGCAGCCAGACCATAAGGCGTTCCTCTGCCGGTGGTAAAAACCTGCAGCGTGATGCCGGAGGCCAGTTGCTGGGTTCCACACACAAAATCGCTGGCGGGCGTGGCGGCAAAAATCAGTCCACGCCGCGTAGGGCGTTGCCCCGGGGACAGCACTTCCACAATCGGGCTGCGACCTGATTTGGCAATGGAGCCAAGGGCTTTTTCCACTACGTTTGCCAGCCCGCCTTTCTTGTTGCCGGGAGAGGGGTTGGCGCTGCGATCGGTTTTGCCTTGATCAAGATAGCTGTCATACCAGGCCATCTCTTCAATCAGCCGCTGCCCCACTTCCTGATTGATCACACGCGGTGTCAGTAAGTGAATCGCGTCGCGCACCTCGGTAACCTCAGAGAACATCACGGTCGCGCCACTGCGCACCAGCAGGTCGGACGCAAACCCCACTGCGGGATTCGCCGTTACGCCGGAAAAGGCATCACTGCCGCCGCACTGCATCCCCACGACTAATTCAGAGGCCGGACAGGTTTCACGCTGGCGCTGATTCAGCCGCTGCAAATGGCGTTCTGCCACCTGAAGGATTTCATCCACCATCGCGCCAAAGCCCACCAGTTTCTCATCCTGCAAACGCACAATATCTTCGTCATCCAGCGAGACAGGCTGCACGTCGGGCGTACCGGCCAGTAAGCGCTCAGGTTGTAACTTTTCACAACCCAGGCTGACCACCATGATTTCGCCGCCGAAATTCGCGTTGAGGGCCAGATTGTGGACGGAACGGATAGGGATGACCGCCGCAGGGGCGTTGATCGCCACACCACAGCCGTACAAATGATTCAGCGCAACCACACCATCCACGTTGGGATAACGGGGCAGTAAATCACGCTCTATCATTTGCACCACATAATCTACCACGCCCGCCACACAGTGAACGCTGGTGGTAATGCCTAAAAGGTTACGTGTGCCTACACTGCCGTCGGCGTTGCGATAACCCTCAAAGGTATAACCTTCAAGCGGCGGCAGGTCAGGCGGAACGTTATTCGCCAGGGGCAAACTCTGCAAATCGGGTGCGTCCGGAAGCGCAATAAGTGATTCATCGATCCAGCTGCCTTGGGCAATATCACGAATCGCAAGGCCAATCACTTCACCATAACGCAGCACGGCCTGGCCCTGAGGAATCGCCTGCAGCGCAACCTTATGTCCCTGGGGGACATGCTCAATCAATGTCAATCCATCACTAAACTTGGTGCCCGCGGCCAGGCCCAGACTGTTCACCACAATCGCAACATTGTCATTTTCATGAACTTTGATGCAGAGCGGTTGTTCTTTTGATGTTGGGGTCATCGCTCACCTTCCAGTGGGTAGCGCCTTGTTTGCGCGGCGCATTCATTATGATAAGCCAGGTGTCACAGGTTCGGTATCTGCCAGGGTCAGTATAAAGAGGCAATACCGCCCGCACATTGTGCAATTGACCTATATTCGGCGTTCTGGTGACGCAGTTTTAATGTCTTTTTACTAAATCAAGTGAAGATTCTCACAAAGCCAGTTATCTCCGCGCGTTTGGGCGCGCTTTTTGTGATTTTTTACAAAATACGTGAAACGTTCCGCAGCGTTTTATGCAACGGCACAAAAAAGACCCCTCCTTCTCACCTTATTCCAGGGTGATATTCCAATGCCTCAACCAAATCAGCTTCATATACTGATTTCCGTTTTCCCGGGCAGGTTATTTGTCACGACGCATTATCGGTTTGCCACTAAAAAAATCGCCGTGTTTAACCTACATCTCTCTGATACCCAACGCGATGTGTATGCAGTCAGAGCGAATGTGGCTTTCGCTATATTTCAGGAGTGCATCATGAGTAGTTATCACCAGACAACGGAGGCGGTACAAAAACGTACCAACGCGCGTTACTGGATCGTGGTCATGCTGTTTATTGTGACCTCATTCAATTACGGCGACCGCGCCACGTTGTCTATTGCGGGTTCGGCGATGGCAAAAGATATCGGCCTCGACCCGGTGGGAATGGGCTTTATCTTCTCTGCTTTTTCGTGGGCGTATGTTATCGGACAAATCCCCGGCGGCTGGCTGCTGGACCGCTTTGGTTCTAAGCGCGTCTATTTCTGGAGTATCTTCCTTTGGTCGTTATTTACCCTGCTGCAAGGCTTTGTGGACTTGTTCAGCGGCTACACCATTGTGATGGCGCTGTTTATGCTGCGCTTTATGGTGGGGCTGGCTGAAGCGCCTTCATTCCCAGGCAACAGCCGTATTGTCGCGGCCTGGTTCCCGGCTCAGGAACGCGGGACGGCAGTGGCAATTTTCAACTCTGCACAATATTTCGCTACGGTGATTTTTGCGCCAGTTATGGGCTGGCTGACCTCTGCCGTGGGCTGGGCGCACGTGTTCTGGTTTATGGGGGGATTGGGGATTATTTTGAGCCTCGTCTGGCTCAAAGTGATTCACGATCCCTGCGATCATCCTGGCGTGAACAAAGCAGAACTGGAATACATGGAGCAGGGCGGCGCGTTGATCAACATGGATCAGAAAAGCGTTAAGCAAAAAGTCAGCTTAAGTGATAAGTGGTTCCAGGTTAAGCAACTGCTGCAATCGCGCATGATGATCGGTGTGTATATCGGTCAGTACTGTATCAACGCCCTGACATACTTCTTTATCACCTGGTTCCCGGTCTATCTGGTACAGGCGCGTGGCATGTCGATCCTTAAGGCGGGGTTTGTCGCCTCGGTTCCTGCGCTCTGCGGCTTTATCGGTGGTGTGCTCGGTGGGGTCATATCCGACTGGCTCATGCGCAAAACCGGCTCTCTGAATATTGCCCGTAAAACGCCGATTGTCCTTGGGATGCTGCTCTCTACCTCCATGGTGGTCTGTAATTATGTTGAGACGGACTGGGTTGTGGTTCTGTTCATGGCGACCGCCTTCTTTGGTAAAGGCATTGGTGCGCTGGGTTGGGCCGTGATGGCGGACACTGCGCCGAAAGAGATCAGCGGGCTGAGCGGTGGTCTGTTCAACATGTTTGGCAACGTCTCCGGCATCGTCACGCCTATCGCGATCGGCTACATCATTGCGTCTACCGGCTCTTATAACGGTGCGCTGGTTTATGTGGGCATTCACGCGTTCGTTGCCGTGCTTAGTTATCTGGTGCTGGTGGATAACATCAAGCGCATCGAACTGAAAACACGTTAAGGAGCCAGCATGAATACGCAATCAACGCCCGTGATTACCGATATGCAGGTCGTTCCTGTGGCTGGCTACGACAGTATGCTGCTGAATATTGGTGGGGCCCATAATGCCTGCTTCACGCGCAATATCGTGATCCTGACTGACAGCGCCGGACACACCGGGCTGGGTGAAGCGCCAGGCGGCGAAACTATCTATCAAACCCTGGTGGACGCCGTACCCCAGGTGATCGGTCAGCAGGTCGCCCGCATGAACCGGCTGGTGCAGCAGGTTCATCAGGGGAACCAGTCCGCCGATTTCGATACCTTTGGCAAAGGCGCCTGGACATTTGAACTGCGCGTCAACGCGGTCGCGGCACTGGAGGCTGCATTGCTGGACTTGCTGGGACAATGTCTGGGGGTTCCGGTCGCTGAGCTGCTCGGTCCGGGTCAGCAGCGCAACGAGGTGACCGTTTTGGGCTACCTGTTCTACTTAGGTGACCGCCGTAAAACCGATTTGCCTTATCTGACCGGCGAGAAGGCACAGCATGACTGGTATCACCTGCGTCATCAGGAAGCCCTGAGTAGCGAGGCCGTTGTCCGGTTGGCGGAAGCGGCACAGGATAAATACGGTTTCAAAGATTTCAAACTCAAGGGCGGCGTGCTGCCGGGCGAACAGGAGATCGCGACCGCGCAGGCGCTGAAAAAACGTTTTCCCGAGGCGCGAATCACCGTCGATCCCAATGGCGCGTGGCTGCTGGACGAAGCGATCGGGCTGTGCAAGGGCATGCAGGATGTGCTGACCTACGCGGAAGATCCCTGTGGTGCTGAGCAGGGTTATTCAGGACGCGAGGTGATGGCCGAGTTTCGTCGTGCCACAGGCTTACCGGTCGCCACCAACATGATCGCCACCAACTGGCGTGAAATGAATCATGCGCTGATGCTGAATGCCGTTGATATCCCGCTGGCCGATCCGCACTTCTGGACGTTAAGCGGTGCCGTGCGGGTCGCGCAACTTTGCGATGAATGGGGCTTAACCTGGGGCTGCCACTCAAATAACCACTTTGATATTTCCCTGGCGATGTTCACCCATGTCGGTGCCGCCGCGCCCGGTAAACCTACCGCGATAGATACCCACTGGATCTGGCAGGAGGGCGATCAGCGCCTGACGAAAAATCCGCTGCAGATCCGTCAGGGAAAAATTGCGGTGCCAGATGCGCCAGGCCTGGGTATCGAACTGGACTGGGAACAACTCCGCCTGGCAAACGAACGCTACAAATCACTGCCAGCGGGCGGGCGCAATGACGCCACGGCCATGCAGTATTTGGTACCCGGCTGGACATTTGACCGTAAACGCCCGGCGTTTGGCCGGGCCTCTGCTTAAGGGATAACAGATGAATACGACACCGAAAATTACCGCCATGCAGGTTATTCCCGTCGCCGGTTATGACAGCATGTTATTGAACCTGAGCGGCGCACATTCACCTTTCTTCACCCGAAATATCGTCATCATTAACGATAACGCCGGCCATACCGGCGTAGGTGAAATTCCCGGCGGCGAAAAAATCCGTCAGACGTTGGAAGATGCCGCGGCGCTGGTGGTGGGGAAAACGATTGGCGAATATAAAAACATCCTGAGCCTGGTTCGCACCACCTTTGCCGATCGCGATGCCGGCGGTCGGGGTAATCAGACTTTTGATCTGCGCACCACGATTCATGTGGTTACCGGGATCGAAGCCTCACTGCTGGATCTGCTGGGGCAGCATCTGGGCGTTAATGTTGCCTCGCTGTTGGGCGATGGGCAGCAGCGCGACAAAGTAGAGATGCTGGGTTATCTGTTTTACGTTGGCGATCGCAATAAGACTTCACTGGGCTATCAGAACCAGGACAACGACGCCTGCGACTGGTATCGCCTGCGCCATCAGGAAGCGCTCACGCCCGATGCGGTGGTGCGTCTGGCTGAAGCCGCCTATGAAAAATACGGCTTTAACGACTTTAAGCTCAAAGGTGGCGTGCTGAGCGGCAGCGACGAGGCAGAAGCGATTACGGCGCTGGCGAAACGCTTCCCGCAGGCGCGCGTCACAATTGATCCCAACGGAGCCTGGTCGCTGGACGAAGCCATTACGCTGGGCAAGCAGCTTAAAGGCGTGCTTGCCTATGCAGAAGATCCCTGTGGCGCAGAGCAGGGCTATTCCGGGCGCGAAGTGATGGCTGAATTCCGACGGGCAACCGGCCTGCCTACCGCCACCAATATGATTGCCACTGACTGGCGTCAAATGGGCCACACCTTATCTTTGCAGTCGGTCGATATTCCGCTGGCGGACCCGCACTTCTGGACGATGCAAGGTTCCGTGCGCGTGGCGCAAATGTGCCACGCGTTTGGCCTGACATGGGGTTCGCACTCCAATAACCATTTCGACATTTCGCTGGCGATGTTCACCCACGTTGCCGCTGCCGCACCGGGCAAGATCACCGCCATTGATACACACTGGATCTGGCAGGAAGGCAATCAACGACTGACCAAAACGCCTTTCCAGATTGAAGGTGGCATGGTCGCGGTGCCGCAGGCACCGGGGCTGGGGATTGAACTGGATATGGATCAGGTCATGCAGGCCAACGCGCTTTATCAAAAGCATGGTCTGGGCGCACGTGATGATGCGCAGGCGATGCAGTTCCTGATCCCGCAGTGGACGTTTGATAACAAGCGCCCGTGCCTGGTGCGTTAACTTTTTTGGGCTTCCTTGAGGAAGCCCGTTCCACAGGAGCCAAATCATGAGTAATACAGCCTGGCCAAATGAATTTCGCCGCCGCCTGCTGGCTGGTGAAACCCTGATCGGCAGTTGGTGTGCCCTGGCAAGTCCTCTCTCGACCGAAGTGTTGGGGCTGGCCGGATTTGACTGGTTAGTACTGGATGGTGAACACGCACCCAACGATATCACCACCTTTGTGCCTCAGCTCATGGCGTTGAAGGGCAGCCCCAGTGCGCCGGTGGTGCGTCCACCCTGTAACGAACCGGTAATTATTAAGCGCCTGTTGGACATTGGTTTTAACAACATCCTCGTCCCCTTTGTAGAGAACGAAGAAGACGCCAGACGTGCGGTGGCCTCAACGCGCTATCCGCCTGCCGGGATTCGCGGCGTGTCGGTTTCTCATCGCAGCAACATGTACGGCACGGTGCCGGATTATAACGGCACCATTAACGACAACATTGCTGTGTTAGTACAAATAGAAACGCAGCAGGCCGTGGACAATATTGATGCTATCGCGGCCGTTGACGGGGTGGACGGCATTTTTGTCGGCCCTGGCGATTTGTCTGCCGCACTTGGCTACCTTGGGCAGCCCGCGCACCCGGAGGTATTGAAGGTCATCAAACACATCTTTGAGCGGGCAAAAGCGGCTAACAAGCCCAGCGGTATTCTGGCACCGGTTGAGGTGGACGCCCGGCGCTATCTCGAATGGGGCGCGACTTTCGTTGCCGTAGGCAGCGATCTCGGTGTTTTTCGCAGTGCCACTCAGGCGTTGTGTGACAAATTCAAAAAGTAATCATCAGGAGAAACGAAATGAAAATTGGCTTTATTGGCCTTGGCATCATGGGCAAACCAATGAGTAAAAACCTGTTAAAAGCTGGTTATTCACTGGTGGTGCGCGATCACAATGCAGAAAACGAAGCTGAACTGGTGAAGCTCGGCGCGACAACGGCGGCGAATGCCAAAGAACTGGCCCAACAGTGTGATGTGGTCATCACCATGGTGCCCAACTCACCGCAGGTGAAAGAAGTCTGCCTGGGCGAAAACGGCATCATCGACGGCGCTAAACCGGGCCTGATTGTGATCGATATGAGCTCCATCGCGCCGCTGGCGAGCCGGGAAATCCACGATGCGCTGGCGGCAAAACAGATTAAAATGCTGGATGCGCCGGTGAGTGGCGGCGAGCCCAAAGCGATTGAAGGGACGCTGTCAGTCATGGTGGGCGGCGATAAGGCCGTGTTTGACGAGTGCTATGACATCATGAAAGCCATGGCGGGATCGGTGGTTCACACCGGTGACATCGGGGCGGGCAACGTCACTAAACTGGCAAACCAGGTGATTGTGGCGCTGAATATTGCTGCGATGTCAGAAGCCCTGTCCCTGGCGACCAAAGCGGGCGTGAGTCCGGAACTGGTGTACCAGGCGATTCGTGGTGGCCTGGCGGGAAGTACCGTTCTTGATGCCAAAGCGCCAATGGTGATGGACCGCAACTTTAAGCCGGGCTTCCGCATTGACTTACATATCAAGGACCTGGCTAACGCGCTGGATACCTCGCACAGCATCGGTGCGCACCTTCCGCTGACCGCGGCCGTGATGGAGATGATGCAGGCGCTGCGTAATGACGGACAGGGAACTGCCGACCACAGCGCGTTGGCCTGCTATTATGAAAAATTAGCCAACGTCGAAATCTCTCGTTAATGACTCGCCCGGCTTCTGCGGACGTCGGGCCACTTTCACTCTCTAATCGTTAATTAATACCGCCTGGATTGCCTATGAAAATCGTAATCGCACCGGATTCATATAAAGAAAGTCTTTCTGCCCTGGAAGTGGCATCGGCAATCGAAGCGGGATTCCGTGAGGTTTTCCCCGATGCCCATTATGTGAAAATACCGGTCGCTGATGGTGGCGAAGGTACGGTTGAAGCGATGGTGGCCGCGACGCAGGGAAAAAGGGTCAGGTTAACGGTAACCGGTCCGCTGGGTGAACCCGTTGAGGCGTTTTATGGCTTATCGGGTAATGAAGATACCGCCTACATCGAAATGGCGGCGGCCAGCGGCCTGGAGCTGGTACCGGCAGCGCAGCGCGATCCCCTGATCACCACCTCGTTTGGTACAGGAGAGCTGATTAAAAATGCGCTGGATAAAGGCGTTAAACATATCATTATTGGCATTGGTGGCAGTGCCACCAATGACGGCGGTGCAGGCATGATGCAGGCGCTGGGCGCCCGCTTGCTGGATAAGCAGCACAAGCAAATTGGTCAGGGCGGCGGTGCCTTGCCCGAGCTGGCAAGCATTGATATTAGCGGGCTGGACAGCCGTATCCGTCACTGCCGCTTTGAAGTAGCCTGTGACGTCACCAATACGTTGACGGGCGCTCATGGTGCCTCAGCGATTTTTGGCCCACAGAAGGGCGCGACGCCCGAGTTGGTTGAGCAACTGGATCGGGCACTGACGCACTACGCCACCATTATTCAGCGTGATCTGGGCATTGATGTGCTGCAGGTCAGTGGCGGCGGCGCAGCCGGTGGTATGGGCGCTGCACTGCATGCTTTTTGTCAGGCGGAGCTACGTCGCGGGATTGAGATTGTTACCGAAGCACTGGGACTGGAAGAACAGGTAAAAGACGCCGACCTGGTCATCACCGGCGAGGGACGCATCGATAGCCAGAGTATCAATGGCAAAGTGCCCATTGGCGTCGCCAACGTCGCCAAGCGTTTTAATATTCCGGTGATAGGGATTGCTGGCAGCCTGACTGACGATGTCGGTGTGGTACATCAGCATGGCTTAGATGCGGTGTTTAGCGTGCTTTACCGTATTTGCTCGCTGGATGAGGCCCTGAAAGGGGCAGAAAACAATGTCCGGCTCACTGCGCGAAATGTGGCCGCTACAATGAAAATCGCCGGTTTTCACTAAACGTTTTTACGGCCCCGCCATGCAGCAGTGACAGGGCCGTCGTATCATCACCCTGTACTGATTAAGGCATGGAGAGTATGCGCCGTGCCTGCGTGGCGACGTTCTCCATTTCATCCTGAAGCTCCAGGAGTTCTGGCTCCAGCGCTTCGATATCACTGGCCTGATGAAGTTCTTTCTCAAGCTTACGACACAGCTGTTTCATCCGTGGCACGCCGCTGTAACTGGCGCTGCCGTGAAGTTTATGAATGATCTCGCGTAAGGCGATCGCGTCATTGTCGGCCATGGCCTGCGCCATTTTACCGTGCACTTCCGGTAAGAACTCCAGCAGCATTCGTAGTAAATCCCGTGCCAGGTCCGGTTTATTTGCTGCCTGGCGTAATGCCAGCTTCCAGTCGAGCGTTGGCAATATTTGGGGCAGCTCTGGCACCGTGGTGGTCGGGCTTGGCATATAACGCGCCAGAACCTGAGCGAGCTTGTTTTCATCAATTGGCTTGGCAAGATAGTCGTTCATTCCTGCCCTGATCAGATGCTCGCGTTCACCATCAATAGCATGAGCGGTAACGGCAACTATCGGCGTGGCTGCATGGTTTGGCAGCGTACGGATGATCTCACTGGCGCGGATGCCATCAATATCCGGCATTTGTATATCCATTAAAATGACGTCCAACGCTTGCCGGTGGGCGACGCGAATAGCCTGCTCGGCGTTATTACACAGTACGATGTGTTGCACCTGTTCTTCGAGCAGCGCCCCGATCAGCTTCAGGTTAGCAGGATTGTCGTCCACGGCCATCACGGTCAGCGGCAGGCGCGGCGAAGCGGACATTTCATTGCTGTGACGCGCATGCAGCTCCAGCAGCATCGGCAGCAGGCGCGTTTGCGAGACGGGTTTCGTAATACAGCCATCAATACCGCGCACTTTCAGCTCATCGGCCAGTAACATCATCTGACTCGGCAGCGCCATAATGACCAGATCCGCGCTTTCCAGCAGGGAATGGATCAGCCTGTCCTCAAGCACCTGCGGTTGGCTGGCGTTGACCGGCATTGCCATCAACAGAATGGGATAGCGTGGCTGGCTCAGGCCTTCCAGCGTTAAGCTGTGCTCAACCTGCAACGGCGTCGCAGCTAAAATTTCCACCACCGCGCTGGCAACATCTGGGTTGGCTTCAACATAGGCCATGCGCGTATTCGACAGCGCATCCAGTACCCGCGGCATACTCGGTGCATTGGGGTTGAGGTCGAGCTTAACGCGCACCCAAAAGGTAGAGCCGTGATTCTGGCGGCTGACGAAAGTAATCTCCCCGTTCATTTCCCGTACCAGCTTTTGGGTGATCACCAGCCCCAGCCCCGATCCACCGTGGCGGCGAGAAATACTGGCATCCGCCTGGCGAAATGCCTGAAACAACTGCGCCTGCTGCTCTTCGGAAATGCCAATGCCGGTGTCGCGAACCTGAATCTCCAGCTCGACATGGGTCGCCGTGATGGTGTGTTGATCTACGCGTAAATTAATCGTGCCTTTTTCGGTGAATTTAATCGCATTTCCCATCAGGTTGATCAGAATTTGCTGCAGACGAAGCGCATCGCCGATAACGTTATCCGGCACGCTGTTATTGCACACCACGGTCAGCTCCAGCCCTTTTTCATGGGCCGAGGGAGCCAGTAAAACCAGGGTTTCATCCAGGGTGGCGCGCAACGGGAAGGGAATGGACTCCAGCATCAGCTTGCCGGCTTCCAGTTTGGAAAAATCAAGCACGTCATTAATGATCGACAGCAGGTTATTGGCCGAGCGCTCAATGGTCAGCATGTAGTCGCGTTGAGTGGTACGCAGCGGCGTTTTCAGCATCTGTCGGGTAAAGCCCAGCACGCCATTGAGCGGCGTACGCAGCTCATGAGACATATTTGCCAGAAACTCGGATTTGATACGGGCGGCTTCCTGCGCCCGCTTCTTGGCCAGATCCAGCTCGACGTTCTGAATCTCCAGCTGCTCCAGCGTTTCCCGCAGATCCCAGGTGGCCTGGTCAATATTGTGCTGCATCTCTTCGTGATAAGCGGTGAGCGACATTGCCATGGCGTTGATCCCGTTTTTCAGGATACTCAACTCGCCGAGCATATGACCTTCCACCCGACTGTCTAACTGCCCACGGCGAATGCGGTCAACGGTACTGACCATATTACGGATAGGGCCGGTGACATCCCGCATCAGACGGTAGGCAAACAGCATGGCAATGCACAGGCAGAACAACAGCATCAGGGTGGCAATAAAGACTTCCCGGTATTGCTGTAAGCGCACGGATTGCAGATCCAGTTCTATCGCCACGTAGCCCAGAGGATTGCCCGCGGGTTTGGCATCCTGTTCCGGTAGCTCGTCAACGGCGTAACGCTCAGACGTTATCGGCTTACGTAAAATCAGCAGGTTGCCGCTGCCTTCGATGGAAACATCGTCAGGAAGCGCGCGAATAGCCTGTTTTGATTCCAGACTGAGGTTTTGATTGTTGTTGGAGGTGACGTAGAGCTGATTATTGTCGTCAAAGACGGAGATGGCACGAACGATCCCGGAATGGCGGCGATGCAGTAAACT
This sequence comes from Pantoea sp. Fr+CA_20, assembly GCF_024520835.1. Classification (NCBI taxonomy): domain Bacteria; kingdom Pseudomonadati; phylum Pseudomonadota; class Gammaproteobacteria; order Enterobacterales; family Erwiniaceae; genus Pantoea; species Pantoea sp. Fr+CA_20. The sequence continues at coordinate 24,872 of NZ_JALNPN010000016.1, forward strand.
AACCAGTTCACGTAGCGCGTCACGATTGTGCCACGTCATGCTGTATTCGGTGGAGATTGCCAGCGGTTCAATGATATTGGCACCCGCCTCAATGACCTGTCGCTGTAGCTCGTTGTAGCGATGCACCACAAAAAATGAGCTGAGCAGCAAACCTACCATCAACGTAGGGGCCAAAATTAAAATCATCATTCGCGCCCGCAGGCTGTATTTGGTCATAATAGTCGCCTGCTGTCCGGCATTGACGTCCCTGTGCATCCGCTGAACCTTATGCACATCGAATCTAAAAGAGAAAGAACCACACTATGGCGCAATTTTACTCCGCAAAACAGCGCGTGACGACCAAACAACGGATCACCGTCACCATTGAAGACCTCGACCCGTTTGGTCAGGGCGTGGCCCGGCACAAAGGGAAAACCCTGTTTGTCACGGGTGCGCTGCCTGGCGAGGAGGCGGAAGTAAGCCTGCTGGAGGACAAACGCCAGTTTGCCAGAGCGAAAACGGTGCGCCTGCTCAGCCGCAGCGCGTCGCGGGTTGAGCCACGCTGTCCTCATTTTAGCCGCTGTGGTGGCTGTCAGCAGCAACATGCTGATGAAGCGTTGCAGCAGCAGAGTAAATCGCGTGCGCTGGCGCGCATGCTGACCCAGGCCGCGAACCAGCCCGTGGCGGTTGATGACATTATTGCCGGGCCCACCTGGGGCTACCGCCGTCGCGCCCGCCTTGGTTTACAATGGCATAACAAAAGTCAGCAGTTACTGATGGGGTTTCGCCAGGAATCCACCAACGATCTGGTCGATATTCAGCAATGCCCTGTTATGGTGCCCCAACTTGAAGCGCTAATTATTCCGCTGCGCAATTGTCTCACCATGCTTAATGCTGTCAAACGGTTAGGACATGTTGAACTGGTGCAGGCTGACAATGGCTCAGTGCTGCTACTGCGCCATCTGGATGCATTAAGCTCCGACGATATAGCAAAACTGGAACGTTTTTCGCATCAGCACCAACTGATGCTGTTTCTGGATGATGGAAGTGAGACGCTGCGCGGATTTAGCGAACAGCGACCATTTTATCATTCTCACCAGCTTGAGCTAATCTTCAGTCCACAGGATTTTATTCAGGTCAATGATGCGGTCAACCAGCAGATGGTGGCGAAGGCCATCGAATGGCTTGATTTACAACCTGAAGATCGGGTTCTGGATCTGTTTTGTGGCATGGGAAACTTTACGCTTCCTGTAGGAAAATCGGTACAACGTGCCGTAGGTGTGGAGGGCGTTGCAGCATTAGTGCAACAGGCAGCGTATAATGCTGACGTGAATAATCTTAAAAACGTCAGATTTTTTCAGCACAATCTGGAAGAAGATGTTTCGCATCAGCCCTGGGCTATGCAGGGCTTTAACAAGGTATTACTCGATCCGGCACGCGCTGGGGCGGCAGGTGTTATGGCACATGTCGTAAAATTATCGCCAGAACGCGTGGTCTATGTATCTTGTAATCCTGTGACACTCGCACGTGACAGTAGCACCTTGCTGTCGGCGGGTTACCAATTGGAAAGGGTCGTGATGCTGGATATGTTTCCTCATACCCGTCATCTCGAATCCATGGTGCTGTTCAGAAAAAAAATATAAGTGTCCGGCAGGGGCGCTGTGCAGGAGAGGATATGGTTGCGGTTAGAAGTGCACATTTAAATACGGAAGGGGAGTTTGCCCTTGACCAGTGGATCGCCAGCCTTGGCGTTGCTAACCCGCAATCCTGTGATCGTCTCGCTGAAACCTGGCGCTATTGTGAAGCGCAGACTCAGGGGCATCCTCACCAGTCGCTACTGCTGTGGCGCGGTATCGAGATGGTGGAAATCCTCTCGATGCTCAGCATGGACATTGAAAGCCTGTGCGCCGCGTTGATTTTCCCCCTTGCTAATGACGAAGTGGTCAGCGAAGAAGAGCTGGAAAAAACCGTCGGCAAAGGCATCGTTTCGCTGGTGCACGGCGTTCGTGATATGGACGCCATCCGTCAGCTGAAAGCCATTCATAACGACTCCATGGCCTCCGAGCAGGTGGATAACGTCCGCCGCATGCTGCTGGCCATGGTGGAAGACTTCCGCTGCGTCGTGCTGAAGCTGGCTGAGCGCATCATGAACTTGCGTGAAGTCAAAGACGCGCCGGAAGATGAGCGCGTACTGGCAGCGAAAGAAAGCACCAACATTTATGCGCCGCTGGCGAATCGGCTGGGCATTGGGCAGCTTAAGTGGGAGCTGGAAGATTACTGCTTCCGCTACCTGCATCCTGATGAGTACAAACGCATTGCTAAGCTGCTGCACGAGCGCCGCATTGACCGTGAGCAGTACATCGAAAACTTTGTTAATAACCTGCGTAAAGAGATGGCAAAAGAGGGCGTGCGGGCAGAAGTGTACGGCCGTCCGAAGCATATCTACAGCATCTGGCGCAAGATGCAGAAGAAGTCGCTGGCGTTTGATGAACTCTTTGATGTGCGCGCGGTACGTATCGTTGCCGAGCGGCTGCAGGACTGTTATGGCGCACTGGGCACGGTGCATACGCTGTATCGCCACCTGCCCAATGAGTTTGACGACTATGTAGCAAATCCCAAGCCCAATGGCTATCAGTCGATCCACACCGTGGTATTGGGGCCTGAGGGCAAAACCGTCGAGATCCAGATCCGTACCCGTCAGATGCATGAAGATGCAGAACTGGGCGTGGCCGCGCACTGGAAATACAAAGAAGGCCCGTCGTCCAGCCATGCGCGCGGGGCGGCAGGTCACGAAGAGCGCATTGCCTGGCTGCGTAAGCTGATCACATGGCAGGAAGAGATGGCGGATTCCGGCGAGCTGCTGGAAGAGGTGCGCAGTCAGGTGTTTGACGACCGCGTGTATGTCTTTACCCCAAAAGGGGATGTGGTCGATTTACCGGCGGGTTCTACGCCACTGGATTTTGCTTACCATATTCACAGCGATATCGGTCATCGCTGCATCGGCGCGAAGATTGGCGGGCGCATCGTGCCCTTTACCTATCAACTGCAGATGGGCGATCAGGTTGAAGTCATTACCCAAAAACAGCCGAACCCGAGCCGTGACTGGCTGAACCCGAACCTGGGGTTCATCACCACCAGCCGTGGTCGCGCCAAAATTCATAACTGGTTCCGTAAACAGGATCGGGATAAAAACATCCTGGCCGGCCGCCAGATTCTGGATAACGAGCTGAACCAGATGGATATCAGCCTGCGTGAGGCCGAGAAGCTGCTGCTGCCGCGCTATAACGTCACCTCGCTGGACGAGCTGTTGGCCGCTATTGGCGGCGGTGATATTCGCCTGCACCAGATGGTGAATTTCCTGCAGGCGAAGCTCAATAAGCCGACTGCCGAAGAGCAAGACCGCGAAGCCCTGCGTCAGCTTACGCAAAAATCGCACGCGCCCACCTCACGAAAAGAGAGCGGTCGCGTGGTGGTGGAAGGCGTTGGCAACCTGATGCACCACATTGCACGCTGTTGTCAGCCGATTCCGGGCGATGATATCGTCGGATTTATCACCCACGGACGCGGCATTTCGATTCACCGCGCCGACTGCGATCAGCTGTCTGAGCTGATTTCCACCGCGCCTGAGCGCATCGTGGATGCGGTGTGGGGCGAAAGCTATTCCAGTGGCTATTCACTGGTCGTGAGAGTCACGGCCAACGATCGTAGCGGGCTGTTACGCGATATCACCACCATCCTCGCCAATGAAAAGGTGAACGTGCTGGGGGTTTCAAGCCGTAGCGATACGAAAAAACAGTTAGCCACCATTGATATGGATATTGAAATTTATAATCATCAGGTGCTGGGGCGCGTCCTGTCTCGCCTGAACCAGGTGCCTGATATTATTGATGCCCGACGTCTGCACTAAACTTCTGTTATCAGGCGCACGTGCTTTCTGACGTGCGCCTGGCTGCTTTTATCACCGCTGTTACGCCAACTGAACACCTGAAGGATTGCCATATGACCTCTATTGATCGCCTGCTGGGCATTATGAAAACCCTGCGCGATCCGCAGCAGGGCTGCCCGTGGGATCGCGAGCAGACCTTTGCCACTATTGCGCCTTACACGCTGGAAGAAACCTATGAAGTGCTGGATGCTATCCAGCGTGAAGACTTTGAGGATCTCCGTGGCGAGCTGGGCGATTTGCTTTTCCAGGTGGTGTTTTATGCACAGATGGCTCAGGAGCAGGGGCGTTTTAACTTTGATGATATTTGTCACGCCATCAGTGACAAGCTGGAGCGCCGTCATCCGCATATCTTCGCAGAGGGCACGGCAGAGAGCAGTGCGGAGGTGTTGAAAAACTGGGAAGCGATTAAAAGCGCCGAACGGGCAGAAAAAGCGCAGCACTCCGCGCTGGACGATATTCCGAAAGCGCTCCCTGCACTGATGCGCGCCCATAAAATTCAGAAGCGATGCCACAACGTGGGCTTTGACTGGACCACGCTTGGCCCGGTGCTCGATAAGGTGCATGAAGAGATCGACGAAGTGATGCATGAGGCACAGCAAAGCGTGATTGATCCACAAAAGCTGGAAGAAGAGATTGGCGATCTGCTGTTTGCTACCGTAAATCTTTCCCGTCATCTGGGCAGCAAGGCCGAAACGGCGTTGCAGAAAGCCAATGACAAGTTTGAGCGCCGTTTCCGTGCGGTAGAAGCCATTATCACCGCGCAGGGCCTGACGATGCCGGGCGCCACCCTGGCGCAAATGGAAGCCGCCTGGCAACAGGTTAAGGCGAAGGAAAAAAGCTGATTATTCCAGCAGCGAGCATAAATTGCTCTCTTGAGCTTACTCGATTCAGCCTGACGCCAGATTTGTGACGCAGGTCAAAATTTTGTTTACCGCTATCCGCTATGTTACCCGCAGCAATGCGTTGGGAGATGGATGTGATTCACCAATTGTGGCTGATAGCGGTTTCCAGTATACTGTTTTCCCGTCCTGGTTATTCCACCGTCTTTAAACCTAAACTCTCAGGTTCAGCATGACAACGAATTATATTTTTGTGACCGGCGGGGTCGTTTCCTCTCTGGGTAAAGGCATTGCCGCAGCCTCCCTCGCAGCCATTCTTGAAGCGCGTGGTCTGAATGTGACCATCATGAAACTGGACCCGTACATCAACGTCGATCCGGGTACCATGAGTCCAACTCAGCATGGTGAAGTGTTCGTCACCGACGACGGTGCCGAAACCGATCTGGATTTGGGTCACTACGAGCGCTTCATCCGCACTAAAATGTCGCGCCGCAACAATTTCACCACGGGTCGTATCTACTCAGAAGTCCTGCGCAAAGAGCGTCGCGGTGACTATCTTGGTGCCACCATTCAGGTTATCCCTCACATCACGAATGCGATCAAAGAGCGCATTCTTGAAGGCGGCGAAGGCCATGATGTCGTGCTGGTCGAAATCGGTGGCACGGTGGGTGATATCGAATCCTTGCCGTTCCTGGAAGCGATTCGTCAGATGGCGGTGGATGTGGGCCGCGAGCACACGATGTACATGCACCTGACGCTGGTGCCTTACATGGCCGCGGCGGGCGAGGTGAAAACCAAGCCAACGCAGCACTCTGTTAAAGAGCTGCTCTCCATCGGTATTCAGCCTGACGTTCTCATCTGCCGTTCCGATCGCGCGGTGCCAGCGAATGAGCGTGGCAAAATTGCGCTGTTCTGTAACGTGCCGGAAAAAGCCGTTATCTCGCTGAAAGACGTCGATTCAATTTACAAAATCCCGGGCATGCTGAAATCGCAGGGCCTGGATGACTATATCTGTAAGCGTTTCAACCTGAATGCCCCGGAAGCCAATCTGGCGGAGTGGGAGCAGGTGATTTATGAAGAAGCCAATCCAGGCGGCGAAGTCACCATCGGCATGGTGGGCAAATATGTCGAACTGCCGGACGCTTATAAATCTGTTATAGAAGCGCTGAAGCACGGCGGTCTGAAAAATCGCGTGACCGTGAATATCAAGCTGATTGACTCACAGGATGTTGAAACCCGTGGTGTCGAATTGCTGAAAGATTTAGATGCCATTCTGATCCCCGGTGGTTTTGGCTATCGTGGCGTAGAAGGCAAGTTGATGACGGCGAAATATGCGCGTGAAAACAACGTGCCTTATCTTGGCATCTGTCTCGGCATGCAGGTGGCTTTGATGGAGTTCGCCCGTAACGTTGCCGGTATGGCAGGCGCAAACTCTACAGAATTTGTGCCAGACTGTAAGTATCCGGTGGTCGCACTGATCACCGAATGGCGTGACGAAGAAGGCAATGTGGAAGTGCGTACTGAACAGAGCGATCTGGGCGGCACCATGCGCCTCGGCAGCCAGCAGTGTCAGCTAAACCCGGAAAGTAAGGTTCGCCAGCTGTACGGTTCTGACACCATTGTTGAGCGCCATCGTCACCGCTATGAAGTGAACAACATGCTGCTGAAGCAAATCGAGGCCGCAGGTTTACGTGTGGCGGGCCGGTCTGGTGATGATCAATTGGTTGAGATCATTGAGATCCCCAATCATCCGTGGTTTATTGCTTGCCAGTTCCATCCCGAGTTCACATCGACGCCACGCGATGGTCATCCGTTGTTTGCCGGGTTTGTGAAGGCAGCACATGAGCATCAGAAGCGTTTAGCGAAATAAGTTTAACGAACAACGCGCGAACTTTTCGCGCGTTGTTTGTCTTAGAATTGACTAACTTGTACTGAGGAAAATCGTAATGGCCAAAATCGTAAAAGTCATCGGTCGCGAAATTATCGACTCACGTGGCAACCCAACTGTTGAAGCAGAAGTTCACCTGGAAGGTGGTTTCGTTGGTCTGGCTGCGGCACCATCAGGTGCATCTACCGGTTCTCGTGAAGCACTGGAACTGCGTGACGGTGACAAATCCCGTTTCCTGGGCAAAGGCGTAACCAAAGCCGTTGCTGCGGTTAACGGTCCGATTGCTGAAGCGGTAAAAGGCAAAGACGCGAAAGATCAGGCGAACATCGATAAAATCATGATCGACCTGGACGGTACTGAGAACAAATCTAACTTCGGTGCTAACGCCATTCTGGCCGTATCACTGGCTGCAGCCAAAGCGGCAGCGGCCTCTAAAGGTCAGGCTCTGTACGAGCACATCGCTGAACTGAACGGCACCCCAGGCAAATACTCTATGCCTCTGCCAATGATGAACATCATCAACGGTGGCGAACATGCCGACAACAACGTCGACATCCAGGAATTCATGATTCAGCCGGTTGGCGCTTCAAACGTGAAAGAAGCGATCCGTATGGGTTCTGAAGTGTTCCACAACCTGGCAAAAGTGCTGAAAAGCAAAGGCATGAGCACGGCGGTAGGTGACGAAGGTGGCTATGCGCCAAACCTGGGTTCTAACGCCGAAGCGCTGGCTGTTATCGCGGAAGCGGTAAAAGCAGCAGGTTATGAGCTGGGTAAAGACATTACCCTGGCTATGGACTGTGCGGCTTCTGAGTTCTACAAAGATGGCAAATACGTTCTGGCGGGTGAAGGCGGTAAAGCGTTCACATCAGAAGAGTTCACCCACTTCCTGGAAGATCTGACCAAGCAGTATCCGATCGTTTCTATCGAAGATGGCCTGGACGAATCTGACTGGGATGGCTTCGCCTACCAGACCAAAGTGCTGGGCGATAAAATCCAGCTGGTGGGCGACGACCTGTTCGTCACTAACACCAAGATCCTGAAAGAAGGTATCGACAAAGGTATCGCTAACTCCATCCTGATCAAATTCAACCAGATCGGTTCTCTGACCGAAACCCTGGCTGCGATTAAAATGGCGAAAGATGCAGGCTACACCGCTGTGATCTCTCACCGTTCAGGTGAAACGGAAGATGCGACCATCGCTGACCTGGCGGTCGGTACAGCTGCAGGCCAGATCAAAACCGGTTCAATGAGCCGCTCTGACCGTGTTGCGAAGTACAACCAGCTGATCCGTATCGAAGAAGCGCTGGGTGCAAAAGCCCCGTTCAACGGTCTGAAAGAAGTGAAAGGCCAGTAAGTTTACTGCTTCTGACTTCTGATAAAACCCGCCCATGCTGGCGGGTTTTTTTATGCCCACAGGTTTTGCCGTTCACCTCACATTTTTCCGCGACGTCTATGCTGTTTACATCCGTTCTTCACAAAACCCATCGACACTGAACGACGAGCACCGTGCGCCTGTAACAGACAATGCACCTTGCCGCTTGCCTGAAGCGCGTCTGCGGGTGCTTTCAGGTTCACATTTCTGACTGCCTGAAAGGGGATACGCATGAGACTGGCTTCTTATAACGTTGAAAACCTGTTCGATCGCGCCAGAGCAATGAACCAGAATGAATGGCGAGTGGGCAAACCGACGCTGGAAAAATTTGCCCAACTTAATGCCCTGCTGGGACAGGTGGAATACAGCGACGCGGACAAAAAACAGATGGTCGAATTGATGGATGCACTTGGCCTGCAAACGTCCGACACCGGGCCCTTTGTTATTCTCCGGCGTAACCGGGGCAAACTGTTGACCCGACCGACAGACAACAGCGGAATAAAAATTATTGCCGCAGGCCGCGCTGACTGGGTGGGTTCACTGGAGTTGCGCCGCGCGCCGGTAGACGAAATTGCCATGGGGTTAACGGCACAGGTCATGATTGACCTTCACGCGGATATCCTGACCGTGGTGGAGGCAGAAAGCCGTCCCGCCCTGCTGGAATTCAACAACGCCATGCTGCCGGCCCGCCAGGGAACGCCTTTTGATCATGTCATGGTGATTGATGGCAACGATGAGCGGGGAATCGATGTTGGACTGATGACAGCGGCAGGCTTTGCCATCGACACCATCCGCAGCCACGTTGATGATAAAGATAAACAGGGCAACCTGATTTTCTCTCGCGACTGTCCCGAATTTGAGATTCCGCTGGCCGATGGCCAAACTCTGCACGTGCTGGTTAACCATTTTAAGAGTAAAGGCTACGGCGCTAAAGCCAGTTCCGATGCCCGCCGCAAGCAGCAGGCCGAACGGGTGAAAGCGATTTATCAGCAACGCATCAAAGAGGGGCAAACGTTGATTGCCATCACCGGCGACTTTAACGATACGCCGGACAGTGATGCATTGTCGCCGCTGCTGAAAGAAACCGACCTGAAAGATATCTTCACCCATGAAAAGTTTGATAACGGCGGCTATCCAGGGACCTGGGGCGGCTGTACTGCCAGCAACAAGATTGACTATATTTTGCTGTCGCCCGCGCTGTGGAAAAAGGTAGAGAAGGGCGGTGTATGGCGCAAAGGGATGTGGCCTGGCGTGCGTCCGGTAAAGTGGGAAACCTATCCTGAACTGAAAAAAGAGGTTAATGCCGCCTCGGATCATGCGGCGGTCTGGGTGGATCTGTCCGTCTGAACGGGCTGCTGAACACAGCCCTCAGCTGACCTGCGAGCTGGCGCGTGCCGAACAGCTCGCGCTCTTTCGCATCACCTGACATGATCTCAACCCGGTGTTCTGCGATAATCGCGTTTTGAAAAAACCAAAGAGACCATTATGCAGTACCCGATTAACGAAATGTTCCAGACGCTGCAAGGCGAAGGTTATTACACCGGCGTGCCGGCTATTTTCATCCGCTTACAGGGATGTCCGGTAGGATGCAGTTGGTGCGACACCAAGCACACCTGGGAAAAACAGGCGGATCGGGAAACATCATTAGGCGATATTCTGGTCAAAACGGTGGAAAGCGATGCCTGGGGCAATACCGATGCGGCGACGCTTCTGAGCAGCATACAACAACAGGGCTGGACGGCTCGCCATGTGGTGATCACCGGCGGTGAACCGGCTATCTATGATTTGCGTCCGCTGACTGCATCACTTGAGGCGGCGGGATTCCAGTGTCAGATTGAAACCAGCGGGACCCACGAAATCCACTGCGCTGATGCCACCTGGGTGACCGTTTCACCCAAGGTAAACATGCGTGGCGGCTATGACGTCCTGGCACAGGCCCTGAGCCGTGCGGATGAAATTAAGCACCCGGTTGCCCGGCAACGTGATGTGGATGCGTTAGACGATTTGCTGGCAGGCATCCACGACAGCAAAGCACGCATCATTGCGCTGCAGCCAATTAGTCGCAAAGATGAGGCAACAAAGCTGTGTATTGAAACCTGCATTGCGCGCAACTGGCGACTGTCGATGCAGACCCATAAATATCTGAATATTGCCTGATAAAACGCTGGCGGCCTTTGGCCGCCAGACCGTTAACATGACGCCGTGCTGGAAAGGCGGCAGCAGGCCGATCAACAGGTGAAGATACGGGCGATCGACCCTGAGCGGCCGTAGCGAAGCGGATTAACCGCGATAGGTGCAGCCTGCGGTGCAGGTTTCTTTGATCATCACCGCGCTCAGCAGCGGCAGACGAGGCTTCATGTGATCCCAAATCCATTTCGCCAGAACTTCACTGGTGGGATTCTCCAGCCCGGGGATCTCATTAAGATAGTAGTGATCGAGCCTGTCATAGAGGGGTTTAAACGCCGCTTTCAGCTCTGCAAAATCCATGACCCAGCCGGTATGCGCATCCACTTCACCGGTAATTTCCAGACGAACAAGGAATGAGTGACCGTGCAAACGGCCGCATTTGTGTCCTGCCGGCACATTGGGTAAATGGTGCGCGGCTTCGAACTGGAACTCTTTAAATAACGTGGTAGACATAATCGCTCTCAGGCATTAAAAACCGCTGAATTCTACCTGAAAAGGCGGTTTTTCGCATCCGCTAAGCGCCGTTTAACGACGATTAAGCCAGAATGGTAAAACGCGTATCCCACTTTCCTTAAAAAGCGCTCAGCGATGTGCCGGATCGTCAGCCGGAAGTCGCGCGACGAGAGCTTCCGCTATGCCGTACTCCTCAATCAGCAGCCGGTGCTGCTCTGAACGTGACAGCGGCGTAACGCTTTCTTTTCCCTGGCGATCCCGGATGACCTGCTCTCCCTTCACGATTCCCGTGATCGCCTCGCCGTTAGCGCGGCGAATCAGCAGGGCACCGTCAAAGCGGCTGTTGCTACGGCTTTGTTGATGACGTGACTGGAACGCGTCAGCGGAGAGGTCGGTTGCCAGAATTTTACAGTCGAGCCATGCCCGACCCAGCGGCTTCCAGTGTATGCACCAACTGCCATCATGCTGATGGACGCGGGTGCCCCAGACGGGATGCGGGTTCAGCCGGGCCTCCAGCGGAAGCGGATCGCCGTGGAGCAGCGTGCTGTCAACCACCAGCGTGCGTCCATCCAGCTTAACAATCAACATGCCATGACCGGGAGAACCCACGGGTGCCGGACGCGGAGACAGCATGGTGGAAAGGCCAAACTGCACGTGAAAACCCAAATACGCGAGCAGGGCATACAACGCGCCGTGGCCAGCCCAGCAGGTACCGCCTGTGCCAAAGGTTAACCAGTGGGTGAAAAAGTCGCTGGCCGTGCTACCTGGCAGGGGAAGGGCGCGGTCGTCTTCTGTGATGAGACGTCGGCGAAGGTTATCAAAGGGCACGGACTGGCACCAGGCGCGATAAAGCGTGCTCAGTCCGGCCTCGTCAGGGGCAGGAGGCGAACTGAAGCCAAGTTTTTCCAGACTCTGCTCTGCCAATGCAGCCGGTAATGCTGTGATACTGTCTGGCATCTGTTGTCACTCCGTGGCGGTTTTCCTGTCTTTATGCCATCCCTTTAGCATGATAACCAGTCGGAACGTCCTACCGACAGTATGATTAGCTGAGTTTGTTAACTCACCCTGTCGTTACCACTTTTAACGATTAATTTTATCTGAAAAACCATTTAGTCATTTTGGTTATTTGATATGTCGAAGGCGTATTTAATCGTTAATATAGCTCCCTGTACCCTTTCTTCTCTTCCGCTACTATTCGGTCCGGACTTCTGCTACTGGAATTTTTATCGCGATGACGACTCAGGCACCAGGTTCAATGCTTCCGCTCTCTCCGGAGCAACTTGCTCGTTTACAGGCAGCAACGACAGATTTTTCCACCACCCAGCTGGCCTGGCTCTCCGGCTATTTCTGGGGCATGGTCAATCAAACGCCGGGTCAGGCGGTTGCCAGCGCCCCTGCGCAGGCTGAAGCTCCGGCCATTACGCTGCTTTCTGCCTCACAAACGGGTAATGCCCGCCGGGTGGCCGAGCAGCTTCGCGATGACCTGCAGGCGGCAAAACTGACCGTGAATCTGGTCAACGCGGGCGACTTTAAATTCAAGCAGATTGGTCAGGAAAAAATCCTGATCGTCGTGACCTCGACCCAGGGCGAAGGCGAACCGCCGGAAGAGGCCGTTGCGCTGCACAAATTCCTGATGTCTAAAAAAGCGCCCAAAATGGACGGCGCGGCCTTTGCCGTGTTTGGTCTGGGCGACACATCGTATGAATTTTTCAGCAAAGCGGGCAAAGATTTTGACAGCCGCCTGGCTGAGTTGGGCGCTGAGCGCCTGCTGGACCGGGTCGATGCCGATGTCGAATATGCTGAGCAGGCCAGCGCCTGGCGTACGGCAATCACTGCGGTACTGAAAGAACGCGTCCCGACCGCGTCCCCGGCGCAGAGTGCGGCCACCCTTGCCGGCAGTGTGAATGAAGTCTTCACCAGCCCTTACACCAAAGAGCAGCCGCTTAGTGCCAGCCTGGCGGTGAACCAGAAAATTACCGGGCGCGATTCGGATAAAGACGTGCGTCATATCGAAATCGATCTGGGTGATTCAGGATTACGCTATCAGCCCGGTGATGCGCTGGGCGTCTGGTATGAAAATGACGCCGCACTGGTTAACGAGTTGCTTGAACTGGTGTGGTTGAAAGGCGATGAGCCGGTTAAGGTGCAGGGCCAAACGCTGCCATTGGCAGAGGCGCTGCAGAAACATTTTGAGCTAACGGTTAACACCGCGCAAATCGTGGCGCAGTACGCAGCCTTAGCACGTAACGACGAACTGCTGTCGCTGGTGGATGACAAAGCCAAACTGCAGCAGTATGCGCAACGCTATCCGATTGTTGATATGGTTCGCCTGGCTCCCGCGCAGCTGAGTGCAGAACAGTTATCCGGCTTACTGCGTCCGTTAACGCCGCGTCTCTATTCTATTGCCTCTTCTCAGGCCGAAACCGATACCGAAGTACATATCACCGTCGGTGCCGTTCGCTTTGATATTGAAGGACGTCAGCGCGGCGGCGGCGCATCCACCTGGCTGGCGGATCGCATTGAAGAAGAGGGCGAGGTGCGCGTGTTCATCGAACACAATGATAACTTCCGTCTGCCCGCCAACCCGGATGCACCGGTCATCATGATTGGGCCGGGCACCGGGATTGCCCCGTTCCGCGCCTTTATGCAGCAGCGCGATAATGACGGTGCCGGCGGTAAAAACTGGCTATTCTTTGGTAACCCACACTTTACCGATGATTTCCTGTATCAGGTTGAATGGCAGAAATATGTCAAAGATGGCCTGTTAACCCATATCGATCTGGCGTGGTCGCGCGATCAGGCAGAGAAGATATACGTACAAGATAAAATCCGCGCCCGTGGTGCGGAAGTGTGGCGCTGGATTGAAGAAGGCGCGCACCTTTACGTCTGTGGTGATGCCAACCGTATGGCAAAAGACGTAGAGCAGGCATTACTGGATGTGGTGGTCGAGCACGGTGCTATGGATCGTGAAACGGCTGATGAATTTTTAAGTGAGCTGCGCATTGAGCGCCGTTATCAGCGAGACGTTTACTAATGACTGAAAAATACCCTGGACCGCTGGTGGTTGAAGGCAAACTGACTGACGCTGAGCGATTAAAAAAAGAGAGCAACTACCTGCGCGGTACTATCGTTGAGGATCTTGATGATGGTCTGACCGGAGGGTTCAGCGGCGATAACTTTCTGCTAATCCGTTTTCACGGCATGTACCAGCAGGATGACCGCGATATTCGCGCTGAACGTGCGGAGCAAAAGCTTGAGCCTCGTCATGCGATGATGTTGCGCTGCCGCCTGCCGGGCGGGATTATCACGCCAACACAGTGGCTGGCGATCGATAAATTTGCCACCGATAAAACCCTTTACGGCAGCATCCGCTTGACCAACCGTCAGACTTTCCAGTTTCACGGTATTCTGAAGAAGAACGTGAAGCCAACGCACCAGATGCTGCACGAAGTGGGGCTGGATGCGCTGGCGACCGCGAACGACGTTAACCGTAACGTCCTGTGCACCTCGAACCCCGTGGAGTCTGAGTTGCATCAGGAAGCCTACGAGTGGGCAAAAAAACTGTCAGAACATCTGCTGCCGCAAACCCGCGCCTATGCAGAGATCTGGTGGGATCAGGAAAAAGTCGCAACCACCGACCAGGAACCGATCCTGGGTGAAACCTATTTGCCGCGTAAGTTTAAAACCACGGTGGTGATCCCGCCACATAACGATGTGGATCTGCACGCTAACGATCTTAACTTCATCGCGATTGCGGAAAACGGCAAGCTGGTCGGCTTTAACCTGCTGGTGGGCGGTGGTTTGTCCATTGAGCACGGTAACAAAGCCACCTATGCCCGCACCGCCAGCGAATTTGGCTACTTCCCGGTGGATAAGATCCTGGACGTGGCGGCGGCCGTGGTGACGACACAGCGTGACTGGGGTAACCGTACCGATCGTAAAAACGCCAAAACCAAATACACCCTGGAACGCGTGGGCGTAGAAACGTTTAAGGCGGAAGTCGAAAAACGCGCTGGCGTGACGTTTGCGCCAACGCGCCCTTACGAATTTACCACCCGTGGCGATCGCATTGGCTGGATCAAGGGTATCGATAACAAGTGGCATCTGACACTGTTTATCGAAAACGGTCGTCTGCTGGATTATCCGGGCCGTCCGTTAAAAAGCGGCGTAGCCGAAATCGCCAACATTCATCAGGGCGATTTCCGTCTGACCGCCAATCAGAACCTGATTGTGGCAGGCGTGCCGGAAAGCCAAAAAGCACAGATTGAAGCGATTGCCCGCGAACATGGCCTGATGGAAAACGTGACGGCCCAGCGCGAAAACTCGATGGCCTGTGTGTCGTTTCCAACCTGTCCGCTGGCGATGGCGGAGGCTGAACGTTTCCTTCCGTCTTTCGTGACGAAAGTCGAAGAGATCATGCACAACCATGGCGTAGGCGAAGAGCACATAGTGTTACGCGTTACCGGTTGTCCGAACGGTTGTGGGCGTGCGATGCTGGCAGAAGTGGGCCTGGTGGGGAAAGCGCCGGGTCGTTACAACCTGCACATCGGGGGTAACCGTATTGGAACGCGCATTCCACGTATGTATCGCGAAAATATTACGGAAAGTGACATTCTCGCCACACTTGATGAGCTGGTAGGTCGCTGGGCAAAAGAGCGCGAGGCCGCAGAAGGCTTTGGTGACTTTGTTATCCGTGCGGGCATCGTTACGCCGGTACTGGACCCTGCGCGCGACTTCTGGCAGGAGGCAAAATGAGTATCGATCTGGCAGCACTGAATGAAATGTCGAAAGTCCAGCGCGCGATGGCGCTGGCCGCGACAAACGCTCAACTGGAAAAAGCCACCGCAGAAGAGCGGGTGAGTTGGGCGCTGGAAAACCTGCCGGGTGCCTATGTGCTCTCCTCCAGCTTTGGCATTCAGGCTGCGGTATCGCTGCATCTGGTGACGCGCGTGCAACCCGATATTCCGGTCATCCTCACCGATACCGGCTATCTGTTTCCAGAAACCTACCGCTTTATTGATGAGCTGGCCGACCAGCTTAACCTTAATCTGCAGGTGTTCCGGGCAGAAACCTCGCCCGCGTGGCAGGAGGCTCGCTACGGTAAGCTGTGGGAGCAAGGGGTTGATGGCATTGAGCAGTACAACCAGATCAACAAAGTTGAACCGATGAACCGGGCGCTGGAAACGCTGGGCGCACAAACCTGGTTTGCGGGCCTGCGACGCGATCAGTCAGGCAGCCGTGCCAGCCTGCCGGTACTGGGCGTGCAGCGCGGCGTGTTTAAAGTGCTGCCGATTATTGACTGGGACAACCGTCAGATTCATCAGTATCTGCAAACCCACAACCTGAAATACCATCCACTGTGGGATGAGGGTTATTTGTCGGTAGGCGATACGCACACCACGCGCAAGTGGGAGCCAGGCATGGCAGAAGAAGAAACGCGCTTCTTTGGCCTGAAACGCGAGTGCGGCCTGCACGAAGGCTAACGCACGCGGCGTAGCGGTATCAACGGGCGATCCTTATGGGTCGCCCGTTTTGCGATGGGGGCACCGCTGACATCAAAACCCCAGGGAAGGACGTGCGATAGTCTCAGATGTCCGCGGCGATCAGAACGCCGTCTCTACACTGTCCACCACCCGGTATTCATCATCCACCAGGGGAAGATAACGCCATTTATCAAACGCCGTGCACGGATGAGAAATGCCGCATCCCACCCAGTCGCCGGGCATCAGCGGCTCATCATTGGGTAAGCGTAAATAGGCATGTTGATCGTTAACCTCACTGATGTGCAAATGGGTGCCGGATCGCGGCGCGGTGCCATCAGCCTGGCGAATCCACAAGGGGATCGGTAAATCCTGATCGAAAGGGACATCTCGCCTGCCGAAATCCAGCAGCGCCAGACCGGGTTCAGGACGGGAAAGAACGCGTCCCCAGATCTCCAGCGCCGCCGCAAAATGGTGGTCTGCGCCGGGCTGGGCAAAAGGCGCAATACGCGCATAAAGCCCGCTATCGTGTGCCATGTAGGCACCCGAGCGAATTAAGGGCTGAACCGGCAGCGGCAGCACGGCCTGGGTAAAGCATTCTGTCACCACATCAAACCATGCTCCACCACCGGCGCTGAGCAGAATCGTATTGCTATGGAACAACTGGCGTTCAGCCAGCCTTCTGGCGCACTCCAGCATCACATGGCAGTAGTGCCGAACTAATGCCACACCAGCGGCGTCCCGCGCGGCACCGAGCGCACCTTCATAGCCTGCCACACCGACAAGATGAAGATGGCGGCTTTGGGCGAGGCGTTCAGCAATGGCCAGCGCCTCCTCGGCGGTTCTGCAGCCCGTTCTGCCGCCGGGGATGGACACTTCAATCACTACGGCAATCGCCGTATCACCCAGGTTTTGCTCCAGTAATGTGATGCCCGCCAGTGAGTCAACGTAGCAGAGAAAGCCATGATCGGGATGCTGGCGCTGCCACTCGCCAATCCAGCGAATCCCGGCAGGATCGACTAATTCGTTAGCCAGAAACACGTTACGGATACCAAAATGACGCAGGGCGCGCACCTGAGCGGGCGTCGCTGCGCTGATCCCCCAGGCACCGCCCTGCGTCACGGCCCGGCGTAAGACCGCCGGTGCCATTGAGGTTTTGCCATGGGCGGCCAGCATGACGCCTTTCTCCTGACAAAATTGCGCCAACTGCTGCAGGTTATTGTCCAGTGCGGACTGTTTCATCACCATGACGGGCGAAAACACCGACCCGCTGCTCAACACGGCGGTGCCGGCCTCGAGCGGGGCATCGCCCGCGCCAGCAACCGATTTAAAACGGGGCGAGGGCTGCGCGCGATCCAGCTTCGCGTCTGCGACCAGCGGGAAACGTAAAGACATAGCGGCTCCTTAGTGCTCAAGAACGCGTGACAGAAATTGCTGAGTGCGCGGATTCTGCGGATGGACAAAAATGTCGTCCGGCGTGCCTTGTTCAGCAATCACGCCCTGATCCATAAAAACAACGCGATCGGCTGTTTTGCGAGCAAATCCCATTTCGTGCGTCACTACCACCATGGTCATGCCCTCACGCGCCAGCCCGCGCATCACCTCCATCACTTCGCCAACTAATTCGGGATCGAGAGCGGATGTGGCTTCATCAAAGAACATGATTTTGGGCTGTACCGCCAGCGCTCGCGCGATGGCCACACGTTGTTGCTGACCACCGGAGAGCTGGGAAGGATAGTGATCGGCGCGATCAGCCAGTCCGACGCGTTCCAGCGCCGCCATTCCGCGTGCGTTTGCCTCTGCCGTTGACAGCTTCTGCGCTTTTATCAGTGCCAGGGTGACATTACCGAGCGCCGTCTTGTGGGGAAACAGGTTGAACTGCTGAAACACCATTCCCACCTGACCACAAATATCACGATTACGTTTTTGGTCATGCAGCGGAACACCGTTAACCCAAATCTCTCCGCCGTCGGCCTTTTCCAGACCGCTCATGATCCGTAATACGGTACTTTTACCGGAACCGGATGCGCCGATCAGCACCAGTACCTCTCCGGGCGAGACATCAAGGCTGATCTCTTTCAGGACTTGCGTCGCGCCAAATGACTTGCTAATCCGACTCAGGGTAATGGCTGCGTTTTTCATGATAACGGGTTCCTGGTTTGCTGGTGCTGGACCCAGCGGGAAAGCGGAAAACAGATAACGAAATAGAGCAGGGCGACCAGGCCATAAACCACGACGGGTTGTCCGATACGGTCGACGATCGCCTGACCCTGATGCATCAGCTCTGACATGCCTATCATGCTGACAATAGAGGTATCTTTAATCAGCGACAGGTACTGACCGACCAGCGGGGGTAAGACGATGCCGCGGGTTTGCGGCAAAATCACGCTGGTAAAGGTCTGCCGCCTGGAGAGCCCAAGTATCCACGAGACTTCCCACTGGCCTTTTGGGACGGCTTCAATACCGCCACGAAAAATCTCGGCAATGTAGGCACCCTGATAAATGCTCAATCCCAAAATGCCCGCGGCAAACAGGTTGATGTCATAGCCGAAATAGGCCACGCCAAAGTAGATAAACATGAGCGTAATAAGTACGGGCGTGCCGCGAAACAGCTCTGTATAGATCACGGCAATTTGTCGGGCGACAGGCAGGCGGCTGGTGCGCAAAATGGCAGCCAACAGGCCAAGCAGGGTACTGCCCACAATGGCGGCCACCGACAGCAATAACGTAATAACCAGACCACGCCATAACAGCGGCAGGCTGCTGAGAATCAGTTCGCTCATTGGGCAGGCTCCCGTTTAACCGTGTGGGACCACATTTTTTTCGCCTGCGACCAGAGGGGCCGTTTGACTGATACCACCAGCGGCGGCATAAACAAATGGCGTCCTACGACGTTGCCCAGCCAGGAAAACAGGTTGCTGAGAAACAGATAGACCAGCGCCACCACGCTAAATGTCTGGATGTAGAGCAGCGTACGCGCATTGATGACCGTGGCGGTTCCCGTCAGCTCCGGCAGCGCGATGGCTGACAGCAGTGAGGTGCCCAACAGCAACTGAATCAGGTTGTTGATAATGGCAGGCCAGACGGCGCGCGCGGCCTGCGGCATCACCACGTTTAAAAACCGCTGGCGGCGACTGATGCCAAGAATCCAGGCGGCTTCCAGCTGACCTTTTGGCACCGACTGAATACCGGCGCGAAAGATTTCGGCCAGATAGGCACCGACGTTAATCCCCAGCGCCAGTACGCCCGCCGTAAAGGCACTCATAGTGATGCCCAGTGAGGGAAGCCCGAAGAACACAATAAAAATTTGCAGCAGCACGGGAGTATTACGAATAAATTCAACGTAGCCGTGGCTTAGCCAGCGCAGGGGGGCAAAAGGCGCAGATTTTGCCAGTGCGGCCAGCAATCCCAGCACCAGCGCCAGCATAAAAGCCAGCAGCGTCACCTGAAGCGTTAACCAGGTGGCGGCGAGAAAGGTGTCGGCATACTGCCAGAGTGTCAGCCATTGATAGCTCATAGAAAGCCTCCTCAACAGGACGCAGGCATGACCTGCGTCCTCGCCTGTCAGAACTGCGGGTTCAGCGGATAGCGAGGCTTACTGCCAAACCATTTCTGGTAGAGCTGAGCGTTCTCACCTGACGCGTTTATTTCAAACAGGAATTCGTTGAGATAGTTCGTCCACACCTGATCCCCTTGCTTCACACCGAATGCGTTGTATTCCAGCGGAACCAGCGCTTCGTTGGTGACCTCAAGCGTGGGGTCGAGTTTGGCCTGGTAGGCAAGGAAGTTATTATCTTCAATCATGGCATCGGCCTGCCCCTGCTTAACGGCCAGAATCGCCGCCTGAGAGGAATCGTATTCCTGGATCTTCACATCGATCCCCATGCTGCGGACTTCGTCACCGTTGGTTGAGCCTTTCACGGTTGCAATGGTTTTTCCTGCCATATCGTGGGCCGACTTGATCCCGCTTACTTTGCGGACCAACATCGCTTCGCTGGCCACCACGTAAGGCTGAGTGAAGCCAATCTCTTTGGCGCGCTCCAGGTTACGCGTGAAATTACAGAACACGACATCCACTTTATTGGTTTGCAGATTAGGGATACGGTTCGCACTGGTGGTGTTAACCACTTCCAGTTTTACGCCCATCGATTTCGCTAAGGATTTTGCCAGATCCACATCGTAGCCGTCGGGATTACCGGCTTTATCGTAAAAGCCGAAGGGCGCAAAGCTCAGGCAGTCACCGACCCGCAACGTGCCACGCTGCAGCACGGTTTGCAGCGTAGACTGCGGTGCGGCACCGGCTTCCGTTTTCTTTTCTGTCGGCGTACAACCGGCAAGAGCGGCAACCGTCAGCAAGGCCGGAAACAGCAGGTTCAATACCTTTTGGTGTGAAGTCGTGTTCATGTTTATTATCTCAAATAAAAGTGTGGTATCACCAACATTAATAAATAATGTGGATGGGACTTTTTTTAATTATCAATTTATTCTGACGGGTGAATGCGTTTTCACCTGTTATACATGAAGAGAAGGTTATTTCCGGCCTGAATTAAAACACCTCATATCGACTTCGACTTTGCAATCCACCACCAGGTCTTGCACGCTGCAAATGCGTGCTGGCGGATTTTCATGGAATAGCTCACTAAAGACTTTATTAAATGAGCTAAAGTAGCGGGCATCGGTCAGCACCGCCGTCACATGCACCACGTCCTGAATCTGATATCCCGCTTCCCGCATAATGGTCAGACAGTTTTCAAAGGCCAGCCGCGTCTGCTCAATGATGCCGCCTTCGACCACTTCACCGCCTGTCATCGGTGTCTGCCCGGAGATATACAGCCAGCCGTCGGCTTCTACGGCGCGAGCGAAAGGCAGTTTCTGTCCTCCGGTACCGACACCGCCTTCTGTGCCATAGCGCTTAATTGTCATGCTTATGCCCTTAACATCATCACTGCAGCTTGTCTGGTATACCGGAATTAAATCTGCAATACCGGATGGGTTGAGATTTGCACAATGTTATTTTTTTTGCAATAGCCTGCTCCGGGATTATTTTGGTGCTTTACAATCGGCTTCACGAATATTTGTTATTAATGATAAATGTTTTAAATAAATAGTGATCAGGATCTCTTTTTGTAATTATGGCATGCTCTCTTTTAGTGCCCCGATAAATAGCATGAAGCGAAAAAAGAAAACGACAGTTATCGTGCACGCCCGTAGGTAAAACAAAGTGGCCTGTGTATGATGTATTAAATCAACCTCAACGTGACGATCCCGGTAGGAGAAGAAGGGTATGCAGGAAGATAAACCCGCCAGAGCGCGCGGCGTGGACCGTGTGATCGCTATTTTTCGTCAGCTACACGTTGCCCGTCAGCCCATGGCGATGCGTGAACTGATCGAGGCGACAGGCGCGCCCCGCTCAAGCGTGTATGAACTGGTTAATCTGTTGAGTGAAGCGGGACTGGTCGAAATCGATTCGGAAGGCAGTATCTATTTTGGTCGTGAAATGCACTACTACGGTGCGGATTACATCGCGCACAATCCCCTGATTCGTCGGGCGCATCAGTTAATGATCGAGATGGTTGCCGAGCATGGTGAAACCGTGCAGCTGTGTATGCTGGAAGGCAATAAATATACGGTGGTGCTGTCAGAGAGCAATGCACATCCGTTCAAGATAACCTCGGATATTGGCGTTAAAATTCCTATTCCCTGGACGGCCACCGGTCGCTTGCTGCTGAGCAACTGGAGTGATGAGGCAATTCTGTCCCTGATCCCGGAAGAGGATTATCGGCTGGCGAACGGGAAGGTGCTAAATAAGCAGGATTTTCTGGCCGACATTCATCGGGCGGGACATCTTGGCTACTCCATGACGGAAGGGCTGTCAGAGAGTTTTACCTGCTGTATGGCTGCGCCGATTCGCGCCCGTAACGATCTGGCGGTGGCAGCCATCTGTTTTATGGTCAGCCGGGATACACCCGAAGAACGGCGTCAAATGTTGCTGAAAACCTTGATCAATGCAGGTCAGAAGCTGTCCGACTTCACCTGAACCGACGAGCAATGGGGTTAAACCCGGGCTGTCGGCTCAGGGTAAAAGGGCTACAGGTCTTTCAGCACCGCAAGCGCATCGGCTGCGCGCGTTACGTTGACCTTTGTAACCTCATAATGGGCAACAGCGATGAAAGGGTCTTCCGCCAGAATCGCATCCAGCCGTGCGCGCGCAATATCTTTCACCATTATCATGCCGCCCGTGCGGGGATCTTTACGCCCCGCAGCAATAAATACGCCGCTGTTAAAATAGCGATCCAGCCACGTAATGTGCGGTGCCAGCAGGGCGTCTACTTCCTCGATCGGCCGAAAATAGTTCAGGTACACCACATACATTGTCTGTCCTCACACTTTGGGATTGGTTAGCTCACTCAGCAACGGCAGCAGGACTTTCACGCTGTCATGGGTACGCAGGCCAATGCGGCCGGGTAGCCAGTGGTCTAAAAAGTCGAGATTGTCGCGATCGGTCTGATGCCAGGTGGTGCCGTCGGGAAAATGCCGGGAACGGCTGCGCTGCTGTTCGCCATCCTTGCTGCCCAGGTTCCAGTTTCGCGCGGTGACATCCAGCAGGGGAAACCCTGCCGCATCGAAAGGATTGATGCCCTGAAAATCCTTTTCTTGCATCTGACGGCTGGCGGCAGAAATGCCATAGCGGCGAGCCAGCAGCAGGGCGCGTTCGCTGGTCTGTTTACGCACGGCACGCGGCGTGTTGATGCCGCTGTTGAAATAGAGATGATCGCCCGTAATCAGGCTGTTGAGATCGATAACCAGCAGCGTATTCTTTTTCTCTTTCTCACTCATGCGCGCCACGTAGTCGTCCATGCCGTGCAGCTGTGACTCACTGGCGCTGAGCGCGACAAAGCGCACGCCGTAATGAAGTGGCTGATGGCTGAGCTGTTTTGCCAGTTCCAGCATTACGCCAAGCCCGGATGCGTTGTCATCAACGCCCTGCAAACGCAATCCGCCCAGGCTGCGCGTCGTTTCGCTGCGGCTGAGTGGAATCCAGGTATCCAGGCTGGCAACAACCAGAATCTCCTGAGGTGCGCTGCCTTCACGCGCGGCGATGACTGAGGTGGCCGTGATTTTATGCCAGCGCGACGTGCCGTCATTTTCATGCCAGCTGTAGCCGGTATTAAACTGTCGGGTATTGGTTGCAAAACCGAGTTCGGTGAACTGCTGTTGCAGATAGTCGGCCGCCATCAACTCAGCCGGACTCCCGCTCATGCGACCGGGAAAGTAAGTAGAAATGTGTCGAACCTGTTGTTCAGCAAAGTGTCCGGTGACGTCGGTCACGGCCTGAGCGCTGAAAATAACGCTGCCAACAAGCAGCGTCGCCAGGCGAAGAAAGGCAGACATGTCGGGTTCCTTGTGGCTCATTCCCTATAAGGACGGTCATATTTTTTCACCCATAGTATGAAACTGTGACGGTGATTACACAATTTGAATCGTCCGGAAAGGCCCATAAGATCATTTGCTAAGCACATTTTGTTCTGAGCTTTTGCCGGGCGTTATTCCATTCAGTAACAACTCATTCCAATTCGTAATTTCATCTCAATAAACCAGGGAACGTATAGTCGCGATAACGCATCGTAACAACACTAGGGTTAACGTGGATTATTTGCCTCTTT
This sequence comes from Pantoea sp. Fr+CA_20, assembly GCF_024520835.1. Classification (NCBI taxonomy): domain Bacteria; kingdom Pseudomonadati; phylum Pseudomonadota; class Gammaproteobacteria; order Enterobacterales; family Erwiniaceae; genus Pantoea; species Pantoea sp. Fr+CA_20. Next base: position 48,680 of record NZ_JALNPN010000016.1, read on the forward strand.
TTGCCGATCTCGCAGGCCGACCCGTACTGGTCGTTGGCGGTGGAGATATCGCGGCGCGCAAGATCGAACTGCTGCGTCGTGCTGGCGCGCGCATTCAAATCGCCTCACGCGAACTCTGCCCGGAGCTGCAGGCTTTACTGGATGAGCAACAGCTTGAATGGCTGGCAACCTCCTTTGAACCCGCTCAGCTCGACAAGGTCTTTCTGGTTATTGCCGCCACCGATGACAATGCGCTGAATGCGCAGGTCTACGACGAGGCGAATGCCCGTCACAAGCTGGTCAATGTGGTGGATGATCAGCCTAAATGCAGCTTTATCTTCCCCTCTATTGTTGATCGCTCTCCACTGGTCGTGGCTATCTCCTCCAGCGGAACCGCGCCGGTTCTTGCCCGCATGCTCCGCGAGAAACTCGAAACGCTGTTGCCGTCTCATCTGGGCCAAATGGCCGAACTGGCGGGGCAGTGGCGTGACAAGGTCAAAGCACGTTTCAGCCGTATGTCTGACCGCCGTCGTTACTGGGAAAGAATATTTAACGGCCGTTTTGCCAGTCAGATGGCAACAGGCGACGTTGAGGCCGCGAAACAGACGCTCGACAGCGAACTGGGCGATCAGCCGCCCCGACAGGGTGAAATTATTCTGGTGGGAGCGGGGCCTGGCGACAGCGGCCTGCTGACGCTGCGCGGTCTACAGGTAATGCAACTGGCTGACGTGGTGCTCTACGACCATTTGGTCAGTGAGGAGGTCCTCGATCTGGTGCGGCGCGATGCCGACCGTATCTGCGTGGGCAAACGTGCCAGCGCGCATCTGCTGCCGCAGGACGAGATTAATCAGTTGATGGTGCAACTGGCCCAAAAAGGCAAACGCGTGGTGCGCCTGAAAGGCGGTGATCCCTTTATTTTTGGCCGCGGTGGCGAGGAGCTGCAGGCGGCTCAGCAGGCGGGTATTCCGTTTCAGGTTGTGCCAGGTGTCACGGCTGCGGCCGGTGCCACCGCGTACGCCGGTATTCCACTGACCCACCGTGACTATGCGCAGAGCGTGCTGTTTATTACCGGTCACTGTCGTCCGGATAGCGATGATATTGACTGGCCATCCCTGGCGCGTGCGCGTCAGACTCTGGCGATTTATATGGGCGCCGTGAAGGCGGCTCACATCAGCAAACAGCTCATTCTTCATGGGCGCGCCGCGACAACGCCGGTCGCAGTGATTGGTCGCGGTACACGGTCTGACCAACAGGTGTTGACCGGCACGCTTGAACATCTTGAGACGCTGGCAGCGTCAGCGCCTTCCCCGGCCCTGCTGGTGATTGGGGAAGTGGTTAATTTACATGGGCAACTTGCCTGGTTTCAGCATTCGGCACAGCAGGGGGCTCGCGAGTCCGCCGTTGTCAATCTGGCTTGAGAGGAAAAACGATGGACCAAAAACGACTCAGTCATCTGCGTCAACTGGAGGCGGAGAGCATCCATATTATCCGCGAAGTGGCAGCCGAATTCGGCAATCCGGTCATGATGTACTCCATCGGCAAGGATTCTTCAGTCATGCTGCATCTGGCGCGTAAAGCCTTCTATCCGGGCACGCTGCCGTTCCCGTTACTGCATGTCGATACCGGCTGGAAATTTCGTGAGATGTACGAATTCCGCGATCGCACGGTGAAAGCCATGGGTGCCGAACTGCTGGTGCATCGCAACCCGGAAGGCGTCGCGATGGGGATTAACCCCTTTGTGCACGGCAGCGCCAAGCACACTGACATCATGAAAACCGAAGGGCTGAAGCAGGCGCTGAATAAGTACGGTTTTGATGCGGCTTTTGGCGGCGCACGTCGTGACGAAGAGAAGTCTCGTGCTAAAGAGCGTATTTACTCTTTCCGTGACCGCTTTCATCGCTGGGACCCAAAAAACCAGCGTCCGGAGTTATGGCACAACTATAACGGTCAGATTAACAAGGGCGAGAGCATCCGCGTCTTCCCGCTGTCTAACTGGACCGAGCTGGATATCTGGCAGTACATCTTCCTGGAAAACATTGAGATTGTGCCGCTCTATCTTGCTGCGCCGCGCCCTGTGCTGGAACGTGATGGCATGCTGATGATGATCGATGACGATCGTATCAACCTCCAGCCAGGTGAAGTCATTAAACAGCGCATGGTCCGTTTCCGTACCCTTGGGTGCTGGCCGCTGACTGGCGCGGTGGAATCTGAAGCGCAAACCTTGCCTGAGATTATTGAAGAGATGCTGGTTTCTACTACCAGCGAGCGTCAGGGCCGTGTGATTGACCGCGATCAGTCCGGTTCGATGGAACTGAAAAAACGTCAGGGTTATTTCTAAGGAGACGCCAGATGAATACCGTAATTGCACAACAGATTGCCGAACAGGGCGGCGTTGAAGCCTGGCTGACCGCACAACAACATAAAAGCCTGCTGCGTTTTCTGACCTGCGGCAGCGTGGACGACGGCAAAAGTACGCTGATTGGCCGCCTGCTGCATGACACCCGCCAGATTTATGAAGATCAGCTGTCTTCGTTACAGAGCGACAGCAAACGCCATGGTACGCAGGGCGAGAAACTGGATCTGGCACTGCTGGTCGATGGTTTACAGGCTGAGCGCGAGCAGGGCATTACCATTGATGTGGCTTACCGCTATTTCTCTACCGAAAAGCGTAAGTTCATTATTGCCGACACGCCGGGGCACGAGCAGTACACCCGAAATATGGCCACGGGCGCATCGACCTGTGATCTGGCGATCCTGTTAATTGATGCCCGTAAAGGCGTGCTGGATCAGACGCGTCGACACAGTTTTATTTCGACGCTGCTGGGGATTAAACACCTGGTCGTGGCAATCAATAAAATGGACCTGGTGGATTATCAGCAGGCTGTGTATGAGCAGATCAAGCAGGATTACCTCGACTTTGCCGGGCAATTGCCTGAAGACCTGGATATTCGCTTTGTGCCGATGTCGGCGCTGGAAGGCGAAAACGTCGCGTCGCAGAGCCAGAGCATGCCATGGTACAGCGGTCCGACGTTGCTTGATGTGCTGGAAACCGTGGAGTTAAACGCGGTGGTGGCTAACCAACCGATGCGCTTCCCGGTGCAGTATGTGAATCGCCCTAATCTCGATTTCCGGGGTTATGCCGGTACGCTGGCATCTGGTGTGGTGAAAGTGGGGCAACAGGTTAAAGTGCTGCCTTCTGGCGTCGAATCCACCATCGCCCGCATCGTAACCTTTGACGGCGATCTGCAGGAAGCCGGTGCCGGAGAAGCCATTACTCTTGTCCTGAACGATGAAATTGATATCAGTCGTGGCGATCTGTTAGTGGACGCCAGCGCCGAGCTGCGTGCCGTTCAGTCCGCCACAGTGGATGTTGTCTGGATGGCTGAGCAGCCGCTTCAGGCCGGTCAGAGCTACGACGTTAAAATTGCCGGCAAGAAAGCCCGTGGGCGAGTAGAAAAGGTCATTCATCAGGTTGAGATTAATTCACTGGAGAAACGCCAGGTGGACATCCTGCCGCTGAACGGGATTGGTCTGGCTGAGTTTACGTTTGACGAACCGCTGGTGCTCGACAGCTATCAGCAAAACCCCGTGACCGGCGGCATGATCATTATCGATCGCCTCAGTAACGTTACCGTGGGTGCCGGGCTGATCAATGAGCCACTGAGCGATCGGCCGCAGCATAACGGCGAATTCAGCGCGTTCGAACTTGAACTTAATGCGCTGGTGCGTCGCCACTTCCCCCACTGGAATGCGCGCGATCTTTTGGGCGGTCAGTAATGGCCCAGCATGATGAAAACGTCGTGTGGCATGACCATCCGGTGACGCGCCAGGCGCGTGAACAGCAGCACGGCCATCAGGGCGTGGTGCTGTGGTTTACCGGCCTGTCGGGGTCAGGGAAATCGACCGTAGCGGGGGCGCTGGAACAGGCGCTTCACCGTCTCGGTGTCAGCACCTATCTGCTGGACGGGGATAATGTTCGTCACGGACTGTGTCGCGACCTGGGCTTTAGCGATGAGCACCGCAAAGAGAATATCCGCCGTGTTGGTGAGGTGGCTAAACTGATGGTGGATGCGGGTTTAGTGGTTCTTACCGCGTTTATCTCGCCTCATCGTGCCGAGCGCCAAATGGTGCGCGACCTGCTGGACAGCGGCCGGTTTATCGAGGTTTACGTTGATACGCCGCTGGCGGTCTGTGAAGCGCGAGATCCTAAAGGGTTATACAAAAAGGCCCGGGCAGGTGAACTACAAAACTTCACCGGTATAGATAGCGTTTATGAAGCGCCGGACCAGCCAGAAATCTCGCTTAATGGGGAACAATTGGTTACAAAACTGACGGCCCAATTGTTAGATCTGCTGCGTCAGCGCGATATTATCAGTTCCTGAACAGACAGCGGCAAAGCGCCTTTCGTTTTGCCGCCTTCGCGTTGACAGGATATTTATGCAGAATATTACTCCCATGCTGGCACGCAAAGACCACGGCACACCGGATGAGCCTCGCTCTGTCCTTCCGGGCGGCGTCATTGGCTTTGTATGTTACTGGTGTGCGCTTGCCATACCTTTCCTGTTGTACGGCTCAAGCACCCTGTTTTTCTTTCTCTACACCTGGCCATTTTTCCTGGCGCTGTTTCCGGTTTCCGTCCTGACAGGCATGGTATTGAATACATGGCTGCGTGGGCAGTTGCTCTGGACCTCTCTGATATGCGTCGTTGCCGTCGCTTGTCAGTTCTGGTTACTGTTCCTGTTTCTGTCTCGCTGGTAGCCAGACTGATGTCTAAACGCAGCAGCAGGTTACAAAAGTTTTCCTGCGTTGCGCCCGATCTTTTCTTCCCTTTTTTGCCTGCGTGAACGGCATTACACGGCATTTTTACTGCCAGTGTGGAGTCCTGAGTAAAGTTATGGGATGATTGGGCCGTTTTTAGGGGGCGGGATGGGAAAACTGACGTTACTGCTGTTGGTGCTGTTAGGTTGGCTGCAATATTCATTGTGGCTGGGTAAGAATGGCATCCATGACTTTTCGCGCGTCGACGACGACGTTGCGGTACAAAAGGCGAATAACGCCAAATTGAAAATGCGTAACGATCAACTCTTTGCTGAAATTGACGATCTCAATGGCGGCTCTGAAGCGATTGAGGAACGCGCACGCAGCGAATTAGGCATGATTAAGCCGGGTGAAACCTTCTATCGTCTGGTACCTGACCAGAACAAACGCAACGCGCAACAAGCTGCGCAAAACCAACAACGATAAAACATGAACAATCAGTCCCACTCTGCGGATGTGATTGCCGTTGTGCCCGCTGCCGGTATCGGCAGCCGCATGCAGGCAACCTGTCCGAAACAGTATCTGACGATTGGTCAGCACACACTTCTGGAACACAGCATTGCCCGCCTGTTTTCCCATCCTGCTGTCACGCAGGTTATTGTCGCCTTAAGCCCTGACGATCGGCATTTTGCCACTTTGCCTCTGGCAAGCGATCCGCGCGTGATTCGCGTGACCGGGGGCGATACGCGTGCTGAATCGGTACTGGCTGGCCTTCAGGCTGCGCAAGGTGCCGGCTGGGTGCTGGTCCATGATGCTGCGCGACCTTGCCTGCATCCTGATGACTTACAGCGCCTGCTGCGGTTACGGGAGACCAGCAAAACGGGCGGCATTCTGGCTGCCCCGGTCTGTGACACCATGAAACGCGGGGAACCCGGTAAGGCGGCGATTGCGCACACTGTCGATCGCGACAACCTGTGGCACGCGTTAACGCCCCAGTTCTTTCCCCGGGCCTTACTTACCGCCAGCCTGACGCGAGCCCTGAACGAAGGGGCGACCATCACCGATGAAGCCTCCGCGCTGGAGTTCTGTGGCTACCATCCTGAGCTGGTAACAGGTCGTAGCGATAACATCAAAGTTACCCGCCCGGAAGACTTAGCCCTGGCGGCTTTTTATCTTAGTCAGATTCAGTCAAAGGAGAGCACATGATGCGTATCGGTCACGGTTTTGACGTTCACGCCTTCGGTGGAGAAGGTCCGCTGGTGATTGGCGGTGTGCGAATCCCATTTGAGTATGGTTTTATCGCCCATTCTGATGGCGATGTAGCGCTGCATGCCCTCACCGATGCGCTGTTGGGCGCGGTGGCCATGGGCGACATTGGTAAGCTGTTTCCGGATACCGATCCGGCGTTTAAGGGCGCGGACAGTCGCGGACTGCTGCGGGAAGCCTGGCGCCGTATTGAGGCCAAAGGCTACTGTATTGGTAATGTCGACGTCACCCTGATTGCCCAGGCACCTAAGATGCTGCCGCACGTACCGCAAATGCGCATTAATATTGCCGAAGATCTGGGTTGCCATATGGACCAGGTCAACGTCAAAGCTACCACCACGGAGAAACTGGGTTTTACCGGCCGGGGTGAAGGCATTGCCTGTGAAGCGGTCGCACTGCTGCTGAAAGCGGAACCGGCATGACGCTGCATTACCTTTATGGCAAGCCTACAGCGACGGGCGTGATCAAAGCGACAGCGGACGATTTCGTGGTCGTGGAGGATTTGGGCTATCAGCCTGATGGCGACGGTGAACATGTGCTGGTGCGTATCCGCAAAAGCGGTGCTAACACCCGTTTTGTTGCCGAAGCGCTGGCGAAGTTTATGAAAGTGAACGTTCGCGATCTGAGCTATGCAGGTATGAAAGATCGTCATGCGGTCACCGAACAGACGCTGTGCTTTCGCGTTCCCGGCAATGCCATGCCTGTGCTGGCGGGTTTTGCGCTGGAAGGCGTGGAAATCCTTGAGGTCGTGCGTCATAAACGCAAGCTTCGCATTGGCGCGCTGGCGGGAAACGCCTTCCGGCTGGTGATTCGCCAGGTCAGCCATCGCGAGGAAACAGACGCGCGCCTGGTGCGCCTTCGCGACAGCGGCGTACCCAACTATTTTGGCGAACAACGCTTTGGTCGCAATGGCAACAACCTGGTGACGGCGGTCAGGCTGGCGCGCAACGAGATTCAGATTCGCGATCGCAACAAGCGCGGCCTGATGCTTTCTGCAGCGCGCAGTGCGTTGTTTAATCAGGTCACCAGCATGCGTTTGCAGCAGCAGGGTGGACTCACTCAGGTGATGAACGGGGATGCTCTGCAACTTGCCGGTCGTGGCAGTTGGTTCGTCGCACAGCCGGAAGAGCTGGCTGAGCTGCAGGCGCGGGTTAATCAGCATGCGCTCCGTATTACGGCCCCGTTACCGGGGCAGGGCGATCCCGGCCCGCAGGCCGATGCGCTGGCGTTTGAGCAGCAGTGCCTGGCCGATGCCGGCGAGCTGCGAGGTCTGCTTGAGCGCGAGCGCGTAGATGCCGGGCGGCGTGCCATGCTGGTTGTGCCACGCGACCTGCGCTGGTGCTGGCAGGATGATGCCACGCTGGAGATGCAATTTTGGCTGCCCGCAGGCAGCTTTGCCACCAGCGTCGTCAGAGAGCTGTTAAACAGCACCGAGTCTCTTGAAATGCTTGACGAATAAGCCGCTGCTTCCCTTGTCCCTCACCACAGGGGAAGCCGCATGGCCTGCTTCTGGTGGTTTTTCCCGGCCCGTTGGCTGCCTCATCTGTGCATTTCGTCGCCCTGAATCGTTTCGATATCGGCAAGTACCTGCCCTTTTCCTGCCCACTCGTTTATTTTCGCCTACCACTTCCTCTCGCTCACCGCTAGAATGCAACAGTCGCTGTCCACTCTTAACTTGTTGCCATGCCTCAAAACAGGTCCATATAACGGCGGCCCGGTTGAACAGAAAAGGTCAGAATTAAATGCGGATATTGCTCAGCAACGATGATGGTATCCATGCGCCTGGTATTCAGACGCTGGCAAAGGCTTTGCGTCAATTTGCCGAGGTGCAGGTCGTGGCACCGGATCGCAATCGCAGCGGTGCCTCTAACTCATTGACGCTGGAAACCCCATTGCGCACTTTTACCCATGAAAATGGGGATATCGCGGTGCAGATGGGCACGCCCACCGATTGTGTCTATTTGGGTGTAAACGCGCTGATGCAACCCCGGCCAGACATTGTGGTGTCGGGCATTAATGCTGGCCCCAATCTGGGAGATGATGTCATCTATTCCGGTACGGTGGCGGCCGCAATGGAAGGCCGTCATCTTGGATTACCTGCCGTGGCGGTATCGCTACATGGTCATCAGCACTACGCCACCGCCGCGGCGGTAACCTGTGCGATTCTTAAAGCGCTGACGCAACAGCCCTTACGCACCGGACGTATACTGAATATCAACGTGCCTGACCTGCCGTTGGCGGAAATAAAAGGGATTCGCGTGACGCGCTGCGGCAGCCGTCATCCGGCCGATCAGGTGATTGCACAGACCGATCCACGCGGTAATCCCCTCTACTGGATTGGCCCGCCCGGTGAAAAACTGGATGCCGGCCCCGACACGGACTTTGCCGCAGTGGATGAAGGCTATGTGTCAGTGACCGCTCTCCATGTTGATCTTACTGCTCACAATGCGCAGGACGTTCTCAGCAGTTGGCTCGATAAAGCTGAGGTAAATCTGGCATGGTGAGTCGGCGTATCGAGACATTGCTGTCACAGCTGCGTCAACAGGGCATTGAAGATGAACACCTGTTAAAGGCGATTGCCGATGTGCCGCGAGAACGCTTTATTGATGAAGCCTTCGAACATAAAGCCTGGGACAATATGGCGCTGCCGATTGGGTCCGGGCAAACCATCTCTCAGCCCTATATGGTCGCGCGTATGACCGCGTTGCTGGAACTCAACGAGCGCTCACGCGTGCTGGAGATTGGCACCGGCTCCGGTTATCAGACCGCCATTCTCGCTCATCTGGTCGAACATGTTTACTCGGTAGAACGCATCAAAGGCCTTCAGTGGCAGGCCAAACGTCGTCTGAAACAGCTTGATTTGCATAATGTGTCCACCCGACACGGTGATGGCTGGCAGGGCTGGCCGGCTCGTGGGCCTTTTGATGCGATTATTGTCACTGCTGCGCCGCCTGAGATTCCGATTGCGCTGATAGCACAGCTCGCTGAGGGCGGCATTATGGTGCTGCCCGTCGGCGAGGAGCAGCAGGTCTTAAAGCGTCTGCGCCGCCGTGGTCGTGAGATTACAGAAGAAACCATTGAGCCGGTTCGTTTCGTCCCATTAGTTCAGGGCGATCTGGCCTGATTGTCCTGTTAGCATTTCTTCATAACTGTTTCATGGAATCAGGTAGTTGATATTGCTACTATCCGGTTCATTCAACGAAAATCCAGCGTATAACGTGCCGCACAGTGTATTGTGCTGGTGAGACGAATAAGTCAGTTTTTTAAAGGTTGCCACCACGGGGGATTAATGAGCACGGGAAGCACAATTTTTCAGTTACGCCGTTTGGCGGCGCTTTCACTGGTGAGTTTTTGGCTGGCAGGCTGTAGTTCAGGCGATAATACCCAGGCTCCGATAAGCAATATCGGGGACAGTAACAGCGTTAATGATAATAGTAATATGGCGAGTTCTGGCACTGCGCCAGCGGCTGGCGGTGTGCCCTCAGTGCCACCGCAGGGCGGAATGTTAAGTCGAAGCACGCCGTTGCCACAGAACAATTCCGGAATCATTAGTACCAGTAATAGTAATGTGGGCGCCAGTAACAGTAATGTGCAAACCGAAAACGGCCGAATTGTGTACAACAGGAGTTATCAGAATATTCCTAAAGGTAGCTATTCTGGTCAGACCTACACCGTAAAACGTGGCGATACGCTGTTCTATATTGCCTGGATTACCGGAAACGACTTCCGCGATTTGGCGCAGCGTAACAACGTCCAGGCGCCTTACAGCCTGAATGTTGGGCAGACGTTGCAGGTTGACAATGGCTCAGGCCAGCCGATTACCGGCGGCAATGCCATCACCGCGGCAGATGCAACGCAGAGCGGTGTCGTCAGCGCACCACAAATAAAACAGGCCCCTGTTGCACAGCAGCCTGTTATTACGTATTCTGATGATTCGGGTAACTCGAATGGCAGTAAATTGTTGCCATCGAAGGGAGCAAATGTTGCATCGACGACAGCTCCAGCCGTTACCGCACCGCCGACGGTTAGCAGCACAACTGACAGCTCTACACCTGTAGGAAGCTGGCGTTGGCCGACCGAAGGAAAGATCATCGATAACTTCTCTGCCGCAGAAGGTGGCAATAAAGGGATCGATATCTCAGGTTCGCGCGGACAGCCAATCGTGGCCACTGCTTCAGGAAGGGTGGTGTACGCAGGCAACGCGCTTCGCGGTTACGGTAATTTAATCATCATCAAACATAATGATGATTACCTGAGTGCCTACGCCCATAACGATACAATGCTGGTCCGGGAACAACAGGAAGTTAAGGCTGGGCAAAAAATCGCTACCATGGGTAGCACCGGAACCAGTTCAGTTAGATTACACTTTGAAATTCGTTACAAGGGGAAATCCGTAAACCCGTTGCGTTATTTGCCGCAGCGATAATCCGGCAGAGTCCTCAGGAATCTGCCCTGGAATCACGGGTAGGAGCCACTTAATGAGCCAGAATACGCTGAAAGTAAACGAGTTACATGAGAACGCGGAATTCGAAGAGAATGGAGCAGAAATTTTTGATGAGAAGGCTCTCGTCGAAAATGAATCTGGCGACAATGATGTAGCTGAAGAAGAGTTGCTGGCGCAGGGTGCGACACAACGTGTACTCGATGCTACTCAACTCTATCTTGGGGAGATTGGCTATTCTCCATTGCTGACGGCTGAGGAAGAAGTTCTCTTTGCTCGCCGCGCATTACGAGGTGATATTCCTTCTCGTCGCCGCATGATCGAAAGTAACTTACGCCTGGTGGTGAAGATTGCCCGACGTTACAGCAATCGCGGTCTGGCTCTGCTGGACCTGATTGAAGAAGGTAACCTCGGCCTGATTCGCGCCGTTGAGAAGTTTGATCCGGAACGCGGATTCCGCTTCTCAACGTATGCCACCTGGTGGATTCGTCAGACCATTGAACGGGCAATCATGAACCAGACCCGTACAATTCGTCTGCCAATTCACATTGTTAAAGAATTGAACGTTTATCTGCGCACTGCGCGTGAACTTTCTCATAAGCTCGACCATGAGCCGAGTGCGGAAGAGATTGCAGAGCAACTGGATAAGCCCGTTGATGACGTCAGCCGTATGTTGCGTCTCAATGAACGTATTACCTCGGTTGATACACCATTAGGTGGTGATTCCGAGAAAGCGCTGTTGGATATCCTGGCCGATGAAAAAGACAACGGACCAGAAGATACCACTCAGGACGACGATATGAAGCAAAGTATCGTTAAATGGCTGTTCGAACTGAATGCCAAGCAGCGCGAAGTGTTGGCTCGTCGTTTCGGCCTGTTAGGCTATGAAGCGGCAACGCTTGAAGATGTTGGCCGTGAAATCGGTTTAACTCGCGAGCGTGTGCGCCAGATTCAGGTTGAAGGTTTACGCCGTCTGCGTGAAATCCTGCAAGGTCAGGGCCTCAGCATTGAAGCATTGTTCCGTGAGTAAACAGAACTTTACACGTCAACAGAAAGCGATGGCTAACCCCATCGCTTTTTTTTTACCTGTTCTCTCCGTTCCATCAAGATGAGAACGGTCTGCTCTCAAAAAAATCGCCCGTGAGATAACATGCCTGTGTGGCGGTATCCAGCGCCAGGCAAAGTGTCACATCGTCCACAAAACCTCTCTGAATCAACTCCTTCGCCGATGAACAGTCGTGCAGCGATGCAACGTTAGTTGCCTGATGATATTGCCATGCCGCGACGGCGGTTTCCGCCTCAGGTGACAGTCCGCTACGGCCCAGCGCGGCAATGATGCCGCCAGCTGCAACATAATCTTCAATGCAGGGACGAAGGCTGCCATCCGGCCAGCGTTCACCACAAGGCACAATCAGAAGACGTTCGAACAGGCGGCAGGCAGCCGCCGTTGCGGACAGATTCCTGAAGCAGCCTGTAAAGATCGGCACGCCCCATTCTCTTGCCCTGAAGCAGGCTGCGGAGCCATTAGGGGAGGGAAGCACCAGCTTTTCACCTTTGCGGACATGCAGCAAGGTATGGGGCGACAGGCTGAAGCCTTCTCCACTAAATCGTCGGTCACTGTTTGCCGCGATTGCCCCCACCGACAGCGCATAGTGGGTAACTGAGTGATCTTTCCAGGGATAGGGATAAACGCGAGCGCCATTTTCAACCGCCAGGCTGACGCAGGTAGAAAAGGACATCACATCAATAATCACCACGGCATCCACTTCTCCGGCGAGATGCTCAACGGCGGGAATGCCCCATTCCAGACGGATGTTATATGCCTGCTGACTGTACCAGTGCATGGGTGTTCCTCCAGGTTGTCAGAACGGGGCTGACCGGTCGGGCTAGTCCTGTTTACGTAATATTTTTTGCAGGCGCTTTTGCTGCCAGCGGTTGATCCACTGTTTGAAAACAAACAGGCGCAGCGCTCTTATCACGAGCACGCTTCCCCAGATGACGGCGACCCAGAGCGACCAGTTACTACCAGGTTCGGTGACGCGGTTGAGGCAATACAGCATGGTGCACACCACGACCGCGGTGAGCAGTGAGCGAAAGAACTGGGTTTCGAGTGCCAGCTGCAGGCGGGCATCAGAAATATGGTCATCCAGAGCTTGCCCGCTTTTCAGCGGCGCTTCTGTTGTCAGGTCGGTAACTTTGATTTCAAAGACGGCGGCCAACGCGCTTAGCGTTTCCAGGCTGGGTTGCTCACCGTTTTCAATACGCTGCACGGTTCGGGTGCTGAGTCCGGCCATTTCGGCCAGTTGTTCCTGTGACCAGGCGCGGGCAAGACGATACTCTCTGACTTTATTCAGGTTAGGCATAGTGCAGTCTCCGAAAGAGTGAACAATCGGTAAGAAGCATCGCCGGGACGTGCAGTCAGGAACACGACCGCCGCACGACAGGGACACGACAGCATTATGACACCGCTTTCGCCGGTAACAACAGGCTAAACCATGAACCAGCATGCAGGCCACATGCTGGCGAAAACATCATTCACTACGGGATAGTTTTATCCGCCCCGGTGAAAGGGCGGAGGGGATCAGACCAGCGACTTAAGGCGATAAATCCAGTCCAGAGCCTGACGTGGCGTCAGCGTATCCGGGTCCAGGGCTTCAAGCGCTTCCATGGCAGGGGAGGTTTCTTCCACCAGCAGAGGCAGTTGCGAACCGTCGATATTTGAGGTGGCTGACTGATTCGATACCGTTTCCAGCTCTTTCAGCTTATTACGTGCACGTTTGATGACGTCTTTAGGTACACCGGCCAGCGCTGCAACCGCCAATCCGTAGCTTTTGCTGGCCGCGCCATCCTGCACGCTGTGCATGAATGCGATAGTTTCCCCGTGTTCAACCGCATCCAGATGGACATTCACGACGCCTTCAAGCTTTTCAGGCAAGGTGGTCAGCTCAAAGTAATGGGTTGCAAATAACGTCATGGCTTTAATGCGATTAGCCAGACTCTCTGCACAAGCCCAGGCCAGAGATAACCCATCGTATGTCGAGGTGCCGCGGCCGATTTCATCCATCAGTACCAGGCTGTTTTCAGTCGCGTTATGCAGGATATTGGCCGTTTCTGTCATTTCCACCATGAAGGTGGATCGTCCGGATGCCAGGTCATCTGCTGCGCCAACGCGGGTAAAGATGCGATCCAGCGGGCCGATGACAACATCTTCAGCCGGTACAAAGCTGCCGATCCACGCCATCAGGGCAATCAATGCCGCCTGACGCATATAAGTACTTTTACCGCCCATGTTCGGGCCAGTAATGATCAGCATTCGGCGCTGGGGTGCCAGGGAGAGCGGGTTGGCAATAAAGGGCTCTTTAAGCACCTGCTCTACCACCGGATGACGACCAGCGGTGATTTTAATGCCGGGTTTATCCTGCAGCGTTGGGCGACAGTAGTTAAGCGTCCAGGCGCGTTCGGCCAGATTACTTAAGACATCCAGTTCCGCCAGCGCAGCGGCACTTAACTGCAGTGCTTCAAGGTGCGGCAGCAACTGATCAAACAGGCCTTCATACAGGCTTTTCTCCAGCGCCAGCGCTTTGCCTTTTGAGGTGAGGACTTTATCTTCGTACTCTTTCAGCTCAGGAATGATGTAGCGTTCGGCGTTTTTTAAGGTCTGACGGCGCACATAGTGGATAGGTACCTGATGACTTTGACCACGACTGACTTGAATGTAATAGCCATGCACGCCATTAAAGCCCACTTTTAAACTGTCCAGACCGAGTTTTTCACGCTCGCGCACCTCCAGCCGATCCAGGTAATCCGTCGCGCCATCGGCCAGCGCCCGCCACTCATCAAGCTCGGCGTTATAACCCGGCGCAATCACGCCACCGTCTCTTATCAGAACCGGCGGGGATTCGACGACGGACTGCTCCAGCAGGGTGCGGAGTTCGCTAAAATCGCCCATCTGCGCGCGCAGGTTTTTAAGCTGCGCCGCGTCGACGTTGGCCAGCAGGTCATTCAGGGCCGGTAGCTGTTGAAAAGCATGACGCATGCGCGCCAGATCGCGCGGACGTGCGGTGCGCAGCGCCAGGCGTGCCAGGATACGCTCTAAGTCACCTACCTGACGTAATACAGGCTGTAGAGATTCGCTCAGAGGCTGCAGTTCAGCAATCGATTCCTGCCGCTTCGCGATGGTGCTGCTGTCACGTAAGGGCATATGCAGCCAGCGTTTTAACATCCGGCTGCCCATCGGCGTGACGGTTTTATCCAGCACGGCAGCCAGGGTGTTTTCTGTACCGCCCGCAAGGTTTTGCGTAATTTCAAGATTACGGCGCGTGGCCGCATCCATAATGATGCTGTCCTGCTGACGCTCCATGCTGAGGGAGCGGATATGGGGCAGGCTGGTGCGCTGGGTATCTTTAACGTACTGCAGCAGGCAACCCGCCGCGCGCAGCCCCAAATGGGCCTGCTCAACGCCAAAACCGTTTAAATCCCGCGTGCCAAACTGCATGTTGAGCTGCTGGCGCGCCGTATCGATTTCAAATTCCCACAGTGGACGGCGACGCAAACCACGACGCTGATCGATAAGCGACATCTCAGAAAAATCTTCCGGATAAAGCAGCTCGGCAGGATTGGTGCGCTGCAGTTCTGCTGCCATGGTTTCCAGATCGGCGGGTTCACTCAGGCGAAAGCGCCCTGAACTGATATCCAGCGTGGCATAACCATAGCCGCGCGCACCCTGGACAATTGCGGCCAGCAGGTTGTCTTGCCGTTCCTGCAACAGGGCTTCATCACTGATGGTGCCGGGGGTAACAATACGCACAACTTTGCGCTCAACCGGACCTTTACTCAGCGCAGGGTCGCCGATTTGCTCACAAATGGCGACCGATTCACCTAACTGCACCAGTCGGGCCAAATAGTTTTCAACGGCGTGATGCGGCACACCGGCCATGGGGATCGGTTCACCCGCCGAGGCACCGCGTTTGGTCAAGGAAATGTCTAACAGCTGAGAGGCGCGTTTAGCATCGTCATAAAACAGCTCATAGAAATCACCCATGCGATAAAACAGCAGAATGTCAGGGTGCTCAGCCTTGAGGCGTAAGTATTGCTGCATCATGGGTGTGTGGGAATTGATATTTTCTAATGTACTCATTGTGTTGAGATATCCATTATCATAAAAAATAGAGAGTTAAGTGATTTTATGATTTTCATTTGTTCTCACGTTGTCTCACTGGATCTCATGAAATCCTACATTTAAGTGTAGGTTAAAGTGTAGCTTGCCAAACTGTAGATTGGTAAAATGTAGCTTTGAAAGCCACAACCTACATTTACTTTCACGAGTACGTGGTGAATATGATAACGGAGTCTGAATGACAGGAAAACCAGCGGGCAAGCCACTTTCTTCGAGGGCGCTCGAAACAATGAAATCTGGCGACAGTGATAAAGCTGATGTCGGAGAAAATCGGGGCCTTCGCGTATCGTGTGGAAAAACCGGCGTTAAGTCCTTTTTCTATCGTTACACGAGTCCTGTTACTGGCAAGCTGGTTCAAGTCAAAATAGGTAACTTCCCTCAAGTCAGTCTTGCTGTTGCTCGCACCAAGTTGCACGAATTAAAGTTGATGCGTCAAGAAGGACGATGCCCTGCGACTGAAGGTAAAGCGGCAAAGGCAAAGCTAACAGAAGAATCTAGCAAGGTCATCATCCCTGAGCTAACCGTTGAAGGATTAGTTGAGCTATACCTCACTCAAAGGATTGAAGATCGGAAAACAGCTGATGGAAAAATCGTTGCAGGAGCTAGAAAGAAAAAAGGGCAGAGTGAAGTGCGTCGCACACTATATGGTGACGCAGTTAAACACTTGGGCACTCGGAACGCCAATGAGATTACGCGAAAAGACGTGATAGATTTGGTTAGTAGTATCGTTGCCCGAGGAGCCAATGTTCAAGCTGGTAATGTGTTGCGGGAACTATCGCTTGCCTATGAGTTTGCAATAGGATTAGGGCACTTTTCTGATGATTTTGCTAACCCAGCTTTGCTTGCCAAATCTAGTCTCAAACAGACTCGCATTAAGCTGACCAACGGACGTGGAACTCGCGTACTGAGTGAATCAGAGTTGGCAAAATTCCTTAAATGGTTGCCCGGTTCAGCCTATTCGCCAACTATTAAAAATGTTCTACGGCTTACGCTCTGGACTGGATGTCGTACAGGTGAGGTATGCAATATGGAGTGGAAAGATGTCGATCTTGACAAAGGTACCATTCATCTAAGGGAAACAAAGACGGGTGTTGAGCGATATGTTCAATTATCTAAGCAGGCTATCGATTTTCTTAAAGTTCTTCGTATGACGTCCGATAGATATTTATTCCCCTCTCAAGCTACCAAAAAACCAATACAGCAAAAGTATCTTACTGAGAACTCATGGCGATTGAGGAAAAGTGAACAAATGCTTGATATACCTCACTGGACACCTCATGACTTGCGACGTACAGTACGTACAGGGCTTTCGCGTTTGCAGTGCCCCAATGAGATTGCAGAAGCAGTGCTAGGACATACGCGTGGGGGTATTGAAGGGATTTACAACCTATATAAGTATGATTCAGAATGTCAAAAATGGTTGCAGTCTTGGGCTGATTATATGGATAATTTATAATGTATTTTTTTAAAGAATATTGCGCTATGGCTCATTAAAAATCTCATGGTAGCTCATCAATTCCTTAAAATATTTAGGGTTTAATTTTTTATAAAAAAAATCACTTAACGACATGATGGCCTGAAAATCGGTGGGTCTCCAGTGATTAATTCTAGTAGCAGGTCATTTGAAAATTTTTAGTGGGAGGATGCCTGGAACCTGCAACTAAGAAAGATGTCGGTTAATTTAGTGTAATCGCGATAAAAGCTGCTATATTTTATGTCAATAACTTCATCTTGATCTGATGGGTGGAGTCAAAGTGAAATAAATAAAATAAGCTTATTTAATACATATTGAGTATAAATACATTTTTGGTTAGTTGTTGGGGTTTTATGTATTTATCATGTGTTCTCTTGTTTTATTTTATTCATGCATTTTTATTTGTTTTGTATTTTTGAGAGCTATTTTGTTGTGCGTGATATTCATGATTCGATTAATCACTGATTATTAATGATGGGATGGTGTTTTTTAAAAGATAACTTCAAGGAGGGAACATGCCAGCACTAGACGAAGCAGTTATTGATGATGTTAAAAATAGGTTGTCTGAATATTTATTAAAAAAAGATGGGTATGATTCTATTGAATTCTTGGATGCAGGAGGGTCTGCTGCTGTATTTAAGGTGATTCGGGAGGGGAATGTCCGAGCAATAAAGGTCTTCGACCCAAAATTTTTCTCTGGTGAAGGGAATTTAGCTGAAAGAAGACGCCTTCAAGTACAGAAGCGATTAATAAATCATAATTGTCCTAGTTTAGTGCAAACCTATCATGCTGATGAAGCAGAAGGAACTGCAATTATAGATATGGAATACTTGGCATGGCCTCAACTAGCTAAGGTATTGAATAAAATACCAGATGACGATGTAATCCCGCTGATTGGGCAGTTGGTTCTGGCAGTAAGGTATTTAGAATCGTTAAACATTGTTCATCGTGATATAAAGCCCGAAAACATCCATGTATCCGATGATTTTAAACGTTTGAAACTGCTTGATCTTGGAGTTGTTAGAGTATTTGATAATATAGATGAACAAGGAATTACTGATCACGGTAACATCAGACCATTTCTTGCGACTGCACAGTATAGTTCTCCAGAATATCTCTTTCGCCTTGATGAACCAACAGAGAAACTTTGGAGAGGGCTAAACTTTTATCAAGTTGGGGCTGTATTACATGATTTAATAAAAAAAGAACCAATTTTCCATCATGAAGTTTCATTAGGTAACAGATGGCTTGTTGCAAGAGCAGTACTGTCACAAAAACCAATTTTCTCTGATACTAATATCAATAGGTTATCAAAAGCTAAAGCTCTTTCGCTAAGATGCCTTTCTAAAGATATTGATACAAGGCTGTCTTTAGTAACGTGGGAAGATTTTAAATTAGAAGAAACTTCTGATCCTCTCGCTTCACTAAAAGGGAGGTTATCAAGAAGCCTTACATCCCAATCAAATGAATTTAACAACAATGAAACTATAAGGTTGAAGTTTGAACGAGATGAATATGTTAGAAAGACTAATGAAAAGATAAGGTCGGAATTAATAGATGTTTGTGGAAATCAATTACCTCTTGTTATGACAATATCTGATGAAGTACTTGACGTGCATTTTGCCTTTACTTACTTAAGAACTTGGTCTCTAACTTTTCAACTGAATTATAGATGGAAAGATGGCATACATAAAACCGTTGCTTTAATATCTCTGGGAGCAATTTTGGTCAGAGAAAAAAAACAAGAAGAAGAACATAGTATAACTCTAAAACCCTGCCTTGAGGTGAAAATAAACGAAGGTGAGGACGATGATGTTAAAACACTTTCAAATGAAATAGCACTTATTATAAGAAGTGCTTTAGACTTAATTGATGCTTTACCTGATGATGGCTCTGATATTAATTTAGATTTAGGCTTGAAGGAGATTTTAAATGAAAGGTAGTTGGTGGCGCTCTAAGGAAGAAATGGATGAAGACCAAGCAAATTTCATTACACTGCCAGCTAAGGGGCGATATGCCCTTATAGGACCTCCAGGATCAGGTAAGACTAATCTACTTTTGTTGCGCGCTCTTTATACCGCAGGAACAGGTGAGAAGAATGTTTTAATATTAACGTACACAAAATCTTTGGCTGACTTTATTAGGACCGGAATTGGAAAGTCTGGTTTAATTACTGTAGACCAAGTTAAAACTTTTCATGCGTGGGTTTACTCTCATATTTTGGAGCATCTTGGAGAACGCCCACTTCCTCCGGGAGGTGATTTTGATGATAACGCTAGGCAGTTACTATTAGAAATGCTAATTGAAGCAAATAATAAACTTCCAGGTAAAAAGATATACAGTGCCATTTTTGTAGATGAGGCTCAAGATTTAACTTTTGACGAATTAAATGCACTTCTCTGTTTAAGTGAAAATGTATGTATAAGCGGTGATGAAAATCAAGGTATTTATAGAAGAGACGGATTATCAGCTATAGATAAATTAGGTCTAGCGCCTCATTATCTACGTCAACATTTTAGAATAGGTCAAAAGATTGCACGTGTAGCTGATAGGTTGTGCCCAAATGATAATAAAAGCAATGGGCTTGAAGCTACTTCAAACTACAATCCAAAAACACAAGGTGAATCCAGCGCGAAACTAATAGTATGCTTTGATGTCGATGATCAATTTAAACGCATGTGTGAAATAATTGAAATCCAATTGGATGCATTTAAAGACGATAATATCGGTATATTCTGCGGGAAAAAAGAGTCATTGATTGAATTGCGAGAAATGTTTTTAGATTCTAATCTTTCTGATTTAGTGGCTGTTCATGGGCTTGATGATAGCGCCGGATTTCATTCTGAAAAAAGAATACATATTATGACCATTCATTCATCCAAAGGTACGGAGTTTAGAGCTGTTCATATATTTAAAGCTGAGGATTTAAATCATTATCCTTTAAACAGAACTCGAGTTTCTTATACTGCTGTAACTAGAGCTAGAACAGCGCTTAATGTATATAGAAGTGCAGAAACCAATAAAAATTTAGATAGTGCTATGTCTGAACCAAAAGTGTTCCATATTGATGACTTATTCTCAGGTGACTTATGAAAAATACAGGGGAAGTTAGTTGGGTTTTGATTAATAAAGAAGACTTAGTGGATATGTTGTTAGGTGACACTAATGTCTCAAGCTATTCAAAGAAAAGGTCTTTTCCCGGAAGAGATCTCAAAAATGGTAAGATTGCAGTAGGTTCAACAGCATTATCAAGAAATGGCAAATATGAGATAAGCTATATTGTTATTCCAGATAGTTATATAAATGATTTTCTCTCATGGGTGAGAGTTTATTCAGATGATATATTTCCTATAAGTCAATTCACAAGGTTATTAACGCTAAGTGAATACTCTTTGTTATCTAATGAATCTTTGGTTTTTTTTGATGCAACCGAAAAGTTAGCTCGTTGGGCATGTGTTTCGATAGGGGAAACATTAGCTCAATCTGAAAGTTCAATAGAGCTTCATAACATTGCATTATCAAGGGTTTTAAGCACTTATACTCTGCCCATTGCACGATCCAGCATTAATCATTCGGGGTTGGATTTATTTAAACTGTGTCGCGATAGATTAAATAAAATAAGTCATGACAACAGATTCTCTCGGCGCACGCTCCTATCAGAGCATTTATCCCCTGTATGGGATGTTGTATTAAATGATGATTCTGACGATAAATCGGCATTGGATGCTGTTAATCTAATGTTAGATTATGCCTCAAAATATACTCCAGAAAACAGAAAGTCAGATGATACACTCTTAGAATTATTAGCTAAAAATTTACTTTTAAGAAGTGACTCGGTTGAAGACAGAGTAATGGGTTTCAATAAGTTATCTGCGGAGATTATGAACCTAGAATCTGATTCAGAATTAAACTTTTATTCACCTGTGATTGCAGCGGCTGCTTTTTTAGTCGGCAGAAGCACTTCGCACCTATTTTTACTTAATAAAATAGGTCGTTTTGTACCAATGGCATTTGTATGGTTTGGATTAATTGCTTCTTTCACAGGACCTAAGTCGTGGGATTTAACTTGGTTGCGTGCGGTTAAAGGAGCAGAAAAATTATTAAAAAACAAATTCGAGTTAGATAGCATCTCCCAGGCTGACATTTACTGGCATGAATTTTCATGGCTTTTAGAAGTTTTCAAATCCACAGAGAAATTGAACGAACTTCCTAAAATGCTTCCAAAGACATTATCAATTGAAATTATTCCTGGTTCAACGCTTCATTTAAGACTACCTGGGCAGGCTAATGAGCAAGAAGCTAAAATGAAAAACGAAATTAGTATGCGTGAAAGAGCTTTGGAGGATGCCTTAAGTCAATTATTCTCGCTTTCCAACAAACTACAAGGCCAAGTTAATTATTATAGCTCTCAAAAGGAGAGGAGTGATGCATTTAGTAAAAAGAATTCAGGGGTAAGTGTCACGAGAAATAAAGGCTCAAGGAAGGTCTAATAATTTTAGGGTGCTTTAACGACAAGGGTAAATACCTTGTCGTTAGCGTTTTCAATTCCCTTTGTGTTTATATTTATACTCGTATTTTTTTAGATGAATCTTTTTTTAACAAGTTTTGGTTAAACAGAAGATCAGATGTTGAAGTATGGTTTGGATTATATGCGTATGATTATTAATCATATTTATTTCTTAAATATCGCAATGTACTTATCCAGATTCACGCCGGAAATTTCTGCAAGGCGCTGTATACTTATGCGAAGTATAGCTATTTACGAACCAAAATCCTTAGCTTGCTCCTGTTCTTTTTTGTGGTGTTCCTGGTGGGCCATTGGGTTAACGACATTTATATTATCGAGATCTAGTGCCTTGTCTGGATTATCGGCACGCCGTATTTTATGGTGAGCTTGGGCGTCCGCCTGCAATAGCTCACCCGTATGAGCGCAGTGGGTGTCGCCATCCCTAGCTATTTTCTTATGCTTCAGCGTTTTTTGCTGTTGACGTATTTTTTCCTCATTTACCCCTCGTAACCGCTCGGATTCCTGATTGTCACGTACTGCGGAGAGGCACTCCGAATTATATCTGAGTTGTTCGCGTTTAATGGCGGAGTATGGCTTTTCAATGCGCTCATCAAGCTCTTTTTTGAGGGCTGGGGTACGGATATAGTGTTGGTTATTCACTGTAAACTTATCGGCGTCATCTAGGTCGGAGTAAAACTCCTTGGCGCCTACTTTGTCGGTACAAAGGATTGTGGCTAGTCCTTTGGTCGATAACGCGGTTTTACCTTCCGGTGTTTTCACAGCAGTGGTGGCAATCGTATGGTGTATTTTATCGACGAATGTTGGTGCAACGGTTTCCGGTGGTACAGGAAACTGTAATGCTTCCTTTTGCAACGGCATGACAACGAGCTCTTGTTTGTTATCAGCCATGGTCTTACTCCTCTTCCCCAGATGTGGAAGGTGGTGCACAGGGTAGAGGTTCATCTACATCTAGCTGTACCATTTCTTTATACATTTCATTAAGTTTGTCGTACGCGCGGCGTGTATCCTCATCAAGGTAAACATCTGCCCGTAGGATATGGGCAATTTTGTTGCGCCAAAGCCGCGCAACCTTTGCGCCATTATCCTCGTAAAATTCTGCATCAATGTGCAGCTTTTCCTTACGTTCTTTACCGTTACTGTGACCCAGCAGGTAGTAAATATGCTCTGCGCGGGAGTTGGTAAATGTTTTATCCTGTTGACTTGCAAACCAAAGGACGTCTGGCAGAATTTCGTCATAAGTTTCAGCATTTAGAGTGGCAGAAGGTGGTAAAAGGGCAGCAAGATGCTTTTTAATCTCCTCTAGTGAACCTACCTTTTTCAATGCCTTAGTATTTTTGCAGCTCAGTATATTTCTGATCATTAAGAGTGTCCTAACACGTAATCACAGACAATATTGTCTGCCAAATCAGACTATTACATTTCAAATAAGGTAGTAAACTATTATTTTTTTATTAAAATTTTGCAGTTGAACTTTTCTTTGGGGATAAGTTTATTGAAATAAGTTTTTATGTTATCCCTTAAGTGTTTTGTGAATTTAATAAGTTTATAATATGATGTGGTTATGTAGGTAAAAAGGGAACGTAAAATAGGAGCCTTCGTATATGGGTAAGAGAGAGGATCAATCGGGGAGTAGGATAGTTAGTGATAATATGATTTTTTTTTCATTTTTAACTGACAAACTTGATATTGATCACAAAAAAATACGTAAAAATTACCAACTCATCCAAAAGCTTGCTTGGGAACAAGTGTTGCTTTTAGCCATATACAGTCGTCAGCACTGTTACAGTCAGGAGGCCAATCCTCATCACGTGGGCGCACTTGCCAGGGTATCGTTGCTTGCGCATGCCTCTGAGTTGTCCCGGCAGCGCGCTAACAACCGAGAAGATAATTCGCCATGGGAACTCACGGAACTGGTAACTACGCTACTCGATAAGGGCAAAGGAAGCGTGGCCGTAGTGAAGCAATTGCTAACACATGCAGAGAATGAAGATGGTAGTGCACTTTCTACTGACTGTAACTATCTCCTACGCATAATGGAAAGAGTAGGTATCTCATTTGAAGGTGGAAACCTCCCATGCTATAGCTGGTTCACGATTTATATCGCGCTTACTAATCCCATCGGTTTGTTTCAACAACTGTTAGCAATAAAACCGCTAGATGATGAATTTTATTATGCCTGTGCTATCAAAGCGCTGAAGAATTTGCTTAATTTAAACCATCATCCACATCTCATGCAGTTCGATAGCAGCGATATAGCATTAATGTATCGCGCCGGTCTGAATGTTGGCTCAGGGCTTGAGTTTCTTAAGTTTTTTGAAGATTACCCAGACGCTGTTGATAAACAGGAGTATCAGCAGAGTTTGAAAGCGGAAGTCATGTTAGAGCTGACCCACCAAGTAAGAGCATGCTTTGCTATGACCAGCATCCCTCAATCCCAACAAAATCTTACCATCGATCCTCCTGGCGTTATGCAGAGAGTATGTTGTCCTGAGCGTAAGGGAAATAAAGTCAGCCTTAACATCGAAACAGCGTTGTTAAAGAGCCTACTTGAACTGGGGCAAATCGATCGTGTAATGGAGGGAATCAGAAGCAATATCATAGATATTGCTGCGGGTGATTGGCATAGCATCTGGCGAATTAAGACTCGGGCGGAAGACTATGCACTTGCCTTTGATCGATTGGCAAATTGGTTCACAAAGTGCAAAACACCGTTGATTACCGCATTTGACCAGCTTCCACGTTATGTCGGGGCAATTATTGCACTGGATGCGAGACACCGACAGGGGATGTTTAGTGAGCAGCTACTGGTGAAGCGACTGAAAGGACTGCCTCAAAAGCTCAGCGCAAAGGACGTAGCTCTCATCACTACGCACCTTTTTTACTATTCACTTACTCACAACATTAATTCTTTGTGGTTTATTGAGAAGTCATTCTTGTCAAACCTAGAAAACCAATGTGAGGTAGAAGCATGTTTAAAGGAGACCAGTCAGCACATTGATACGTTTGTAGAATTACAACCGTTGGCCATGACGATAATGGCCAGTTGGCAAGATCTTGACCAACTTGAGCAGGCCATGGAGCGTATAAAAAAAATACCTAATTATTTAAATAGTGGTGCTAAACGGGGAGATTTGACGACATACAAATGGATCATTTTTCAGCGCAATTCAGGTATATCTGGGGATGTTCCATGGCCTATAGACACACCATTCCCTCTACCTTTGTGGGCCAGGCTTTCCCTAAATACTACCGACGATAATTTATAACGCACCCCCAAAGCAATATATGAATGGAGTCTGTCAAATAACCTAGCTTTTTTAAGGTGAAAGTCAGAGTCGCTGACTGGGGCGTTTTTTAAATATCTCCAGCAGCGATTTACAATTTAAAGCCCGTAAACATTAATGTAGAACTGACCTTTCCCTTCATCAGTCTTTTGAATACGATAAGTGATGGGGATATCTTGCTTTAAATACGGCTTAGTGAATGTCAGATCAGCCGCACACTGATACACATCTAACTTTGAATCGTGATTCAGTGTTCTGACGTTATTGACGGAAATTGATACGTCCGCATCCAGTTTTAGTGATTTTTCGATCTCCTTACGGGAGATATCAATAACTAAGTTCTTTGCATCGGTACTGCTGCACTTAGGTGTGTCTTCGTTGCACCCAAAGAGAATAAAAGCAATAATTAAAGTAATGAAGATTTTTAACATGTGGTTTTCTCTTGTATTTTTAATCAAAGTTTTTATTTGATTTTCTGATTTTATCAAGAATGTTTGCGGCCCGATTGTAACCTATTCGAAAATGATGCTGTACAGTACTTACCTTGACGACTTTTAACCCCTCATTAATAATTAACTCAAGAGTCTGTTCATGCAGTAGGTCGTTGGGGGCATCATTTTTGGTCTTGATTATTTCATTAATGTTAATTGTATCAGGGAATATATTCTGGCTTTCTTTCATTTTGGTTCATACACTCCATCCATAGTGCCTGTCGCTGAACTCCCGCAGTAATCCTCGCACCCTTTAGTCATAACTGTCGCTCCTCCTGTCGATAATTCACTGATAACAGCTACACACTGGCTTGACGAATCGTTCCAAAGCCAGCGTTTTCTCTGCCCCGTGCTAGCTGAAATTGCACTTGCATTCCCTTCCATGTTGCATACACCTGAGCCATCCGGTGTTGATGAGTTAATTGAAAACTCGGCTGACGCTTTATGATTCGTTATTTCAAGATATCCATTCTTTTTAACGTATTCCGCAGCGTTAACCAGTGTAGATGTGCTCAATAGCAGGGTGGCTAAAATGACTCTTTTCATTGTTTTTCCTTGTCAATTAATACGAATATTTTTGGTGATTTTACCTAATGTCAGCGGTCTGCGTTTTTCTACATAAAAATAGGCGACATTAAACGCTGACTTTTTGTGATTGCCACGACCGAGAGAAGGCCAGTCGCGAAAAGCCTCAATCTGAGCTTCCGAGTAGGGTGTGATAGAGAAGTCGAACAGGACAAGCAGGGCTTTGCCACCGTGCTTCATTAATTTCTTCACCTCAGTGCTATTGACGGTTGCGGAGACATTGGAACGAGCTGCTGTTGGCTTACGGACGGCAAACTCAACTGCCACATTGTCAATGACAAAATCAATGAAACCATGACCGGATACCGCTCCTGGTAGTTTACTTTTTACTTCCGGCGAAACGTTATCCGCAAACCAGCCCAGTAAATAGCAACGTACTAATGGGAGTAGTTCACGCTCGCTACATTCATTCAGACGCAATGTTTTGACAAATTCGCGCCGGTAAAGGGAGCTGAAAAAGTATTCAAAGCAGTCTGTTATTTCACTAATGCTGGTTGCCACAATGCTCTCCCTAACCAGCCACCTATCAACACGTGGGGTGACAAGCCGCGTTAAAGACCTGATTAGCCAATTTTCTTTCTGTAACAGGTCTATAAATGGGATTTATAGTGATTTTATGTCCATTAGTGATGTTCATGCAAGAGTAAAAAGGCCCCAGACTTCCTTTTATGGAAGTTCTGGAGATTATGTAATGGTTAAGCTCGTAGCAGACTCAGCGGATAAGCTGGTAGGACAGCGTATCCAGGCAAGACGTAAGGAGGTAGGATTAACCGCAGCTGAGCTGGCGGAGTCTATAGATATTTCGCAGCAACAACTTTCTCGCTATGAGCGCGGGACAAATAAGATCAATATTGCTCATTTGATCACAATTGCGGTTGCTTTAAAGACACCGATAAGTTGGTTCTTTATTGACTGCATGGATGATTTCAACTTTGATGACATGCAACCTAATTATGTGACAGGCCACGATATGGAACTAAAGCAACGACTCGATCAAGTTTGGATGAAACTCGATCATGATAAAAAGAAAAGTTTGATTTTATTCCTTGATGAATTCACAAAGTAAAATTAGTTCCCAAGTGAAACTATTTGCTCTTAATGTATATTCCTGGTAAAATGTCATTACTGGATAGTGTAATATTACTCAGTCACTGATACACCGAACTAATAACTAATGTGTCACTTCATTCTATATCCCTTCTGTCGGGAGGACGCTTATCATCTAAGCGTTCAAAATGGGGGGTAGTGGATTGCAATATAGTTATTAACCCAATATGTATTTACCGGAATAAACACGCATGAATATTATTCGTCAGGAAGGGCTTTCTCTGCCCGTAAGTCAGGAGTTAATTAATGTTATATTTTATGAAATATCCAGGAGGCCACCCGTCAGTCCCAATGCTCGGGCAGTCACTTTATTATTCAAAGATGTCAATTACAGTGCTGAAAACGGTGGTTACCATCCTGTAGAGATAAGACTGACGTCCAGAAACGATGAATGGTATTTCGATTACATCACCGACTTAAAATATATGGAGTCCTACCCTGAGCTTGAAAAAGATATTGATTCTAGCTGGAGCCAGCGTTATGTATTCCAGTCTTTTGTTGGTGATTTACATCCAGGAGAAGGGCGCGACATTTTTGAGCTATGGCAGCGTAACTTTGTCCACTATCACTTTCTGAAGGTCTACTCTCTCACCCTCAGTTGGGAAAGCTAATCCCACCACACTGATTAATCATTAAATACAACGGAGACATTATCTGTGACTGCAAACAGAGGGATACGTGCGTCTCAACAGGGAGAACTGGACAGTCTTTGCGGCGCTTATTGCTTGGTTAATATGCTGAGCTGGTTATACGACGGGAAGGTTAAGCGACGCCCACTAATGAATCGGCTTACTCAGGCTTATCAGCAGCGTTGGCCTTTAAATGAATGGCTAGCCAAAGGAATTGAGGAAGATCGCCTCGACTGGCTGATGGCTCAGGTTTTGCAGAAAGGCCATTACAGCCGTCAGTTCCCGGTTGAAATAACCAAACCCTTTGCTGGAAAGAAGGGGCTGGCAGACGGACGACTTTTCAGGGAGGTGAGGCGGTTTCTGGACGTCACTGACCATTCGCGCCTCATCCTTCTCAGCGATCAGTTTCACTGGTCACTTCTGGTCAAAATGGACGAGGAAACTCTCTGGTTCTTCGACAGTAACGGGCGCACCGCTATGCCACGTAAAGCCTTCTCACTGCGCACTGGTCTGACTCGCCGCCAGCTATTTGCAGATGCTATCTATTTTATTGAACGGGAGTTCTGACATGACGATGTTTACCACTCGTGAAAGCCGCATCCTTGATCAGGCGTGCCAAATTATCAGCCGGTACTATCAGCGTGGGGTTCAACTCTGTTCCCCTGATGATGTGCGACGGTGCGTAATGGTTGAGCTGGCACCGCTTGAACATGAAGAGTTTGGCATCATCCTGCTCGATAATCAGAATCAGCTGCTGCACCGCGAAATCCTGTTCAGGGGTACGCTAAACTCGGTCAGCGTTCACCCTCGTGAAGTTATCAAGCGCGTGCTGAAATATAACGCCGCCGCAGCCATCCTTGTACACAACCACCCAAGCGGCGAGCCTGAACCCAGCCGTTGTGATATCCAGCTGACTAAAAAGCTGAAGGGGCTGCTGGAGATGCTGGACGTGCGGTTGTTAGATCACTTTATCGTTGCTGGCGCTGAAACAGTATCGATGGCTGAACGAGGTCTGGTCTGATGCGAACAGTTACTTGGTTTAATGTACGTTATCACGGGTTATACGCATGAGCGGGGCTGCGTTACGTCAGATCGTGCCGGTGGTGCAAACCACCGTGTTCGATGCGTATATCAGCGGTCTGGCACCATCGGGACGACGGGGTATCACCAGCTTGTTAAACCGCAGCGCCAGCATACTTAAACGCGGTGCGGATGCAGATCACTACCCGTGGGAGCAACTTAACTTCGCCGCCGTTGCTAAAGTACGTGCAGCACTGCTGGATGGCGGTTACGCCGTGTCGTCGGTCAACATGGCATTATCAGCGCTGAGGGGCGTAGCGCAGACTGCTTTTAACCTGAATTGCATGAATGCCGAAACACTGACACGTATTCGGTCAGTTAAGCGCGTTAGCGGTGATGTCCAACGCAAGGGAAGGGCGTTAAACAAGCAGGAAATCCGGGCATTGATTCAGGCTGCAAAACAGCATCCGCAACCGGTAAGGCGTTGTCGTGATACCGCTATTGTGCTGACGCTTTGTGGAACTGGCCTGCGGGCCGGGGAACTGGTCAAACTTGAGCGCCTGGACTATGGCAACGGCATCCTGACGGTGAGGCAAGGGAAGGGGCGGAAATACCGTGAAATTCACGTGGCGGAAATAGTGGATAAAGCTATCCGCGCATGGCTTAAAGTCAGCGCAAACGAAGCTGAAAATGCGCTGTTTAGCCGAATTCAGCGTAACGATAAAATAGTCGGTCAGTCGCTGACAACAACCGGGTTAACGGGCATCCTGGCTGATTTACAGCAGACGTCAGGTATTGCACGTTTCACCCCACATGACATGCGGCGCACCTTCATCACACGTTTACTGGAGCAGGGCGTGGATATCAACACCGTCCGCCAGCTGGCAGGCCACAGCGACATATCCACCACGACGCGCTATGACTATCGTGATGATGGCATGAAAGCCAAAGCATCGCAGCGATTGCGGTGCTGGTAAAATGATGGCGTTTATCGGTGATTGGGCCTGAATATATTGAACCTACTTAGCGTTTCTTTTAGTGTTTTTCTCATTTGATTCAATCATTTTTATAACAAGAGCTGTGTCGGAAAACGTTTCAATATCGTCTTTTTTCCACTTTCCTGATTCAACAACTATTTTACCGCTTTTATCATCAAAATACGGTATGCGGGTGCCAGCCTTGTTGAGCTGTCTGGCTATTACATCAGCAGGCTTTCCTTGAAAGTTAGCCTGCCATATCTTGTTATAAGTATTGTATGCCAACTCAGAGTTTTCATGTTCGTAAGCCAAGAGATTATCTATGTAGTACTGGTTAACCAGTTCAGCTATGACCGAGCTTCGTTTCTCTGCGGCATTGTGTTCCTTACGACTTATGGCTGTTTTTTTAGCAATCATCTCCAGTCGCGCTTTGGTCTCTTCCAGCATATGGATGGGTACAATCTTTCCAAACTTTTTTGCTACTAATTCCCTTCTTTTTTTCTGCCTCATTTTGTCGAGGTTCTTTTCCCTTTCTTTTTTCTCCTGCGCTGGTTGCTGCGAAATCATATCGTCATTTGGCATGAGTACATCTCCTGAAATTGAACAAGGATCTTACGAGCTAAATATTCCCAGCTGATTCCATGATTATCACGGTCTACTGGTATCACAATCGGTGTTTTGCATAAGTGATTACTGCAAACACTTCTCCTGGGTAGCAATATCGTGATTATCACGATAAATAGAATCATCCCATGATAATCACGATTCTTCAATACACAAAAATGACCTTCATCCGTGATTATCACGAAAAAAAGTCTGGTTTGTACGAAAAAATACGGTTTTTGTGGTTGTAAATAGCAGCGCTCCTGAAACAGCTCAAAGGAGCAAAAGCATGAACACCAACCGTATTCTCCGCAAAAAAGAAGTTCTTCATTTAACCGGAATTTCGTCAGCCACGCTCTATAGGCTTATCGAAAAAGGAGATTTTAAGGCAGGGAAAAAATTGACCGGCGATGGTGGACGCGCAGTGGGCTGGGGACTCAATGACGTACTGGAGTGGATTCAGTCACGCGGTATCAACGCGCAACTCTAAGCGCATGTGTGTAACCCTCACATAGCCCCCAACGAACCCTATAGAGGACATAGCAATATCAATGATACTTCCTCTTGTTGGTGGGCTACTGGCCACCGGGAAAAGATTATGATGAAAACATTTAATAGAGAACGTGTTGATTCACTGGGATACGCCGTATCACTGGAATGCAGTAACGTAGGACAGCAATGTTATGGACATTTCGACAAAATTGCCTGGGTAACTGACCTGTTCGACAAGCAGGAAAATCAGGTGATGGTAGATCGCTTATTTCAGCTTGAATCAGACGATACTTATCAGGTCAGGTTTCGCCCCGCAGGCAAGGATGAGTGCGATAGTCTCTACCGCTGGGTAATTGAAATCCGTCTAGCAAACAAGTCTAAACATCACCCAGTTCTACTGATGATCTACTTTGGACCAACAAACAAGAAACGCGGTGCCGTGCGAATGGAATTAAGCCCCCAACACTATCTAGCTGAACAGATAAGCGACTTATTCATTTGGTTGGGGCGCAAAAGCCGTATTGGTAAATATCTGTACCAGGGGTTGCGTAACTCATGGGTCACGACCATCCATTACGCGCTGGATGTGATGGGGATGAAGCTGCATGACTTTCTGATTGGTCTTGCCAAAGTTCATGATGGTGATTTCAATGATCCTTATGGCAAGCAGGAGGGTATGCGGCTAGGGGCTACCACCGTCGTAGCTTCGATATACGAAAAAGTGAACGCCCCTGAGTTAAGCCTTGAAGAACGTCGGGCAACAGCTCAGCTAACACTGGATGAAAGCCAGCATGAGTGTTTTTTACGTCTGGAGCTGCGTCTGTCTCCAGGTAAGCAAAAACTGATGCTGAGTAACCTGTCGCAAATGGAGAATTTGGTGTCACGTTTGGCATTCTATGACCGTAAGCTAATCAGGGATCGCAAGCTGGATCCAGACTTTGCCAAACGGTTGAAACGTATGACTGTCCCCCGTGCTCGTAAAACGTTCCGTCCGGCCAGTGAGTTGAATGGCAGGGCTGTTAGTCCGAGCAAAGAGGCAGCTAAAAAACGAGTAGATAAGGTGATGAAAAGGTATCTGGTGGACTTGTTTGATGCAGAGGCTATCTGGCATAAACTTCCACTGGTTGTCGAGAAGCTGGGTATTTTGGGACAGCCGCAGTATTGGCAACCTGACATCCGTAAAAAATGGCTTAAATCTCGCGGGAAATAAGCGCCATGGCATTGCGGCAGGGATGCTGCATCCTCATCTGTGAGTTGTTCAACGGCAAGCCTAAAAAGGTCAGGAGAAAATTAAATCTGGGAAATGACCGTCTTTTGACCGTCCAACGTTGTCGGATTTTGCTGTGGCTAACCGGCTAACTACAGGTACGGTTTAACCTGAAATCAGCACCTCGTACAATGGTAGGGCAAAATCGGCGATGGCTTTCCCTGATTCTGACATTGGTAAGTAGCTGCGTTTTTTATCAAAGTTGAGGTTTCAAAAGAATTAAATTCAGAAAATAACATGTGTCTACAACCGCTATTGAATATTACCGGGATGTAGTTGCATCGCTTAATAACCGGTAGCGTTTTACGTATCCGCTAATCCCATTCTGGCTGAGCTGATATTTATTCGTTATTTGCATCTACAGGATATATAGCAGTGTGTAACATGCTCTGTATACACTCTATCTCTATATTATTGTATATATGTCATTACATACTATAGCCATTATCCAGTATCAGCTATCATGAGGCACCAGCCTCCAATATTATTATCATCTAATAACCATCTGAACCTTGTTGGGTTCACGTAAGGTTTGAGTAATTCAGTTGTAAATAAATGGGGTCAGGGCATTGTGCTCTGGTCTCGATATACAGGTGAATTATGAAGCCATACATTACGCATAACAATATCCTTGTGACAGATTCAACGTTGGATTACTTCAAGACGATCGTTTTCAGTATTCCTTATAATGGTGTGCCAAGCCTAAAACGGCCATTTTATCGTAATATAGCAGTATTTCTTCAGCACGTTATTTGTGTCGCTACCTGTAGTCGTAAGAACAGGAGAAAAGCAAAGATTAAGGCGAATAAGAAATGGTCTTATTCTGTGCCATTACCATTTGAACTGGGCAGAGAGAAACTTCCCGGCGTATTTAAGAAAAGTGGGCCGACCCATGAGCGTGCAATGGAGGCTCTTGAAAAGGCGGGAATCATTAAACTAACCGGTTATTCCAATGCTAAAAGTTCATGCCGGGAATATACTATTTCTAAGCGTTTTCTGCGGAAGTTGTTTGGCACCGACAGAGAGGCATACCTTAGTCGTAAGGATCGCTACCATTATCTGACGGACATTTTCAGAAAGCGTAAAAGTCACTCATTTGATGAACTGATCGGCGTTGCCATTGATCGTGGGCAGCGTGCCAAACATAAGCAGTCTAAACGCGATATCCCTAACGCTGCCTTCAGGGAGTTGGTAGTGGGAGTGTGGAACAATCTTGAGCCGCTTGAAATCAATCTGGATGCACTGCTGGATTACTATAACGAAAACCCCACCAAGAAGAACAAAATATTCATCTTCAACTTCCTGTCACGACTGGCTGATTCGGGCGTGGATCTGGTGAAGGAGTCACCGTTGACGGTCTCTTACAGGCAATCTTATAAGACTGCGTACATTGGCGGGAGATCCTTTGAGATTGGCACTGGCTTTCAAAGTCTGCCTTCTAAAATGAAGTGGGCGTGTCTGGCGCGTGGTGTTAATTATGACATTAAGGGATGCCAGCTTGAGATACTGCGACATGAGCTGCTGAGTATTGGCATTTTGGCCGAGTCGCTGGAAGTTCTGGAAACTCAATATATCTGCCGGGTATTACGTGTTGCGGAGGAGCTGGTGAAGCAATTCAGGTTTTCCAGCGTATTCAATGCCGGGTTCGTCTCATTATCGCTAAAGTCCAGTACCCGACGCCTGTTGAACCGTGAGCTAGGTAAGGCAGAAGCTAAACGAGTGCTGAAACGATGGAAACGCCTTCTGAAACCTTTACGGCGAGATCTGGCTTTACTGCTAGATCATTACGAAAGTACAGCGAAAACCAACCGTTACGGTAAATGTGTTACCAATGCGGTAGGGCAACCCTTCAACATTACTTATAAAGATCTGAAGAAGGGTAAACGTTGGAAGTCAGATGTTATGCGCCGCAAGCTGTTGTCGCACATGTTACAGGGGCTTGAAAGCCGGGCTGTATACGATTACGTAGCCAGCCATAAGGGCGTTTGCGCACTGGAGCACGATGGGTTTGTTTCATATGAAGAAGTAACAGACTGGTCCCACCCATACCTTTTGATTGAGAAAAAGCATTAAGGGGAGTCACTTAGTAAGACTTTGGCTATAAAATGATGTGTATAGCTAGGAGATCAGGCAAGTCGGCGTTTATTGAGGGGTAAACGTCAATATTCACTGGCAAAGAGCTAAATCCAGTCCAACTTTAAAACAGTGTTGCCAAACTGAAATGAGGGCATTCAACTCGCATAGTTGAATGTCGGTTCTTGACATTAAGAGCCGACATAGAGTTACGTAGGAAGAAAACGATGATTAATCGACTTTCGACCACACCCTCATTGCAGCATTTCCCAACAACTCACCCCGGGAAAAAATCTTATCCTCATCCCATTTATCCAGAATTATCAATGGTATGTTCAAGCGTAGGCTAGTATGGGTAATGAGACCATCCCGTTTCCTAAGAAATGCAGAGTGTTGGACCGAACGATTTACGCTGAGGTTAAGCAAGGTCAGATTTCCCAGTGTAGCGATCGCTTGTTGCCGCTTCCAGACACGCTGTTGCTCGGATGTTAGCTCTGCACCGGCCAAAACAATCTGATTTACTGCAGTAGCGTCTGAATCTGTCACGGTATGTCCGTCTTTTAGAGGCCAATGTGAAAACCAGTTTTGAGGCATTAGATGATCAATATCGAGACTGGAGAGATTTGGAACCACCGGCTCCTCAGTCTTCACCTGACGACGAAGTTCTCCCTCAAGTTCGGTCAGCATTGAGCGAATCTTCTGTGCATCGAGCCTGCCTGGGTAAAGTCGTGCAGTAATACAGGCATTAAGAAACTCTGAGTCAGTGGGCCAACGTGCGGCTTCACCATTAAGGCTATTAAGGGTGCTGCGCAACTCAGCACTGGAAATGCTGGTTTTAGCTAAGTGACGCAAGACATTCATAAACACGTTGTTATAGTTCTTTGGAGTCAGGCCACACACCGCTCTTCTCACTACAAACGAGACAAGATCGTTGTACATGGCGGCTTTTTCAGTATCAGGGATGCTAGCGACTGAGATGAGTAACGCAAGTGGATAAATCGTGGTCATGTCATAGGCGGCGATGCGACGACCAAAGCATGCAATAGGCGTTGTACCCACTCCACCAATCAGTTCTTTATATTGCAAAGCATACCGATTGAGAAGTTCGACCTGCTGATCAGCTCGGCGTGACGACGATTCCTTGCCTACATAGTCCCGATACTCATTGTAAAGGCGGGACAGGTCTACTTCACGTTGCTTTTCTGCTTGTAGCGTGGAGTGAATTAGCCACTCCAGACGAGGTTTGTTGATGCGACCACGGCGTTGTTTTTCTGTCCAGTACGGGTTTTCGAAGGGTTTCCAATCATTTTCATACAATGCAGCGGCATCAACATTATCATGCTCTGCACGCATAAAAATATAGTTACGGATAAGATCCGTCGCATGAAGCTCAGCCCCACGGCCATTCAATGTCTCAAAAATGATTTGAGCGTCATCCTCGGCTTCAAGAGATATACTGACAAGTTTCAGGTCTGTTAGGACAGCTTCAATCAGCGCGATAGCATTTTCTTGTAAGGAGCGACCTTCGGCGCTAATCCATTCAATAAAGGCATGACTAAAGAACCATAACGCCTCCAGTGAAGGAGGATGGTTAAAATGCTTACGCAGTGTTCCATGTAACGTGAAACTATCAGGGAAAACCTTGCGGAGATCATCAACATGGTCAACGTTAAGGCTTTGAATAAAATGAGATTGATCACGAAATGTCGGCCACAACTTAAAGCGTTCAACCTCTTTATTTCGCATTGTTGCTTCGTTTGTGTTTTTCAGACACGGCAATACAAGCATTTCTAAATCGGAAAGATCAATTGCACAAAGAGCCAGTCGGATAGACGCAAGAATGTATTGAAGGGTTGTTAATCGTTGCTGACCATCAATGATATGCAGGGTATCAACACCCAGCAAGCCGCTCTTAGTTTGTGGTTCAAGTACCACTGCACCAAGGAAATGTGGGGTTGGTTTTATACCTGATAAACGGGCCTGTGCTTTTTCGGTGATATCCTCCAGTAAGGCGGACCACTGATTTCGTTGTGTCCATACGTATGCACGTTGGTAGAAGGGAACGCAGTATTGACGGCGATCCTGAAAGATTTGCTGGACATTTAGCGTCTCGGATTTCATGGGTTACCTATATCTTGAATAGTTCAAAATTGAAGCGGCTAAATTGGTTGTTGACCACGACTCTAACATTTTAGATGTTGCCCTTCGCCTTGATATCACAACGCACAGTCTTTATGCCTGGGTGTAAAGTTCGGCGCTGATTCCTCTGCTAACAAAGTCCGTTTAGACGGCCTCCAAGAGATCTTAGGGCTTAATAAGGAGTTGAGCGGGTTAAGGACAAACGGAACATATTAAAAAAGCGGCGGCGTACTTCGCAAAACT
Organism: Pantoea sp. Fr+CA_20; assembly: GCF_024520835.1. Taxonomy (NCBI): domain Bacteria; kingdom Pseudomonadati; phylum Pseudomonadota; class Gammaproteobacteria; order Enterobacterales; family Erwiniaceae; genus Pantoea; species Pantoea sp. Fr+CA_20. Next base: position 85,212 of record NZ_JALNPN010000016.1, read on the forward strand.
ATCCTACAGACGAACGCCTTTATCCATCGCGATAAACGTGTAGGGATGTCCGGCGGCTCTGTAGGGTTTTAGGGGCTTTTTATGCATCTTTTCAGCAGCCAGATTCATGCCGCATCATTCTGACCTGAAGCTATCGCTGGGAATGTATGAGCAACTCGACTGCTTTTTGAAGATCAGGAATTACGGGCATGCTCTGACAAATTGTGTGTGTCACTCCCAAAAAAATATCAGAGTATGGCGCGATTATTATCGTTGCGAGTGAAGCGCAACAAATTTACTCGGGCAGCTAACAGAGAGGGTGTAACATAGGCGCGATCAATCAGACATTGTTGCCAGCCGTTCTGGGTTTGTGGAGCGCAGCATGGCCTGAGATGCGATAAAAACAAAAAGCAGGGAACACGATGAAATTCAATGAAGATACTCGGGTAAAAATCCCCGTCATCCTCCACCTGATACGGTTGGGATACGGCTACCTGTCTCTGAAAGAACAACGTTGGGATAAAGAAACCAACATCTTCCCTGACCTCTTCACCACAGCGATAGGCAGAATAAACCCCGGGATCGCACCCGACGATATCGGACGCCTGTTAAAAGATTTTACGCTGCTTCTCGATAACGACGACTTGGGCCGTGCCTTCTTCGAAAAACTTAGCGACCGCTCTGGCATCAAACTGATTGACTTCGACAACTTCAACAATAACATCTTCCATGTCGTCACCGAGCTGACCTGTGAAAACGGTGATGAAGAGTTCCGCCCGGACATCACGCTACTGATTAACGGCATGCCGCTAATCTTTATTGAAGTGAAAAAGCCCAACAATCGCGAAGGGATCTTTACTGAGCGCAACCGCATCAACGAGCGCTTTAAGAACCCCAAATTCAAGCGCTTCGCCAATATCACCCAGTTCATGATCTTCTCCAACAACATGGAGTATGACGACAGCGATCCGGAGCCGATCCAAGGGGCATTCTACGCTAGTAGTTCTTACAGTAACCCGGTATTCAACTACTTCCGCGAAGAAGAACTTTTCAACCTGACCAATTTACTAAAACCGCTGTCAGAAGAAACAGAAATCGCGGTTCTGAAAGATAACAATCTTGAAGTAATCCGCACCAACCAGGAATTTCAGACCAACAAAGATCACAACAGACCAACTAACCGTCTCTGCACCGCGTTGTTGAGCCGGGATCGGCTGGCATTTATCCTGCGCTATGCGCTGGTGTACGTCGCTGAGCCGGGCGGTTTCCAGAAACACATCATGCGCTACCCGCAGCTCTTCGCCACCAAAGCAATTGAGCGCAAACTCAACGCTGGCGTGAAAAAAGGCATCATCTGGCACACCCAGGGCAGCGGAAAAACCGCACTGGCCTATTACAATGTTCGATTCCTGAAGGATTATTTCCAGAATCAGCAGGTGATCCCAAAGTTCTACTTTATTGTTGATCGTCTGGATTTGCTCCAGCAAGCGCAGCGCGAATTTACCGCCCGTGGCTTAATCGTTCACCTTATCGACTCACGCGAAGCTTTCACCCGTGACATCAAAGCCACACAGGCGCTGCATAACCACCACGGCAAAGCGGAAATCACCGTCGTCAACATCCAGAAATTCCGCGATGACCCGGACGTGGTCACTACCAAAGACTACGACATCAACATTCAGCGTGTGTACTTCCTCGATGAGGTCCACCGTAGCTACAATCCCAAAGGGAGCTTCCTGGCAAACTTAAGCCAGTCGGACACCAACGCCATCAAAATTGGCCTGACAGGTACGCCTTTGCTGGGAACGGACTATAACTCCCGCGACCTCTTTGGCGGCTACATCCACAAATACTATTACAACGCCTCTATTGCTGATGGCTATACGTTGCGCCTGATTCGCGAAGAAATCGCCACCAACTACCGGATGATCCTGCAACAGGCGCTAAAAGATGTGGAGGTCAGAATGGGCGATGTGGATCGCAAATACATTTATGCTCATCCCAGCTTCGTCAAACCGATGCTGAACTACATCGTTACCGACTTTGCCAAAAGCCGGGGGGCGCTGAATGATGGCACCATCGGAGGCATGGTGATTTGCGATAGCTCTGAACAGGCCAAACAGATGTTTGAGTTATTCAACACTGACTTCGCCGAATCACCCACCGTCGCCGATGAATTAATAGAAGAAATGCCTGTATTACAGGCCGCAGAACCCGCTACCGCTTACCAGATGCACGTCAGAGAAACGCGGAAAATCAAACGCGCCGCTTTAATCTTGCACGACGTCGGCAGTAAGCAGGAACGCAAAGAGTGGGTGGAGCAATTCAAAGCGGGGGAAATTGACCTGCTCTTCGTCTACAACATGCTGCTTACCGGCTTTGACGCTAAACGGCTGAAAAAACTCTATCTTGGTCGCGTGATTCGAAAGCATAACCTGCTCCAGGCACTTACTCGCGTCAACCGAACCTACAATCACTTCCGCTACGGCTACGTGGTGGACTTTGCCGACATCCGCCAGGAATTTGACGCCACCAACAAAGCCTACTTTGAAGAATTACAGGCCGAACTGGGCGACGAAATGGAGCACTACTCCCGACTGTTTAAATCGGCAGAAGAGATCCGCGAAGAAATCGAACACATTAAAGATGTCTTGTTCAGCTTCGATACGGAAAACGCGGAAAACTTCACTGATCAGATAAACCAGATTCACAATCGGGAAACCGCGCTGGCGCTGAAAAACGCGCTGGCCGACGCCCGCAGCCTTTACAATCTGATCCGCCTCCAGGGCAACACTGAATTTCTCCAGTCGTTGGATTTCAACAAACTCAATATCCTCTACCGCGAAGCCTGCCACCGTCTCGACCTACTCAACCTGAAAGCGGATCTGGAACAGGGTGTTGACCTATCCGGCCTGTTGAACCGGGCGCTGGAAGAAGTAATTTTCGAATTCCATAAAGTGGGCGAAGAAGAGCTGGTACTGGCCGATGAACTGAAAGAGACGCTGCGGCGTACCCGCGAAGCATTGGCTGCCAACTTCGACCAGCAGGACCCGCAGTTTGTTAGCTTGAAAGACGAACTGGAGCGCCTGTTCAAGAAAAAGAAACTCAGCGAAGTCTCGCAGGAAGAAATGGTTGCGAATATCGGCACACTCAATAAAATTCATGACCGCATTAAAGAGCTGAACCGTCAGAACAATCTGCTGCGTCAGAAATACCGAGGCGATGTGAAATACACGCGAACCCACAAACGCCTGCGCGAGCACGGTGGCCTAAGCGAGTCAGAGCGTAAAATCTTCGAAGCACTGCTCGGCGTCAAGCAGGATGCGGATGGAAAAGTGCTGAATAACAGTCAGATACTAAACAATGAAAGTTACTTTGAACGCCAGATCGTGTCATGCGTGCTGGAACACTTTGAAAATCAGCAGAAGATCACCCTAAGTGCGAAAGCTGCTGGCGATGTCAACCGCCTGATTGTGGCGGAATACCTGAACGAATTTAATACCGGAGCACGTACGTGGTAGAACTGGAATTTAGAGACAAAACCAAAACCTTGATCGATAGTCTGAAGAGCATTTGTGCGAACTATGGTCTGGGCAACGATGGTAACGAATTCAAAATCATCACTCAGGCATTCCTATACAAATTCCTGAACGACAAGTTCGCTTTTGAAGCCAAAAAGGTGGATAAAAGCGTCGCTGGCGCTGAAAAATGGGAAGTCTCGCTCAACCAGATGAGCGAAGAACAGCGGGATAAATTGCAACTGAAGATGAGCGCCGACACCGCGCGTCTGAAACCGCATCACTTCATTCAGTACTTATACAATCGTCAAAATGAGGCGAATTTCGCCACCACCTTCGACGACACCCTGATGGACATCGCTGCCGCCAACAACGAAGTCTTCGCTGTGAAAACTGACGGTGGCGCGAAAGTGGTGCTATTTGAACGCCTCAGCCAGTACATCGCCGATGAATCAAAGCGTGACGATTTCTGCCGCGCCATCATCAACAAACTGGCCGATTTCAGTTTCGAGCGTATCTTTACACAGAAATTCGACTTCTACGCCACTATCTTTGAATACCTGATTAAAGACTACAACAGCAACTCCGGCGGCAAATACGCTGAATATTACACACCCCACGCCGTGGCGCGCATCATGGCGGAAATTCTGGTGCCGAAAGCGCAGCAGGGCATCGTACGTGACGTAAGCTGTTACGACCCGTCAGCCGGTTCTGGTACGCTGTTGATGAATGTAGCGCACGCCATCGGAGAAGATCGTTGCAGCATCTTTGCTCAAGACATCTCGCAGAAATCCTCCAGTCTGCTGCGCCTGAACCTGATCCTCAACAATCTGGTGCATTCCATTCCCAACGTTATTCAGGGTAACACCATTCTTCACCCGTTCCACAAGGACGGAAGTTCGCTGAAACACTTTGACTATATCGTCTCCAACCCACCATTTAAGATGGATTTTAGCGACTTCCGCGACGATTTGGATAGCAAGGAAAACCAGCAACGTTTCTTTGCCGGGATACCCAAAATAAAAGCCAAAGCTAGGGACAAAATGGAGATTTACCAGTTGTTCCTGCAACACATCATTTTCTCGCTGAAGCCAGGCGGCAAGGCGGCGGTCGTAGTACCGACTGGCTTTATCACCGCGCAGTCGGGCATTGATAAAGGCATTCGTGAACATCTGGTGAAAAATAAGATGCTGGCAGGTGTAGTCTCCATGCCATCGAATATCTTCGCCACCACCGGCACTAACGTCTCGATCCTGTTTATTGACGCCAACAACAAAGAAAAAGTGGTGCTGATCGACGCCTCGAATCTAGGTGAAAAAGTCAAAGACGGCAAAAATAAGAAGACGGTACTGACCGAAGAAGAAGAGCAGCGTATCTGCGAAGTATTCAACAGTAAGTGGAGCGAAGAGAATTTCTCGGTAGTGGTCAGCTATGACGATATCGCTACGAAAAATTACTCCTTCAGTCCCGGGCAATATTTTGACGTAAAAATTGAATACACCGATATGACGCCAGAACAGTTTGCCGCAATGATGAAAGGGTTTACTGACAATTTGGAGAATATGTTTAGCCAGTCACGTGAGTTAGAAGCGGAGATTCAAAAACAGATGGCAGGGCTGAAATATGAGTAATTGGCCTATTGAGAAGTTGAAAGGGAAAATTAATATAAAACATGGTTTTCCTTTCAAGGGAGAATTCTTTTCAGAGCAAAAAACAGAATTTATTGTGCTTACTCCGGGGAATTTTTATGATGCTGGCGGCTTCAAAAGACAGCAGGGCAAAGAAAAGTTTTATACTGGAGAATTTCCAGAAGAGTACATACATAGCAAAGGTGATGTGATTGTTGCTATGACGGAACAAGCCGCTGGTTTGCTTGGTAGCTGTGCCCGAGTTCCAGAGTCTGGACTGTATCTGCATAATCAACGATTAGGGTTAATAAAAACAAACCCGCAATATTTATTGAAAGACTATGTTTATTATCTTTTTAGAACAAATACAGTTAGAGAACAAATCAGGCTTACATCGTCTGGTTCAAAGGTTAAACATACCTCTCCAGAAAGAATCTATGATGTTAAGGCACCGCTCCCTGAAGTGAAAGATCAACAGAAGATCGTTGATTTTTTGGATGTAATTGAGGATAAACTCGAACTTAACAACCGCATTAACACTGAACTGGAAGCGAAAGCGAAAATGCTGTACGACTATTGGTTTGTACAGTTTGATTTCCCTGATGCCAATGGAAAACCGTATAAAACCTCCGGCGGGAAAATGGAGTATAACGCCATGCTAGAACATAAAATTCCGGCGGGTTGGAGTGTAGATACTTTATCGGGTTGGATTGCTGATGATAAAACTGGAGATTGGGGAAAAGAAAATAGAGAAGGAAGTTATACACTTCAGGTAAATTGTATCAGAGGTGCTGATATTAATGGTCTTAATGGGTATGGTAATATTTCAATGCCAGTCAGATACATCTCTGGAAAAAACGAAAAAAAATTGTTATCCGCTTACGATTTTGTTATTGAAATTTCTGGTGGAAGTCCTACACAATCGACTGGACGGATGACCTTTATTACGAAGGAAGTGTTGGACCGTTTCGCTCACCCACTTATATGTTCTAATTTTTGTAAGGCAATTACCCTCAAGGATAATTTGTATTTCTATAACTTTGCTCACGCATGGAATGACATTTACACCAAAGGAATATTATTTGGTTGGGAAGGTAAGACTAGTGGTATAAAAAATTTACTTTTTGATTCTTTTGTTGATAAACATCATGTATGTATTCCACAAAAAGATCTCGTTAAGAGCTTTCATGACATTATGGTACCGCTATACCAGAAAAAACACAAAAATCTTAAGGAGAATGCGGAATTGGAAAAACTCCGCGACTGGCTCCTTCCTCTACTGATGAGCGGGCAGGTTACGGTCAAATAATCCCCGCCGAGTTTTGCGAGGCGCACTCCAGATCCGAATAGCGCCTCGCTTGCCGCAGCATTACCCCTTTGCATCCTTTTTCTAAGGCATTTATACTCATTGACCAGGTATTAAGTGGGTGTTTGAGAGACGTGAGAGAATTCGCTTGGAAATTTTGGTATAATGCCTGTACGATGACTTTCCGCCCAGATTCTGCTTTCGGGAGTAACTATGAGCAAAACCCCAACAACTCAGGCAAGCTACGCTAAGCCATCTCGCGCTGACATCGTTCGCTCGGTAGCCACATCTACGGCTGTTGAAACAGGGCAGTCCTCCGAGAAGATCGAAGCTTCCCTTGAAGCGACGCGCAAAAAGTTCGCTCATTTACGTCTTGCGGTTTAACCCCTTCTTAATGCCTCATTGACCCAGTGCTTCATCGGCTCGTAGTCCATTGATATGCCTGCATGGATAGCCGAGATATACTGGGTTTTGTTTTGCTCCCAGCTTTGATAATCCAGCGGTTTGTATCCTCCCTGAACGGCCATCACGTCGGCTAATAGTCGAGACAGGCGCCCGTTTCCCTCTCTGAATGGATGGATAAGTATTAGCTCGATATGGGTGATGGCGATAGCGGTGATGAGTTGTTCTTCGTCCATGCCGCTACACGGCGTAAATTGAGCCAGGTACTTACTGTCAAATTCGTTCAGCAGTTTTGGCAACTGCGCTGAGGGCGCAAACATAAAACCGCCCTTACTGATATTGACCGTTCTTTCGTGTCCAGCCCACTCGTAGATGTTACCTAGCCAGCGGCGATGCCAGCTTTTTAGCATGGCTACGCTGAGTTGTCCTTCCGGGAACTGGTCTTCAAAAACGGATTGGTAGAGTTGTTCTAACAGGACCAGTTCTGCTTCATCCATCTCATCGGAAGCTGCGATACCCAGTTTATTAGCTAAAATCTGCTCGCCAGAGTCTTTCTCATACTGGCCTTCACTGCTGGATACATGGTATCGGCTCATGGAGATGCCCTGTGTTATTAGAGATATGGAAAAACAGAGGGATTATAACGCTGGATGGGGACAGTAAACAATATAAGTAAAATCAGATATTTACAAAAGTGTAGGTTAAAATATAGTTTTTATACTCTGGTTGGGAATAATCGTTATTAATCAGTGTTAACACACCAATGCATCATTGGGGTGTGGGTGCTCAAGTCCATGTGCGCTGCTTTGTTCATCTCATTCTTACTCAAGGTTGACGCTTCCTTTTCCCGTCACGGTTGACGCTGGGGTTTAACGAGGGAGATATACAGCCGCTATCGTGCTGTACAGACCATGCAGAAATATTACCATTTTACGGCGTCTGCATCATCCGGGTTACCGCAGCGGGTATTGAACTTAGCAAAGCCTGGCCGCCGACTGAATGTTTTTTTTTGACCAGAGTTAACGTCATCGAGGCCTTTCACAAAAACAGCCGGACAGATCGTTAAAAATGCGTTTTTTTACGATCTCGTTTGTATGTATTCGTCCTGAACGATTAACATTAGAATCCCTGGTCTGGCCTGTTATATGGATATCTGATGCGTTTTAAGCTTGCTTTCCTTCCGCTTTTTGTCCTGCTTGCCGCCTGTAGCAGTAAGCCACACTCTTCGCAGCCGCCCGCTGAGCTGGTTGCGCCTAAAGGCGGTTTTTTGCTGGAGCCGTCCCATGCCGTCCAACCGATGTTTGGCGATTTCGCCAGTAATCCTGTCGCAGAACAGTTCATTGATAAAATGGTGGCGAAGCATGGCTTCAATCGCCAGCAACTGCATGCCATTATTGGCCAGGCAAAGCGACTGGACTACGTCTTGCGTTTGATGGATCGTCAGGCGCCTTCGTATACACCGCCAAGTGGGCCTAACGGTGCCTGGATACGTTATCGCAATAAATTTATTACGCCGGATAACGTGCAAAATGGCGTGGCCTTCTGGAACCAATATCAGGATGCGCTACAGCGCGCTCAGCAGGTTTACGGTGTTCCTCCCGAGATTATTGTCGGCATTATCGGCGTCGAAACGCGCTGGGGCCGTATCATGGGGAAAACCCGTATTCTGGATGCGCTGGCAACGCTTTCATTTGATTATCCACGCCGTTCTGCTTACTTCAGCGGCGAGTTGGAAACCTTCCTGCTGATGGCGCGCGATGAGAAAGACGATCCGCTCGATCTCAAAGGCTCCTTTGCGGGCGCGATGGGCTACGGTCAGTTTATGCCGTCGTCCTATAAATCCTATGCGGTGGATTTTAACGGTGATGGCCATATCAACTTGTGGGATCCCGTCGATGCGATAGGCAGTGTCGCGCACTATTTCCAGCAGAACGGCTGGCGTCCAGGTGAAAATGTTGCCGTCCCGGCCAGTGGACAGGCGCCCATGCTTGATAACGGTTTTAAAACCCGTTACAGCGTCAGCATGCTGGCTGCATCAGGACTTTCTCCACAAGGATCGCTGGATGGGCATGACGAGGTCAGTCTGCTCCGACTGGATTTAGGCACCAGCTACCAGTACTGGTACGGTCTGCCTAACTTCTACGCCATCACGCGTTACAACAACAGCACACATTACGCGATGACGGTGTGGCAACTGGGTGAGGCGGTCAGCAAGGCGCGCCAGGGATCGCTGTTTTAATTCTACCCTTAGCAACTGTAAGGATATATGATGGCGGCCCTTTATGTCGTGCCGCCTTTATTTTCTGGAGCCGTTATGTCGTTACCTGCTTGCCCCGTTTGCCATGCTGATTACACCTGGCAAGATGCTGAAAATCTTAATTGCCCGTCGTGCGGTCATATCTGGACGCAGGCTGACGGTGACGACAGCGGCCAGGATAGGGTCGTTCGTGATGCCAATGGCAATTTACTCGCCGATGGCGATAGCGTGACGGTGGTTAAGGATCTGAAGGTCAAAGGCAGCTCTTCTGTGCTCAAGATTGGTACCCGCGTCAAGAGCATCCGCCTGGTCGAAGGCGATCACAACATTGATTGCAAGATTGATGGATTTGGCCCGATGAAGCTCAAATCTGAGTTTGTGAAAAAGAACTGATTCTGCCGGGCGCAGGCTGCGCCCGATCTTATTCCCGCCAGCCTGTTCGGGCTCATCTGCTTTTAAACCGCTGACTCTCTTCTTTCGGCCTGCCGTGTTTTTCCACGCATTTTGCTGTCCGGCTGGGCACTTTATCGGTATTTACGCGTCTCATCTTCTGTGAATCGGCAGCCATCAAGAGGAGACGCACTATGCAAGACTGGGATCCGGCGTTGTATCGTAAATTTGAGGCGGAAAGGACACGGCCCGCCCATGAATTACTGGCGAGAATTAAGGTTGAAGATGTCCGGTTTGTCACCGATCTGGGCTGTGGCCCCGGAAACAGCACCGAACTGCTTTACGATGCCTGGCCGCAGGCGCAGGTTATCGGCCTTGATAGTTCAACCGCCATGTTAGCGCAGGCGCGTGAGCGCTTGCCCCAGTGCCAGTTTATTCAGGCGGACATAGGCAGTTGGAAAACCGACATCCCGCAGCAGGTGATTTATGCCAATGCTTCTCTGCAGTGGCTTGGCGATCATCCCGCACTGTTACCGCAGTTAGTTAACCAACTGGCACCGTCGGGCGCGTTAGCGATTCAGATGCCGGATAATCTGGATGAACCTTCACATCAGTTAATGCGTGAGGTGGCGACAGACGGGCCCTGGCGCGAGAAGATCAGCGCACAGGCTGCAGAACGCAAAAGATTACCCTCAACAGAGCACTATTATGATGTGCTGGCGAAGGCGGGATGTGCCGTGGATATCTGGCGAACCACCTATTACCACGTTATGGACGATGCGCAGGCAATTATCCACTGGCTGAAGGCCACCGGGTTGCGTCCGTTTCTTGCGCCTCTTGACGTATCTGAACAGGAGCAGTTTCTGGCGGCCTATCACCAGTGCCTGATTTCCGCCTATCCAGCGCGCCAGGACGGCAGGGTGCTGCTGGCTTTCCCACGACTGTTTATGGTGGCGACGCGTACTGGCTAAAACTGGACAGTAAACCGCAATTTCTTCACTGGCTGGCCCTGAGCGCTTGAAAAAGAGTGAGGATTGCACCATGTTCAGTCAACGGCGACAGGGAGCAAAAAAATGAATGACCAGCAGTTGCAGGCGCTGAGTGCGCAGATAGGTGAAGCGCTTAAGCAGCGTAACGCCACGGTAACCTGTGCAGAATCTTGCACCGGCGGCTGGATAGCCAAAGTGTTTACTGACGTGAGCGGGAGCTCGGCCTGGTTTGAGCGGGGCTTTGTCACTTACAGTAATGACGCCAAGCAGGAGCTGGTTGGCGTTAGTACCTCGTCGCTCACGGAATACGGTGCCGTCAGCGAGGCGGTGGTGCGTGAAATGGCGCAGGGAGCCCAGCAGCGGGCACGTGCTGATTACGCCATTTCCGTCAGCGGCATTGCCGGTCCGGATGGCGGCAGTGAAGATAAACCTGTAGGGACGGTCTGGTTTGGCTTTGCGGCACCGGGTGGTGTTGTCATGGCTTTTCGTCAGCAGTTTGACGGCGATCGTGATGCCGTGCGCCGGCAGTCTGTTGGCTGGGCGCTACAAACGTTATCCAGTCAATTTCTGAAAAATTAAACTTGATACTGTATGACTATACAGTATAATTACTCGCAACAGAAAGTGCACAGGCACCATGCGTGCGTGTTTACCCGGCATGATTAGGAGTAGAAATGGCAATTGATGAAAACAAACAGAAGGCTTTAGCTGCCGCGCTCGGCCAGATTGAGAAGCAATTTGGTAAAGGCTCCATCATGCGCTTGGGTGAAGACCGCTCAATGGATGTGGAAACCATCTCGACGGGTTCACTGTCACTGGATATCGCGTTAGGTGCGGGTGGCTTGCCCATGGGCCGTATCGTTGAGATCTACGGACCTGAGGCTTCAGGTAAAACCACGTTGACGCTTCAGGTTATTGCCGCTGCGCAACGTAAAGGCAAAACCTGTGCCTTTATCGATGCCGAGCACGCACTGGATCCGATTTATGCCAAGAAGCTGGGCGTTGATATCGACAACCTGTTGTGTTCGCAGCCGGATACCGGCGAGCAGGCGCTCGAAATTTGTGATGCGCTGGCCCGCTCTGGCGCCGTTGACGTGATTATCGTTGACTCCGTAGCAGCGCTGACGCCAAAAGCCGAAATCGAAGGTGAAATCGGTGACTCACATATGGGCCTGGCGGCACGTATGATGAGCCAGGCAATGCGTAAGCTGGCAGGTAACCTGAAACAGTCAAATACGCTGCTGATCTTCATCAACCAGATTCGTATGAAAATCGGTGTGATGTTTGGTAACCCTGAAACCACTACTGGTGGTAACGCGCTGAAATTCTACGCGTCTGTTCGCCTTGATATTCGCCGCATTGGGGCGATTAAAGAGGGGGATAACGTTGTGGGTAGCGAAACACGCGTTAAGGTCGTTAAGAACAAAATTGCTGCGCCATTTAAGCAAGCCGAGTTCCAGATTATGTACGGTGAAGGTATCAACACCTTCGGTGAACTGGTGGATCTTGGCGTGAAGCACAAGCTGATTGAAAAAGCCGGTGCATGGTACAGCTACAAAGGCGATAAGATTGGTCAGGGCAAGGCAAACGCAGGCAATTTCCTGAAAGAAAACGCGGCGATAGCCGACGAGCTGGATGTGAAACTGCGCGAGATGCTGCTTAACGGTGGCGATCAAAATATCGCAGCCGGCGCTTCAGCCAATGAAGTTGAGAACGCGGCAAGCGAAGCCAACGAAGACTATTAAAGCCTGAGACAGGAGCGGAAAAATCCGCTCCTGTTTGACATTAAAGCCTTACTTGCCTTTCCTCTGTCCCCATCTCCCGCCATACTCTCACTCCGTTTGTAAAAGGTGCGCAGTATGTCTGAACAACCTCAGCCACAAGTCATCTCATTTTCACGCCTGTTGGATCGCGCGATGCGCCTGCTGGGCCAGCGTGACCACAGCCGCGAAGAACTTAAACAGAAACTCCAGCTTTCTGCTCAGCGTAGTGCGTGGATAAAACAAAAAGATCCCGAAATCATTACGCCCGAGCTGTTGGAAAAGGTGCTGAACTGGTGCAGTGAAAACGGCTGGTTAAATGATGAGCGTTTTACCGCGCGGTTTATCCAGAGCCGAAGCCGTAAGGGATTTGGCTCCCAACGCATCAGGCTTGAGCTGGCGCAAAAAGGCATCGGCCGCGAGGCGATCGATCTTGCCATGGAAGAGACCGAGATTGACTGGTCGGCCTGTGCGGCTGAACTTGCAGAAAAGAAGTTTGGCCATCCTTTGCCGACTGAATGGAAAGAAAAAGCGAAAGTACAGCGCTTCCTGCATGCTAAAGGCTTCCTGAGTGAAGATATTCAGCAGGTTTTCAGAAATTTTGACGACGAATAGCCGATGTGATTTTACTTCCCCCCGAAGAATATTTATCTTACCCCTTTTGGTTCCTCAAGCTTGCTGCCGTAACGATGCGGCACGCCTGATAAAGAAGGACCTTTCGTTAGCGTGATTCCAGGATATATATGAGCAAGAGCACTGCTGAGATCCGTCAAGCGTTTCTCGACTTTTTCAATAGTAAGGGACATCAGGTTGTAGCAAGCAGCTCCCTGGTGCCTAACAACGATCCGACGTTGCTGTTTACTAACGCCGGCATGAACCAGTTTAAAGACGTGTTTCTCGGTCAGGACAAGCGCGACTACACACGAGCAACGACGTCACAACGTTGCGTACGTGCTGGCGGGAAACACAATGACCTTGAAAACGTCGGCTACACAGCGCGCCATCACACTTTCTTTGAAATGCTGGGCAACTTCAGCTTTGGCGACTACTTCAAAAAGGAAGCTATCGCATTTGCCTGGGAACTCCTGACTGGCGAGCAGTGGTTTAAGCTGCCTAAAGAGCGTTTGTGGGTCACCGTGTATGAAACCGATGACGAAGCTTACGATATCTGGGCCAACGAGATTGGCGTTCCCCGTGAGCGTATTATCCGTATCGGTGACAATAAGGGCAGCGCCTACGCGTCGGATAACTTCTGGCAGATGGGCGATACCGGCCCTTGCGGTCCCTGCAGCGAAATTTTCTACGATCACGGCGATCATATCTGGGGCGGACCGCCAGGCAGCCCTGAAGAGGATGGCGATCGCTACATTGAGATCTGGAATATCGTCTTCATGCAGTTTAACCGTCAGGCTGACGGCACCATGCTGCCATTACCTAAGCCATCGGTTGATACCGGGATGGGGCTGGAACGCATCACGGCGGTGCTGCAACATGTTAATTCGAACTATGAGATCGACCTGTTCCAGAAGTTGATTGAAGCGGTCGCACAGGTTACCGGAGCGACCGACCTGAACAACAAATCGCTGCGCGTGATTGCCGACCATATTCGCTCCTGTGCATTCCTGATCGCTGATGGCGTGATCCCTTCGAATGAAAACCGTGGCTATGTCCTGCGTCGTATCATTCGTCGCGCGGTGCGTCACGGCAATATGCTGGGGGCTAAAGACGCGTTCTTCTACAAGCTGGTTGCGCCACTGGTTGAGGTGATGGGAGCAGCAGGGGAAGAGCTACAGCGGCAACAGGCTCAGGTTGAGAACGTTCTGAAAAGTGAAGAAGAGCAGTTTGCTAAAACGCTTGAGCGTGGTCTGGCGCTTCTGGACGACGAACTGGCGAAACTGCAGGGTGATACGCTGGATGGTGAAACCGTCTTCCGCTTGTACGATACCTTTGGTTTCCCTGCTGATTTGACGGCCGATGTCTGCCGTGAGCGCAATCTCAAAATCGATGAAGCCGGTTTTGAACAGGCGATGGAACAGCAGCGTCAGCGCGCACGTGAAGCCAGTGGCTTTGGCGCCGATTACAGCAATGTCATTCGTATCGATGCCGCCTCATCGTTTAAAGGCTATGACCAACTCGACCTGTCGGCGACCGTTAAGGCACTGTTCGTCGCGGGTGAAGCCGTTGACGCCGTGACTGCCGGTCAGGATGCAGTGGTTGTACTGGATGAAACCCCTTTTTACGGCGAATCTGGCGGCCAGGTCGGCGATACGGGCGAGCTGAAAGGCAGCAACGCGCTGTTTAGCGTACAGGACACGCAAAAATATGGTCAGGCTATTGGTCATATTGGCAAATTGAGCAGCGGACAATTACGTATTGGTGACCGTCTTGAGGCAGTGGTTGATGAGGCGCGTCGTGCGCGTATTCGTCTGAACCACTCCGCCACTCACCTGCTGCATGCTGCACTGCGTCAGGTTCTGGGTGAACATGTTGCTCAGAAAGGCTCCCTGGTAAACGATAAATACCTGCGTTTTGACTTCTCACACTTTGAGGCCATGAAACCTCAGGAGATTCGTCAGGTCGAAGACATTGTTAACGCCCAGATCCGTCGCAATTTGCCCGTTGAAACCAATGTGATGGATCTTGAAGCGGCAAAAGCCAAGGGCGCGATGGCCCTGTTCGGTGAAAAATACGATCAGCGCGTACGCGTTCTGACCATGGGGGATTTCTCGGTTGAGCTGTGTGGCGGTACGCACGCTGCACGTACGGGTGATATCGGCCTGTTCCGCATTCAGGCCGAGTCTGGTACAGCCGCAGGGATTCGCCGTATAGAGGCGATAACAGGTGAGGCGGCGCTGGCGCAGGTGTACGCACAGAGTAGCCAACTGCAGGACATTGCCCACCTGGTGAAAGCCAACAGCAGTAACCTGAATGAAAAAGTGCGCGGTCTGGTTGATCATCTGCGTTCGCTGGAGAAAGAGTTACAGCAGTTACGCGATCAGCAGGCAGCGCAGGAAAGTGCACAACTGGGTAATCATGCGGTTGACGTCAAAGGCGTTAAGCTGCTGGTGACTGAGTTGAGCAATACCGATCCGAAAATGTTGAGAACCATGGTGGATGATCTTAAAAACCAACTGGGCTCAGCGATTATCGTGTTGGCTACGGTAGCGGATGGCAAAGTGTCACTGATTGCTGGCGTAACGAAAGATTTAACCGACCGCGTAAAAGCCGGGGAGCTGATTGCCGAACTTGCACCTAAAGTAGGAGGTAAGGGCGGTGGTCGACCGGACATGGCGCAGGCAGGTGGCAGTGATGCTACTGCACTGAAAGGTGCGCTGGCAGGCGTTGAAGGATGGGTTTCGAGCCGTCTGTAATGAAATAAAATAATTCATCGTAGCAAGCGCCAGAACTGATGTTCCGGCGCTTTTTAATACGATGTTAAATTTGCTAGTGACAAAGTCGGGTTGATGTAGCGTATTTCGGCTAAACTATTTATCAGCAGAATGTATTGGCGCGTTGATGTGCAATGGTGTATTTCTCATAGCCTGTGTGCAGCGTTAAGTGATGGATAACGCCGGGAAGCTTCATAAGCCCGACTCTTTTAATCTTTCAAGGAGCAAAGAATGCTTATTCTAACTCGTCGAGTTGGTGAAACCCTCATGATTGGCGATGAGGTGACTGTAACGGTACTGGGTGTCAAAGGTAACCAGGTCCGCATTGGTGTTAACGCACCAAAAGAAGTGTCTGTGCATCGCGAAGAGATCTATCAGCGCATCCAGGCCGAAAAAACGCAACAAACCAACGTTTGACAGATTCAGCGTCTCGCACCTGTGCGAGACGCTACCCTTGTTTCTCTGCCTCTTCGTTTTCTTTTTACTCCTCATCTCCCATTTTTGTTAACTTCATCATCTTTCATTGTTGATTATTCACTCTTTTTGCCGTCATTTTGTCCCAATTGCCTGTCATTTGTGCAAACGGAAAAAACCTTCCGAAAAATTGTTTGACTTATAAGTGCGGGAAAGTAATATGTGCGCCACGCAGTGCCGATGAGCAGAAACAAAGTTCAGAAGCACAGTTCGGAAGAACGCGTAAGGTGAGGTGGCCGAGAGGCTGAAGGCGCTCCCCTGCTAAGGGAGTATACGGTCAAAAGCTGTATCGAGGGTTCGAATCCCTCCCTCACCGCCATTTCCGATGCATCCGTAGCTCAGCTGGATAGAGTACTCGGCTACGAACCGAGCGGTCGGAGGTTCGAATCCTCCCGGATGCACCATGTTTTTCGATATGGACGTGTATGAGTGTTCTGTAAGGCATCGTCGATATGTCAGTCAGAACAAGGGAAGATAACGTTGCTTTAGCAACGGCCCATAGGGTGAGGCGTCAGCCGAATAATCCTCCCGGATGCACCATATTGTTGGATATGTTGATGTCAGGCGACGCGCCATCAGACAACATCGTCGGAACAGAGTTGTAAAGTGAACTAGCAATTCCTTCATGGTGAGCCGTTAGCACCCTGCGTTGTACAAGAATTTCATAATGCATCCGTAGCTCAGCTGGATAGAGTACTCGGCTACGAACCGAGCGGTCGGAGGTTCGAATCCTCCCGGATGCACCATACTTCAGAGTATGGAGGTGTGTTCCTGGTCTGTAAGACATCATCGATTTGTCAGTCAGAACCAGGGAGGATAACGTTGCTTCAGCAACGGCCCACAGGGCAAGGCGCAAGCCTGGTAATCCTCCCGGATGCACCATTCTTCGTATTACCCCCAGGTTGATTTCTGTCAGTCCATAAAAGATTTCCAATGCATCCGTAGCTCAGCTGGATAGAGTACTCGGCTACGAACCGAGCGGTCGGAGGTTCGAATCCTCCCGGATGCACCATATTCTAGACTTCTAAAGCGAAATCCTTCTGTCCTGTCCTGACGTATTTACAGCAAATACCAGGGAGGATAACGTTGCTTCAGCGACGGCCCGCAGGGCGAGGCTACAGCCGAGTCATCCTCCCGGATGCACCATATTCTGCATTTCTAAAGCGAAATTCCCCTGTTTGTACTTCTAAAGCTAAAGCAAAATCCCTCTATCCATATCCTGACGTATTTACAGCAAATACCAGTGAGGATAACGTTGCTTCAGCAACGGCCCGCAGGGCGAGGCAACAGCCGAGTCATCCTCCCGGATGCACCATATTCTGCACTTCTAAAGCGAAACCCTTCTCCTTCTCCTCCTCCTTCTCTCTCTGTCCTGACCGGATGTGCGTACAGCCAGCCGGATAACAAACAACCTTCCCCCAGTTCGTATCATGCAGGACAAACAGATCGTTATCTCTTTAGCTCCTCAGCGCCGGTTAGCGGCATGACTGACATATCTTCGCCAGTCTTCCTTTTTCTCTTCACAGACCCGTTTTACACCGTCTGAACTGTCCCGGTTCAAATTCATCCGTGCGATAGCCGTTTTCAGGCAGGTTAACATTTAGCGCTGTGTTAAGTTTTCTACGTCCTTCCGTTAATCTCTTATGCGTTTCTTAGCGCAACGCTGATCTTCAACTTACCTCACAAAATCACTGGGAATTCGCGACCTTACAGGCTTTCCAACCCGCTCACCTTTATCCGAAAACTAAAATTGCTAATGCTTTCAAAGCATTTGCTGTTCATCCCGCCTGGCGACAACCTACGCACATTCAGCTAAAGTAGTGGCTCATTTGTTGGAGGTCCTCTGTGACAATCTACGATCAATACGACGCCCTGATTTTCGATATGGACGGTACTATTCTTGATACTGAACCGACACATCGAAAAGCGTGGCGTCAGGTGCTGGCGCGTTATGAACTGGCGTTCGATGAAGCGCGCATGATGGATTTCAATGGTGCGCCGTCATGGCGGCTGGCGCAGTTAATTGTCGAAACCAATCAGTCAGGTCACGATCCTTATGCGCTCGCCGCGGAAAAAACGGCAGCGGTCAAAGCGATGCTGCTGGATAACGTCCAGCCGCTTCCGCTAATGGACGTCGTTAAGGCTTATCATGGCCGTCGACCCATGGCTGTCGGAACCGGTAGCCAGCGCGCCATGGCAGATGCACTTCTTAATCACCTGGGCGTCAGGGCGCTTTTCTCGGCGGTGGTGGGGGCGGATGACGTCGAACATCATAAACCTGAGCCTGAAACGTTCTTGCGCTGTGCGGCGTTACTGGGCGTTGAACCCACACGTTGTGTGGTATTCGAAGACGCTGATTTTGGCGTGCAGGCAGCAAAGGCCGCAGGTATGGCCGTGGTTGATGTTCGCCAGCTGTGAGCGAAACGCTGGCTTATGTGTCTTTATTTAGCAGCAGCTTTCTCAGTGCAACGCTCCTTCCAGGTAGCTCTGAGGCGCTGTTGGTTACATTACTGATCGCGAAAAGCGCATCAGTTTACGGGTTGATTTTAGTCGCATCGTTAGGGAATACCCTGGGTGGCTTGACCAACATAATTTTGGGTCGCTTATTGCCGTTAAAACGTCAGGGGCGATGGCATGAGACAGCAATGACGTGGTTGCAACGGCTGGGGCCGGCAGCGCTGTTGTTGAGTTGGCTACCGGTTATAGGCGATCTGCTCTGCGTCCTCGCAGGCTGGTTACGCTTTGCCTGGTTACCTTCGGTGCTGTTTCTGGCTATCGGTAAAACGCTGCGTTACATCGTTATTGCGACCGCCACATTACAGGGCATGGAATGGTGGCATTGATTCGTACAGATTCGGGGCTAGGGTTAACACTATGCTGAACAAAAATAAATTATTCACACAGCGGGAGGTTAATGTGATCCCCGACGTATCAAAAGCGTTGTCCTGGCTGGAAGCGCATCCTGATGCACTGAAAGGCATTGGTCGTGGCATTGAGCGTGAAACGCTGCGTGTGCAGCCAGATGGTCATCTTGCGACGACGGCTCATCCTGAGTCGCTGGGTTCGGCCCTTAAGCATGACTGGATTACCACCGACTTTGCTGAAACGCTGCTGGAGTTTATCACCCCGGTTGATCACAGCATCGACCATATGCTCGCATTTTTGCGTGATGTCCATCGTCATGTTGCCAGCGAGCTCGGTGAAGAGCGCATGTGGCCTTTCAGCATGCCTTGCCTGATTGAGGATGCGGATAACATTACGCTGGCGCAGTATGGCAAATCCAACATTGGTCGTATGAAAACCCTTTATCGCCAGGGGCTGAAAAACCGTTATGGTGCGCTGATGCAAACCATCTCCGGGATTCATTATAATTTCTCGCTGCCACTGTCATTCTGGCAGGCATGGGCGGACGTAAAAGATTACGAGAGCGGGAAAGACACCATTTCTGCCGGCTACCTGCGGCTGATCCGAAACTATTATCGCTTTGGCTGGATCATTCCTTATCTGTTTGGTGCATCGCCTGCGATTTGCTCCAGCTTCCTGCAGGGCAAAGAAAGCGCGCTACCGTTTGATACGGATAAGAAAGGTACGCTGTGGCTGCCCTATGCAACCTCGTTGCGCCTGAGCGACCTGGGTTATACCAATAAGTCGCAAAGCTCATTGGGTATTACGTTTAACTCACTTGAGGGCTATGTCAGCGCCCTGAAAAAAGCGATTAAAACGCCCTCGGAAGACTTCGTGAAGATGGGCACCCAGGATGCAGCGGGGAACTGGTTACAGCTGAACACCAACGTTCTGCAGATTGAAAACGAACTCTACGCCCCGATTCGACCAAAGCGCGTTACACGGTCCGGAGAAGCGCCTTCTGATGCTCTGCTTCGTGGCGGCATCGAGTACATAGAAGTGCGTTCAATGGACATCAATCCCTTCTCACCCATCGGTGTGGATGAAAACCAGGTGCGGTTCCTCGATCTGTTCCTGATTTGGTGTACGCTGGCAGACGCGCCAGAAATGAGCGCTGATGAATTACAGTGCAGTCGGCAGAACTGGAACCGTGTGGTGCTTGAAGGGCGTAAACCAGACCTTAAGATCGCCGTTGGCTGTGGTGAAGCAGAGTACTTGCTGGTCGAGATGGGGAAAACCCTGTTTGCCGATTTGCGCCGCGTTGCAGAAGCATTGGACAGTAATCAGGGGACTACAGAATATCAGCAAGTCTGTGACGAACTAGTAGCATCCTTTGACGATCCTGAGCTAACCTATTCGGCGCGTATTCTTCATGCGATGAAAGAAAACGGCGTAACCGGTACGGGGATTGCCCTGGCAGAACAGTATCGGCAGTTGCTTATCAACGAGCCACTGGAAGTGCTGAAGCCGGAAGACTTCGCGCGTCAGGCGCAGGAATCAGTCGCCGCGCAGCAGCAGCTTGAAGCGAATGATACGTTAGATTTTGAAACCTATCTGGCTGGCCGGGAAGGGTAGAAAAGAAAAAGGCCACATCAATGTGGCCAAATTAACATCTCTGTTGTCAGGGATGGATGATAACAAATGCGCGTCTTTCATATATTCAGACGCTGGGCGATCGGAAAAGTTTCATCGTTCCTAAAAAAATTTTTCAGACCAAGAGGTGACGTATGCCATTACTGGATAGTTTTACCGTTGATCACACCATCATGGCCGCGCCTGCGGTTCGTGTTGCAAAAACCATGAAGACTCCCCATGGCGATACGATTACTGTTTTCGACCTGCGCTTTTGTCGCCCGAATATCGACATCCTGACGGAACGCGGTATTCACACGCTGGAGCACCTGTTTGCAGGCTTTATGCGTAACCATCTCAACGGTAACGGCGTGGAGATTGTCGATATTTCGCCTATGGGTTGCCGTACAGGTTTCTATATGAGCCTGATTGGCACACCAGACGAGCAGCGTGTGGCACAAGCCTGGAAAGGCGCGATGGAGGACGTTCTGAAGGTGAAAGATCAGAACCAGATCCCTGAGCTGAATGAATATCAGTGTGGTAGCTATAAGCTGCACTCACTGGATGAAGCGCAGCAAATTGCCCGCAACGTGCTGGCGCAGGATATCGGCGTGAACCATAACGACGATCTGAAACTGCCTGCCGAAAAACTGAAAGAACTGCACATCTAGTCTGGCTTCGGCTGTTCTGACAGTAAAACGCCGCCTGTTAGCGGCGTTTTTTATTGCGCAGCTAAAACAACGATGTCATGCATCACGGCGACTGTTGCCAGCCATGAAGTGGCGCAGGTTGTGACGAAAAGAAAAACCGCCTTTAGAGGCGGTTTTTCTGCATCAGGAACCGACGGATTGCTTAAGCGGTGTCCGCGGGGTAATGCGAACCTGCTTAATCATATTATCCTGCACATCCAGGATATCGACATCATAGTGATTCACCCGGACGCGCGTGTTAACGGTGGGGATCTCTTCCAGCGCTTCCAGCAACATACCGTTAATGGTGCGAGCTTCCTGCTCCGGCAGTTGCCAGTTAAAGACTTTATTAATCTCACGAATATTGGCGCTGCCTTCAATCAGCACCGAGCCATCGTTTTGCGGCATCACTTCTTCAGCCAGTGAAGGGGACATCGACGTCGTGAAATCGCCGACGATCTCTTCCAGAATATCTTCTATCGAAATCAGGCCCTTAATGTCGCCGTATTCATCCACCACCAGGCCCGTTTTTTTCTTGTTACGCTGAAACTTCACCAGTTGTATGTTGAGCGGCGTGCCTTCGGGAATGTAGTAGATCTCGTCAGCGGCACGTAGCAACATCTCTTTCGTAAACTCTTTTTTCTCGGTCATCATGCGCCAGGCTTCGCGCACGCGCAGCATTCCGACACAGTCATCCAGCGAATCACGGAACAGGACAATGCGGCCGTGCGGTGAATGGCTTAACTGACGAATCACCGACTTCCAGTCATCGTTGATGTTAATACCGACAATTTCATTACGCGGCACCATGATGTCGTCCACACTGACCTTCTCCAGGTCGAGTACGGACAGCAACATATCCTGATTACGGCGCGACATGTGTGTACGCGACTCATAGACAATGGTACGCAGTTCTTCTTTGCTGAGGGCAGAACTAATCGCACCATCCGCCCGGATGCCCACCAGGCGCATCAGCAGGCGGGTAATGGTATTCAGCAACCAGACCAGCGGCAGCATGACGTATTGCAGCGGACCGAGCAGAAAACTACTGGGATAAGCGACTTTTTCTGGATAAAGCGCGGCGACCGTTTTTGGCAGGACTTCGGCAAAGACCAGCACGACAAATGTCAGGATACCGGTCGCGATGGCAACGCCTGCATCGCCATACAGACGCATTCCCACAATGGTCCCAATGGCGGACGCCAGAATGTTGACCAGGTTATTACCGATCAGGACCAGACTGATAAGACGATCCGGACGCTTTAACAATTTTTCGACGCGGCGGGCTGCGCGATGGCCATGCTTAGCCTGATGGCGCAATTTATAACGATTGAGTGTCATCATGCCGGTTTCAGAGCCGGAGAAGTAGGCTGAAACCAGCACCATAATGATGAGTGTGACAATCAGGGTCGTGGTCGAAACATGTTCCACCGCAAAACTTCCTTTTTATTAAGAACTGTGAACAAGCAGGTGCTGAAGTACGCGACTGCCAAAGTAAGCCATCGTGAGCAGCAGTGCGCCGCTGCAGTTAAACCACACTACGCGGCGACCGCGCCAGCCTTCATGATAGTGGCCCCACAGCAAAACGATGTAGACAAACCAGGCAATAATTGACAACACGGCCTTATCCACGTTTTCGGCGCTGAACAGGTCGTGCATGTAGAACAGGCCGGTGCACAACACCAACGTCAGCAATACAACACCAACCTGCGTAATGTGGAACATCTTACGTTCAATGGTAAGCAGCGGCGGCATATCCTGGGTGAAAGCCAGCTTTTTGTTTTTTAACTGGTAATCGATCCACGCGAGCTGCAACGCGTACAACGCCGCAATAATCAGTGTCGCATAGGCAAACAGCGACAGGCCAATGTGAATCATGATGCCAGGCGTGGTTTCAAGATGCGTAATAAACGCATTTGGCACAAACGTGGCAAAGGCCAGGTTGATTAACGCAAAGCTATAGACAATCGGCAGCAGCAGCCAGCCACGATTTCGCGAGGCAACAATGGTCATGATCGAACAGATCAGCAGGCTGACAAGGGAGCCAATATTGAGCAGGCTGAGATTTTGTCCGCCATCGACAGCAAAAATACGTTGCTGCAGGGCGACAGCATGTGTCACTAACGCCACACAGGCCGACAGCACAGCTAATCTGCGCCAGCCGCTTTGACGTTTCAACAGGCTGGGGATAATGAGTGCAAGACTCAGGGAGTAGGCGAACAGCGCCACAATCGCGAAAACGGACATAGTTCCTTTCAGGCATCAGTCAGATAAAGGAAAAGGGCAGTATAGCGCCAGCAGGAGCAGGCTCCAAACGATCTGAGGTGGAATTGAAGAGATCGCCACTGCTTCGTGTTATAATCCGCCGCATTCTGCCGATATGGCGCCTCGCGATTTTTTTTAAGTGAGAGACAATGTTTGACAATTTAACCGATCGTTTGTCGCAAACCCTGCGCAATATCAGCGGCCGCGGAAGGCTGACTGAAGACAACATTAAAGACACGCTGCGCGAAGTTCGCATGGCGCTGCTGGAAGCTGACGTTGCGCTGCCGGTGGTGCGTGACTTCATTAATCGCGTCAAAGAGAGCGCGGTAGGCCACGACGTCAACAAAAGCCTGACGCCGGGCCAGGAATTTATCAAAATCGTCCGTAACGAACTGGTTACGGCAATGGGTGCTGAAAACAACGCGCTGGATCTTGCCGCACAGCCGCCGGCCGTTGTGCTGATGGCCGGTCTGCAGGGTGCGGGTAAAACCACCAGTGTAGGTAAGCTGGGTAAATTCCTGCGTGAAAAGCACAAGAAAAAAGTGCTGGTCGTGTCTGCGGACGTTTATCGCCCGGCGGCGATTAAACAGCTCGAAACGCTGGCGCAGCAGGTCGGTGTGGATTTCTGCCCATCGGATGTGAGCCAGAAGCCCGTTGATATCGTTAATAACGCGCTGCGTGAAGCCAAACTCAAGTTTTATGATGTATTGCTGGTGGATACCGCGGGTCGTCTGCACGTAGACGAAGCGATGATGGACGAAATCAAACAGGTTCATGCCGCGATTAATCCGGTTGAAACGCTGTTTGTCGTGGATGCCATGACCGGTCAGGATGCGGCGAATACCGCTAAAGCCTTTAATGAAGCGCTGCCGCTGACTGGGGTTATTCTGACAAAGGTGGATGGTGACGCTCGCGGCGGTGCTGCCCTGTCGATTCGTCATATCACCGGCAAGCCGATCAAATTTATGGGGATGGGCGAGAAGACCGATGCGTTGGAAGCGTTCTATCCAGACCGCATTGCCTCGCGCATTCTCGGGATGGGCGACGTGCTGTCGCTTATCGAAGATATCGAAAGCAAAGTTGACCGCGCACAAGCAGAAAAACTGGCGAAGAAACTGAAAACCGGCGACGGTTTTGATCTCAATGACTTCCTTGAGCAGTTAAAGCAGATGCGTAACATGGGCGGCATGGCGAGCCTGATGGGCAAGCTGCCAGGCATGGGACAACTGCCAGACAACGTAAAATCGCAAATGGATGACAAAGTGCTGGTGCGCATGGAAGCCATCATCAATTCGATGACGCGTAAAGAACGTGAGAAACCTGAAATTATTAAAGGCTCGCGCAAACGCCGCATTGCCACAGGTTCAGGAATGCAGGTGCAGGACGTTAACCGCTTATTGAAGCAGTTCGACGACATGCAACGCATGATGAAGAAAATGAAGAAGGGCGGAATGGCGAAAATGATGCGCGGCATGAAAGGTATGATGCCGCCAGGTTTCCCAGGACGCTAATGGGTTCCACAAAAAAGCCTGGGATTGCTCGGTTTAGGTTGCTTTTTGCGCCAAAATGAGTAAAATTTTCGGGCTTTTTATACAGCACCCGGACCCCGTTCCTCGATGGGGGCCGGGTGTTTTATTAACTGAAGAGGATGTTATGGTAACAATTCGTTTGGCACGTCACGGCGCTAAAAAGCGTCCGTTCTATCAGGTCGTCGTCACTGACAGCCGCAATGCACGCAACGGTCGCTTCATCGAGCGCGTAGGTTTCTTCAACCCGATCGCATCTGGTCAGGCAGAAGGTCTGCGTCTGGATCTGGATCGTATCGAGCACTGGGTTGGCCAGGGCGCAACGCTTTCTGATCGCGTTAACGCGCTGATCAAAGAAGCAAAGAAAGCAGCTTAATCTGTCACGGTGGTGAGCATGAGCAGACAACTTGCCGCACAGGCACCTGTTAACCCGATTGTTCTGGGTAAAATGGGTGCGGCATACGGCATTCGCGGCTGGCTCAAAGTGTTTTCCTCCACTGAAGACGCTGAAAGCATCTTTGACTATCAACCCTGGTTTATCCAGCGCGCCGGTAAATGGCAGCAGGTAGAACTGGATGGTTGGAAGCACCACAATCAGGACCTGATCATCAAAGTCAAAGGCATTGACGATCGGGATGCGGCGGCACAGTTGACCAATTGCGAAATCCAGGTCGACTCGACGCAACTGCCTGCGCTGGAAAACGGTGATTATTACTGGAAAGACCTGATGGGTTGCAAGGTAGTCAACGTTGAAGGCTACGAGCTGGGTAAAGTCATCGATATGATGGAAACCGGTTCGAACGACGTTCTCGTCGTCAAGGCAAACCTGAAAGATGCGTTTGGTGTACAGGAGCGGTTAATTCCGTTTCTTGATGAACAGGTTATCAAGAAAGTCGATCTCTCTACTGGCCTTATTGAAGTAGATTGGGATCCTGGTTTTTGATCTCCGAATCAAACGGTAACGTAACGGCGAAGACGATGTGGATTGGTGTAATTAGCCTGTTTCCAGAGATGTTTCGCGCTATTACCGATTACGGGGTAACTGGCCGGGCAGTAAAAAATGGCCTGCTCAGCGTTCAAAGCTGGAGTCCTCGTGACTTCACGCACGACCGGCACCGTACTGTGGACGAACGTCCTTATGGTGGCGGACCGGGAATGCTGATGATGGTACAACCTTTACGGGATGCCATCTCCGCAGCGAAAGCAGCGGCGGGAGAGGGTGCCAGGGTGATATATCTTTCACCTCAGGGGCGCAAACTGGACCAACAGGGCGTTTGCGAACTGGCGTCACGTGACAAGCTCATCCTTGTCTGTGGTCGCTATGAAGGGATTGATGAGCGCGTAATCCAGACCGAAATTGATGAAGAATGGTCAATTGGTGATTACGTTCTCAGCGGCGGGGAACTGCCAGCGATGACGATGATTGACGCAGTCGCCCGGTTTATCCCGGGAGTCCTCGGCAAGCAGGCGTCAGCCGATGAGGATTCGTTCTCGGAGGGATTGCTGGATTGTCCGCACTATACCCGACCTGAAGTGTTAGACGGGATGGAGGTTCCGCCAGTTTTACTGTCGGGCAACCATGCCGATATTCGCCAGTGGCGTCTGAAACAGTCGCTAGGCCGTACCTGGCTGAGAAGACCTGAACTTCTGGAAAACCTGGCTCTGACTGAAGAGCAAGCAAGGTTGCTTAAGGCGTTCCAACAGGAACACCAGCGACAAAACGATGATGCGGGAGAGTGATCTTCCCTGACTATCAGTTTACCCAGGATAAGAGATTTAATTATGAGCAACATTATTAAGCAAATTGAACAAGAGCAGATGAAACAGGACGTACCTTCCTTCCGTCCGGGTGATACCGTGGAAGTGAAAGTATGGGTCGTTGAAGGTTCTAAAAAACGTCTGCAGGCATTCGAGGGCGTGGTTATCGCTATCCGTAACCGCGGTCTGCACTCTGCATTCACTGTTCGCAAAATTTCTAACGGCGAAGGCGTTGAGCGTGTCTTCCAGACTCACTCTCCGGTAATTGACAGCATCGCTGTTAAACGTCGTGGCGCTGTGCGTAAAGCCAAACTGTACTACCTGCGTGAGCGTACTGGTAAGTCTGCTCGTATCAAAGAGCGTCTTAACTAAGGTATCGCTAACGCGACATCTAAAAGTTAATAGCAAACAAGGGGTTGGCAATGTGCCAGCCCCTTTTTTTATGCCAGTGCCTATAACGATTTTTTTGCCGTCGTCTTCAGGCTAAAAGAGACAGGCCAGGATAATACGTTCTGTCTTGTTGAAAATAACATAGGGCGGAGTGGAAACGTCACGCTGTTACCGTGGATGTATGTCAAGATCCCGGCCGGTGCCGGTGCTGCGAGGTCGCCATCGTCTTGCTACGACACTCGACATTAACTGGCATATCAGTCGCATAGCGTAGGGCTGAGGCTGAACTGATATGATCGTTACCTGATTCATTCTCATTGCCATAAGGACAGGTTTTGAAGGACGTCGTTTTTTTAGTTTCCGGTTTAATGCTTTCGCTAGCCTCATTTTATTCAGCCCGATATGCACTGGAAGGCAACAAGCATAAGTGGCTTTGCCGCTGCCTGACGGCAGTCTGGGTAAGTATGGGATTGGTGTTGTTTCCCCTTTTTCTTGCGCTGGGATTGTATGGTCCGGCCCTTATCTTTGTGGCGGCTAACGTGATTATTGTCTGGGCAGGACGCGAGCACAGAAAGGAGCTGGCGCGCAAGAACAGAAAAGCTACAGCTGTTGCGGAGCAAGTTCCGGTTGTCGAGGTTGATATGCCCTGGTTAGATCTGAAAGAGATCGGCTTCAGTTATTTTGATTTTGAGGGCAGGGTCGCTTACCGACGTGTGGACGTTGAATCCTGTGATGGCGTGTTTATTAAGGGCTATTGCCATTTCCACAGAGAGATGCGCGCATTCGAACTGGCACGCATCGAATACGGCAGCATCACACTGCGCAATGTAGGAAAAACTATGGACGTTAATAGCTGGTTTATTGCCTACGCTGAGGCTTATAGCCTGTAAATGCGGCCAGTTGGCAGCAGGGACGGCACGTTGATATCCAGGATCATGGCCGTTGAAAGTGATAGATTGCCGCGTTAACCGGGCCGCTGTCTAAGATAATCACGCCATAGCGATAATCAATAAAGCGGCCTCCACTTTTTTCCGCGACGCGTCTGCTGGCATAGTTGTTCTCAACCGCCAGCAGTTCAATGGTTTGCACATCCGGACGCGCGAAGCCAAAATCCAGCAACAACTTTACCGCCTGCGTGGCAACGCCCTGACATTGCGCGTCACGTCGAACCCAGTACCCCAAAGCGCAAAACTCTCCCGGTTTTTTAGCAAAGCGAAAGCCTGCACCACCTAACAGGCGGTTCTCGGCATCCACGATGGCAAATTCTTCCGCTTCTTTAAGTGCGCGTTGTAAGTGTGTAAAGCGAATCCAGCTTTCGGCTTCATGCGGCTGATAATCCTGATGTGCCCAACTCATCCAGGGCAACAATGTGTCCAGAGAGTCGTTAACGGCTTCCGTGAAAGCCTCAATATCATGTAAATCGAAAGGGCGCAGGCGAAGTGTCGAAATCATCGGGGTCATGCTCTCATCCTTGTACGTTTCCCCCTGTATGTTAACAGGCGATTTTGCACCGGGGAATAAATTGAGTGTACATTTTAATTTACACTAAAAAATAGCTGGGGCTTTTTGTGGTATTAATTAAGTTGCTGTTATTTATAATTTAATTAATATTATTGGCGGTGTGTTTTTAACGTGGTAAATAAAGTGTACACAAAGGATTGCCAGATGTACCACTTATGATACAGTTAAGCACCTCCTCCATGAGGACCCCTTGACCGTATAAATGAGAGTAAAGGACAGGACGATGCAAAAAGACGCGTTAAACAATGTTCATATCGCCAATGAGCAAGTGTTGATTACTCCGGAAGAGCTAAAAAACAAATTCCCCTTGAGCAATGCGCAGCAGGCGCAAATCGCCGCTTCGCGCCAGACGATTGCCGATATCATTGCAGGCCGTGATCCGCGCCTGTTAGTGGTCTGTGGCCCCTGCTCAATTCACGATACGGAAGCTGCTCTGGATTATGCCCGTCGTCTGCAAAGCCTCTCTGAACAGGTAAAAGATCGCCTGTATCTTGTTATGCGCGTCTACTTTGAGAAACCCCGCACCACCGTTGGCTGGAAAGGGTTAATCAACGATCCTTACATGGATAACTCATTCGATATGGAAGCGGGTTTGCATATTGCCCGTGAATTACTGGTTAACCTGGTCGATATGGGTTTACCTTTAGCCACTGAAGCGCTGGACCCAAACAGCCCGCAATATTTAGGCGATCTGTTTAGCTGGTCGGCGATCGGTGCACGTACCACTGAATCGCAAACCCACCGTGAAATGGCGTCGGGTCTGTCGATGCCGGTGGGCTTTAAAAACGGCACGGACGGAAGTTTGGGGACGGCGATCAACGCTATGCGCGCTGCAGCCATGCCTCACCGCTTTGTGGGCATCAATCAGTCCGGCCAGGTTTGCCTGCTGCAAACCCAGGGCAATCCCGATGGGCATGTGATTTTACGCGGCGGCAAAGCGCCGAATTACAGTCCGGAAGACGTAGCACAATGTGAAACTGCCATGCTTAAAGCGGGACTCCGTCCAGCCTTAATGATAGATTGCAGCCACGGTAATTCTGACAAAGATTACCGCCGTCAGCCTGGTGTTGCTCAGTCGGCCGTTGACCAGATCAAGAAAGGCAACCGTTCGATTATTGGCCTGATGCTGGAAAGCCACATTAACGAAGGCAACCAGTCTTCGGAGCAGCCGCGCAGTGATATGAAGTACGGCGTTTCTGTTACCGATGCCTGCGTCAACTGGAGCGTCACGGAGGCATTACTGCGTGAAATGCATGATGAGCTACACGAGGTGCTGTCGGCGCGTCTTTCACACGAGGTGTAGTGGGCAATGGTGGCTGAACTAAACGCATTACGCGAACAAATTGATACGGTAGATAAAGCGTTACTGGATCTGCTGGCGAAACGTCTGGAACTGGTAGCGGAAGTGGGCGAAGTAAAAAGCCGCCATGGTTTGCCTATCTATGTTCCGGAACGGGAGGCTTCAATGCTGGCGTCCCGTCGCAAAGAGGCGGAAGCACTGGGTGTGCCTGCCGATTTGATAGAAGATATATTGCGCCGTGTGATGCGAGAATCCTATACCAGCGAAAACGATAAAGGGTTTAAAACGCTGCGTCCCGATCTTCGTCCGGTGGTTATCGTCGGCGGTAATGGCCAGATGGGGCGGCTGTTTACTAAAATGCTGACGCTGTCGGGTTACCAGGTGAAAACGCTGGATAAAGACGACTGGGATCGGGCCGATGCGCTGTTAAGCGATGCTGGTATGGTGATTATCAGCGTGCCCATTCATCTGACTGAACAGGTCATTGAACAGCTCCCTCCACTGCCGGATGACTGCATCCTTGTGGATCTTGCTTCCGTCAAGAATCGGCCTTTACAGGCGATGCTGGCGGCGCATCGCGGACCGGTAGTGGGTTTGCATCCCATGTTCGGACCTGACAGCGGCAGCCTTGCCAAACAGGTTGTGGTCTGGTGCGATGGGCGGCAGCCCGAAGCCTATCAGTGGCTGCTGGAGCAAATACAGGTCTGGGGAGCTCGCCTGCATCGTATTGGGGCGGAAGAGCACGATCAGAACATGGCGTTTATCCAGGCGCTGCGCCATTTTGCCACTTTTGCTTATGGCCTTCACCTGGCTGAAGAGAACGTCAATCTTGATCAGCTGCTGGCATTATCCTCACCCATTTACCGGCTTGAGCTGGCAATGGTGGGGCGCTTGTTCGCGCAGGATCCGCAGCTGTATGCGGATATCATCATGTCGTCTGAAAATAACCTGAACCTTATCAAACGCTATTATCAGCGGTTTGGTGAAGCCATTGCGCTGCTGGAGCAAGGTGATAAACACGCCTTTATCGCCAGCTTTAATCGGGTCGAAGACTGGTTTGGCGATCACGCCAAACGCTTTTTGGTTGAGAGCAGAAGCTTGCTTCGCTCGGCTAACGACAGCCGTCCGTAATGTAAAAAGGCATCCATCTGGATGCCTTTTTTCTGGCTACTTCTCGGGTTCGACAGGAATGACATTTTCACTGGGATAACAACCAAGCACTTTCAATGAACGCGTCATCGCACGCAGCTCTTCCAGTGCCTGCTGCATTTTTTCAGACTGCAGATTGCCCTGCACATCCAGATAAAACATCTCTTCCCATGGGTTACCGTTAATCGGACGGGATTCCAGCTTGCTCATAATCAGATTGTGCTGACGTAATACCAACAGCGCGTCAACCAGCGCACCCGCCTGCTGACCGGTTGCCATAATCAGCGTGGTTTTCGCCGAAATCTGATCGGATACCTCGATGGATTTTCGGGCCAGGACAATAAAGCGCGTGTGATTCTGCTGTTGATTTGCCAGATTGCGCTCAAGCACCTGTAACTGATACAGCTCGCCACCGGCTTCGCTACCGATCGCTGCGACCTTAGGTGAGTTCAGTGCGGCAACTTTTTCCATGGCCGCGGCGGTGCTTTCGGTATAGACAATCTTCCAGTGTGGGAAGCGGTTAATGAAGTGGCTGGTCTGCTGAAAAGGCTGCGGATGACTGTAGACCGTTTCAATCTGTTCCAGATCGCTCTGACTGCTGACCAACATGCAGTGTTCAATCGGCAGCGTCAGCTCACCCACAATCGATAAATTGGTCTGTTGCAGCAGGTCGTAAACGTCGTTGATAGAACCGGAACTGGTGTTCTCAATCGGTAAGACGGCGTAATCTGCCGCGTTGTTTTCGACCTGTTTAATGATGTCGTGGAATTTCAGGCAACCGCACTCCACCATATTACTGAAATGGCGTGCAGCATACTGACGCGCCGCCAGGTGAGAATAGGAGCCTTTCGGGCCTAAGAAGGCGATGCGGGCCGCGTGAGCATGAGGATGGTTAAGGTTTTTTTGCAGCAACGCCTGCTGTGTCAGAACCGAATCTTCAATGACCAACTGGAAAAGACGAGTGATGTAGTGGGCATCCAACTGATGTTTTTTGCCCAGCACGATAAGGTGCTCAATCAGCGCGCGTTCACGTTCAACGTCGCGGACAGGGCGGTGCGTTGCCAGTTTCGCCTGTGCCACCTCCACAGCCAGCAAACGCCGTTCGGCGAGTAACGTCAGTAGTTTTTCGTCAACGGCGCTGATTTTTTCACGCAGTGCCAGAAGCGGATTGTCCGGGGTCATAAGGCTCACCTGTAAGCTATCCAATAAAAAAGCCTCCCGATTGGGAGGCTTTGTTGTTCGTCTTCGCTTTCTTTTTACACGACGAATGGCCTCCCAATCAGGGGAAGGTAAAAAAGAAAGCGAAGAAAAACGACAGTGTTTTCATGACAGGTTCCGAAAAATAAGCTGAACTGAGAGTAACCGCACAGATGAAAAGCTGTCAACAAAAAACGCGCCCGTAGGCGCGTCTGTAAGGCTGGAGCAGAACTTATTCTTCTGCGGCGGGCGTAAAGTCTTTGACGCTGGTGGCCGCACGGCGCGCTTCAGATTTATGCTGAACTTTGTTGAGTTGGCGCTCAAGTTTACTAATCAGGTCGTTGATAGCGGTATACATATCGTCGTGCTTGGCACTGGCGACCAGTGTCCCGTTCGGTGTGTTAATGGTGGCGTCAGCCACAAATTCTTTGGACTCTTTCGACAGAACGATATGTGGGTTAATCAGGTCTGTTTGCCATTTTTCTAACTTGGCGAGACGGTCTTCGACGTGTTCACGGATGGCTGGAGTGATTTCCATTTGCTTACTGGTAATATTCACGATCATTATTCTTACCTCTCTGTGATTGCCGTCTGAATGGATCCAGCATAGCGCGATATGCCTATAGATGTGTGATTTTGATCACAAAAAAATGTCACTTTTTGTCAACTACAGCAAATTGTGAGAAAGGGCGAGAATGTGGCTGAAAAGCCTTGAAGCCAAAGCATTATCAAGGCATTCTTGATGAGTTAGCTCGGCAGGAAAGTGAACATTTTACTTGTTCTGCATGACTAGTCCTGGCATAGGTTGACACTTTTTTATCTTTTAAAACGCCTGATGTACCTCATCAGGCGTTTTGTATTTT